>CP107216.1:2015000-2378857 GCA_025757645.1 Clostridiales bacterium
ACTGGAGCCTTTTTTGTACGAGGCCGCCTCGACAGCCGGGACAAGCGCAACGAGCACCATGCTCACCGAGAGCAGTACCGCGAGTGCGAGACACAAGCGTTTGGATCGTTTCTGCATATACAAAACTCCTTCGCAGACGTTTGGTTCTAGTCTGCGAAGGAGCGTTTTTTCTTATACGGTCAAATTTGAAATATCAGCTTTTGCGCGACTTGACATCCGCCTGCAGGCGCGCGATGAAGTCCGAGAGGCCCTCAACGCTCTGCTCGCCGGAGAGGGTGCGCACGGAGATGGTGTCGTTTTCCGCTTCCTTATCGCCGAGGACGAGCATGTACGGGATCTTCTGGCTCTGCGCCTCGCGGATCTTGTAGCCGATCTTCTCGTTGCGCAGGTCGGTCTCGACGCGCAGGCCAGCCTTCTCCAGACGGTCGGCAACGTGCTTGGCGTAGTTGTTCGTGCGGTCGGTGATGGGCATGACCTTGACCTGCACGGGCGCGAGCCACAGCGGGAACGCGCCGGCGTAATGCTCGGTGAGGATGCCGATGAAACGCTCGATGGAGCCGAAGCACACGCGGTGGATCATGACGGGGCGGTGCTTCTCGCCATCAGCGCCGACATACTCAAGGTCAAAGCGCTCGGGCATCTGCATATCCAGCTGGATCGTGCCGCACTGCCAGGTGCGGCCGAGGCTGTCTTCCAGATGGAAGTCGATCTTCGGGCCGTAGAACGCACCGTCGCCCTCGTTGATGACATAGGGCTTGCCAAGCTCGTTGAGCGCGGAGACGAGGCCGTTTGTCGCAACCTCCCACTGCTCGTCCGTGCCGATGTGATCCTCCGGCATGGTGGACAGCTCCATGTGGTACTTGAAGCCGAAGAGCGAGTACACATCGTCGATGAGCTTGGCCACGCCCTTGATCTCGTCCTTGACCTGATCGGGCGTCATGAAGATGTGCGCATCGTCCTGCGTGAAGCAGCGGACGCGGAACAGGCCGTGCAGGGCGCCGGACAGCTCATGGCGGTGCACGATGCCGAGCTCGCCGACACGCAGCGGCAGGTCACGGTAGGAGTGCGGCTGGGACTTATAGACCAGCATACCGCCAGGGCAGTTCATCGGCTTGAGCGCGAACGGCACATCGTCGATGACGGTCGTATACATATTATCTTTATAGTGATCCCAGTGGCCGCTGCGGTGCCAGAGATCCTGGTTGAGCATGATCGGCGTCGAGATCTCGACATAGCCGGCCTTCTTATGGATCTCGCGCCAGTAGTCGATGAGCTGGTTTTTGAGCACCATGCCGTTGGGCAGGAAGAACGGGAAGCCCGGGCCCTCGTCCATGAACGTGAACAGGCCGAGCTCCTTGCCGAGCTTGCGGTGGTCGCGCTTCTTGGCCTCTTCGATGCGGGCCAGATACGCATCGAGCTCCTCCTTCTTCGGGAAGCAGGTGCCGTAAATGCGCTGGAGCATCTTGCGGTTGCTGTCGCCGCGCCAGTAGGCGCCGGTGACGCTCGTGAGCTTGATGGCATTGCCCTTGACGCGACCGGTGGAGTCCAGATGCGGACCGGCGCAGAGGTCGACGAATTCGCCCTGACGGTAGAAGGAGATGACGGCATCCTCCGGCAGGTCGTTGATGAGCTCGACCTTGTACGGCTCATCGCGCTCCTCCATGAACTTCAGCGCTTCGGCGCGCGGGAGCTCAAAGCGCTCGAGACGCAGCTTTTCCTTGCAGATCTTGCGCATCTCGGCCTCGAGCTTTTCGAGCACCTCGGGCGTGAACGGCTGGGGGCTGTCAAAATCGTAATAGAAACCGTCCTCGATGGCCGGGCCGATGGCCAGCTTCACCTCGGGGTACAGGCGCTTCATGGCCTGGGCGAGAATGTGGCTGGTGGTGTGACGGTAGGTATCTCTGTAGGTCTTGTTTTCAAAGGTGTACTGATCGTCCATAATGTCTCCTCCTAAACTAAAAACACCCCTGCGCCTCGCGGCACAGGGGTGCTGAAATCACACGGTTCCACCCTGAGTTTCCCTCAGTTGGCGCTGTAACGCGCGCCGCACGGGTCGCCTTACTGCAAGGTTCGGGCGATCGGCTCGGGGAAGGTCTGCGCCGGAGGGGTGCCGCAGGCGGCTCACAGCCTATGACCGCCATTCTCTGTCCGTCCTCACTCGGGTGCAAGTCCCGTCATTGCCTTTTGAACGGTATCATCGTAACACCGACTGTTATCCCCTGTCAAGCACAATTTCATACGAAATCCGGCCGGAAATGCCGCCGTTTGTGCATGAAACGCTGCACGGATCGCTTGCCAAATGCAGACAGTCCGTGCTATACTGAATCTGGAAGTCCAACCGATAACAGAAAGGAGCGCACCACCATGACCATAGGCGACAAATGCCCCTACTGCGGCAGGGAATTGCTCTCCGGCTATCTGCAGAGCGCGCGGCAGATCATCTGGAGTCAGGAGGAAAAGTCCATATCCTTTCGCGCGGACGAGGACGGCGATCTCGTGGTGAGCCACGGGATCTGGGAAGGCAGCTTTGCCGACTGCCGGTACTGTGCAGACTGCGGCATCTTCCTGCTGGAGCGCCCCGCGCAGCCGCCGAAATTCGGCGAGCGTCTGCACGGGAAATTCGGCCGCCTGCGCGGCGGCGACACAACGGAATAAGAAATGACCGCACGCGGCGTTTTGCCGCGTGCGGTTCGTCGTTTTCCAGAAAGATCAGACGTTGAAGCGGAAGAGCGTCACGTCGCCGTCGTGCATGACATAGTCCTTGCCCTCGGAGCGGACGAGGCCTTTCTCCTTGGCGACGGCCATGCTGCCGCAGGCTTTCAGGTCGTCGAACGCGACGATCTCAGCGCGGATAAAGCCGCGCTCGAAGTCCGAGTGGATCTTGCCGGCGGCCTGCGGCGCCTTCGTGCCGCGCGTGATCGTCCAGGCGCGGCACTCATCGCTGCCGCACGTCAGGAACGAAATGAGCCCCAGCAGGCTGTACGAACACTGGATGAGCCGGTCGAGGCCGGACTCTTCGATGCCGAGCTCCTCGAGGAACATGGCGCGCTCGTCGGGCTCGAGCTCGCCGATCTCCTGCTCGACCTTCGCGCAGATGGGCAGCACCTGCGCGCCCTGAGACGCAGCCAGATCGCGCACCTGCTGATAGTACCTGCAATCTTCATACCCGGCGGCGAATGTATTTTCGTCGAGGTTGGCGGCGTAAATGACGGGCTTGATGCTCAGCAGGTCACTCGTCTCGAGCAGGGCACGATCCTCGTCGCTGCAGTCATAGGTGCGGGCGCTCTTGCCGTCGTTGAGATGCTCGAGCAGGCCGCGGAACACATCCGCCTCGTGCAGGCAGGCCTTGTCGCCGCTCTTGCCGGCCTTGGCCGCCTTGTCGATGCGGCGCTGGACCATCTCGATGTCCGCCATGATGAGCTCGAGGTCGATGATCTCAATGTCGCGCAGCGGGTCGGTCGAACCCTCGACGTGCATGACGTTTTCATCGTCAAAGCAGCGCACGACGTGCACGATCGCATCCGTGGCGCGGATGTTGGACAAAAACTTGTTGCCGAGGCCCTCGCCCTTGGACGCGCCCTTGACGAGGCCGGCGATGTCGACAAACTCGATCACCGCGGGGGTCTTTTTCTTCGGCTGATACATCTCAGCCAGATAATCCAGCCGCGCATCCGGCACGGAGACCATGCCGACGTTCGGGTTGATGGTGCAGAACGCATAGTTGGCGACTTCCGCGCCCGCGTTCGTAATGGCGTTGAACAGCGTGGACTTGCCGACGTTCGGCAGGCCGACGATACCGAGTTTCATAGATCCGAGCATCTCCTTCGTTTCCCAGCCGCGGCCGCGGCTGACATAGCAGTTTATTATAGCATGGGTGCCCAGGCATTTCAAGCCGTCACTTGACCGGATGATAGTTGTCCGGGTCGAGATACTGTGCCGCCATGCGCACGTACCAGTCCTTCGTCCCGCGCCAGTCGGTGCGGTCTTTGTCGGTCAGCTCGCGCAGCGGCCTTGCGGGCACGCCCGCGACGAGCGTCTCCGGCGGAATGATCTTGCCCTGCGGCACGAGCGCCGACTCGGCCACGATGCTGCCCGCGCCGATCTCGCTGCAGAGGCTGAGCACCGCGCCCATGCCGATGCTGGCCTCCGGCCCGATCACACGCGCGTGGATGATCGCGCCGTGGCCGATGGTCACGCGGCGCGAAATGGTCACGACGGGATCTTCCCCGCCGGTGTGGATGATGACGCCGTCCTCGACCGCGACCTCCTCCTCGAGGACGATGCGCGAGGCGTCGGCGCGGATGACGGCATAAGGGCCGATATAGCAGCGCGGGCCGACAATCACATCGCCGATGAGCTCCGCGCTCGCACTGACGAACGCTGTCGGGTCGACCTGCGGGGCTTTCCCGCCAAAGGTATAGAGCATAATGGTCTCTCCATTCAAATAAAAGATGTATGATTTTATCATGCACAGCCGCCGGATGCAAGCACAACGCCCGGGCAGGTGGAACCTGCCCGGGCAAACGTATTTGGATCGCAATTACAGACTGCGTGCCGCCTCGTAGCCATCCCAGATGGCGCCGAAGATGTTGCGCACACGGCGGCCGTCGCCGAGCGCGAGCACGGTCTCATAGTCATCGCGGATCGCGTCAAAGAGCGCATGGTTGGCCTCCATGCCGACCGCTGTGATGACCGTGTCACCCTCCGCCAGCGCGGGCACGCCCTCGACCTCGTAATAAACGCCCTTGGCATCGACGGATTCCAGCGCCGCGCCCTCGACGATGTGCACGCCGTGGAACACGAGCAGGTCGCGCAGCATGAGCTCATTCATGGCCGGCAGCTTGGCCGAGCGCAGGAGCTTGCGCCGGGCGAGCAGCGTGACGGTGTGGCCGTTTTGCACCAGGTGCAGCGCCAGTTCGCAGGCGACGAGTCCCGCGCCGATGATGACGACCGACTTGCCGGCTTTCGCCTTGCCCTCGAGCACGTCGAGCGCGCTGACCACATTGTCTCCGTCCGCACCGGGCAATGCCAGCGTTCTGGGCGTGCTGCCCTCGGCGACGAACACCGTCTGCGGCTTGAGGGAATCGAGCAGCGCCTTATCCGCGCGTGTATTCAGGCGCACGTCCACGCCCAGATGCGCAAGCGTGGCGGCATACCAGGCAACAAGATCACGATCCGCCTGCTTGAAGTGCGGCACACCGGCCGGCTTGAGCGCGCCGCCGAGGGCATCGCTCGCTTCGAGCAGCGTGACATCATGGCCGCGCAGCGCGCTCACGCGCGCCGCCTCCAGGCCGGCAGGCCCGCCGCCGACAACGACCACGCGCTTTTTCTCCGCTGCGGGCGCGATGCCGACGAGCCGCTCGCGCGCGCACTCGGGGTTGACCGCGCAGGAGCCGACCGCGCCGTCAAACGCGCGGCCGAAGCAGCCCTCGTGGCAGCACAGGCACGGACGGATGAGCGCGAGCTCGTCGTTGCGCACCTTGCGGACGTAGTCAGGCTCGGCCAGGAGCGGACGCGCCAGACCGATCATGTCGCAGCGGCCGTCTCGCAGCGCCTGCGCCGCCAGATCCGGATCGTCCATGCGTCCGGCAGCCAGCACAGGCACGTCCACGACCTGCTTGACCTGCTCGGCAAACGGCAGATAGACGCCCTTGTCAAAGTACATCGGCGGATGCGCCCAGTACCAGCTATCGTAGGTGCCGGCATCGACATCGAGCGCGTCGTAGCCCGCATCGACCAGGATCCTGGCCGCCTGCAGGCCCTCGTCTGTATCGCGGCCGAGCTCGGTGAACGTCTCACCCGGCACCGCGCCCTGACGCAGATCCTTGATATAGCTCTTGAGCGAAAAGCGCAGGATGACCGGGAAATCCTCGCCGCAGTACTGCTTGATCTTCTGCACGATCTCGATGGCGAAGCGCAGGCGGCCGTTGAGATCGCCGCCGTACTTGTCCGTGCGCTTGTTGAACAGCGACATGGCAAAGCAGTCGAGCAGATAGCCCTCGTGCACGGCATGCACCTCAACGCCGTCATATCCGCACTTTTTGGCGATAGCGGCCGACACGCCGAACTGCTCCACAAGCCGCTCGACCTCCTCCGTCGTCAGCTCGCGGCACTCGATGCGCGGGTTCCAGCGGTTGCTGATCGTACTCGGCGCGACAAACTTGCGGTCATGGATCATGGCGGGCATGGCGCTGCGGCCAAGGCCGGCCGTGAGCTGCACGAAGATCTTGGTGTCAAAGGCGTGCACGCGGTCGGTCAGCTCGCGCGCAGCCTTGATGTATTTCCCGGGGCAGATCGTCGGGCACGGGAAAGAACCGGGGCTGTGGACCTCAATGTTGTTGTCCACCCAGTTGGCGCCCGTGATGATCAGGCCGACGCCGCCGGCGGCGCGGCGGACGAAATAGTCCACGGCGTCCGGCAGGTAGGCACCGTCCTCATCGTTGTGCGTAACGGTGCCCATGGCGGCCATGAAGTAGCGGTTTTTAATGCGCGTATTGCGGATCGAAAACGGTGTAAACAGCGGTTCGTATGCGGGGTTCATGTGGTTTCCTCCTCCTCTGGTTCGGGTTGTGTATCAAATTGCGCGGCGCACTCCGGTGACAGTTGTCCCCAGGCGACTGCCTCCTGTGCGAGCGCGCAGCGAAAGCGCGGATGCGCGATGCGGATCATGGCGCAGATGCGCGTCTCCAGCGGTTGATTGTGCAGATCGGCCGCGCCCCACTCCGTGACGATGTACATGACATCGCTGCGCGGCGTCGTGACGACTGCACCGGACGGAAGATGCGCGCGAATGTTGGACGTGAGCGTCCCGTCGGGCGCTTCGTGCGTGGAATGCAGGCACAGAAAACTCCGTCCGCCGACAGAACGCGCCGCGGCGCGGACAAAATCGAGCTGACCGCCGACGCCGGAATACTGCCGGCCGTCAATGGCCTCGGCGCAGACCTGCCCGGTCAGATCGGCCATCAGGCAGCCGTTGACCGAGATAAGCCCCGGCTGCTGCGCGGCACGGAACGGATCGTTGAGCACGTCCACCGGGATCATGCGGATGTGCGCGAGCGCAAAATCATCCAGATGCCCCGCCGCGTCGAGCACGATGGACGCCTCGACCCGATCGAGATCGACCGCGCCGCTGGCCATCAGGCGCAGCTGCGCCTGTGTGAGCACCTCCGTGTAAATCCCGAGCCGTTTGCGTCCATGCAGCCCGTAGGCGACGGCGTTGGGAATGCCGCCGATGCCGACCTGCAGCGTATCGCCGTCCCGGACGAGCGGCAGGATGTGCGCGGCAATGCGCGCATCGAGTGCATCGGGCGCTTTATAATGATAGGTATTGAGCGGATGATCCGCGCGGCAGAGCGCCGTAACCTCCGAGACATGGATGCGATGGTGCTCGCCGCGGGTGCGCTGCTGAAAGGCGTTGACCTGATAGATGCGCTTTTCGACCTGTGTATCGAGCGAACTCCAGGCCGTGCCGCGCGGGCCGTAATACAGATACCCGTCCGCATCCGGCTCGGACACCTCGAGCATCAGCGTATTGACACGGTAGACCTCGCGCGCTGCGCGCACGGTCTGGTGAAACTGCACGGAGTTTTCGTGCAGGCCGCCGCGCTGCTGAAACTTGCGGTCGGCGCGGCCGAGAAACAGGGAGTGATACGGCGTGCGCGCAAAGCAGACCGGGTCGGACAGGGCGCGGCTCTCCGTGCCGTTGACGACGGTCACGACCGGGATGCCGCGCAGCTCCGCGCGGTCGCTCACCGCGTCGATCAGCACGGCCGGGAAGCTACCGGCGCCGCCGGCAAAGATGCGGTCGCCGGGCGCGATCAGCGCCGCCGCCTGCTCCGGCGTGCAGAGCCTGCGCGCATAGATCTCACGCCAATCCATCGTGCTCACGCCTCCCGCGGTGCAACGGGAAAGAAATGATTCGGATCCAGGTACGCCGCCGTGAGCCGGACATACCAGTCCTTCGTGGCCTGCCAGCTCTCGCGGTCCGCCTGCGTGAGCGGGCGCAGAGGCTTGGCCGGGATGCCGGCAACGAGCGTCTCCGGCGGAACGGACTTGCCCTGCGGCACGAGCGCGGACTCCGCCACGACGCTGCCGGCACCGATCGCACACCCAAGGCTGAGCACCGCGCCCATGCCGATGCTGGCCTCCGGGCCGAGATAGCGCGCATGGACGATCGCCCCGTGACCGATGGTCACACGCCGGGACAGCAGGCAGCGCTTGTCCGCCCCGCCGGCATGGATGATGACGCCGTCTTCCACCGCGACCTCCTCCTCGAGAATGATCTCGGCGGCATCGCCGCGGATCACGGCGCCGGGACCGATATAGCACCGCGGGCCAACCGTCACATCGCCGATAAGCTCGGCGCTGGCGCTGACAAACGCCGTGGGATCGACGCGCGGGCATTTTCCATGAAACGAATAGAACATGATCGGATCTCCATTTCTGATAATAAGGGGGGAGCGACCCGGCCCGGGGGCCGAGCCGCTCCAAAGAAAAAAGAAGGGAATGGGGGGATTACCAAAGTCAGGCGAACTTTGCGATGGTCGCCTCGCACTCGTGCATCATCTGGCCGATGATGGTCTGCACGGGCAGCACATCGTGGATCAGGCCGGACGTCTGGCCGCAGCAGATGACGCCGCAGTTTTCCACGTCCGCGTTCTCGAAGAACATCTTGCAGGCCGTCTTTCCGGCCATGTCCTCGGCCACATCCTTGAATTCGCAGCCGGCCTGCTCCTTGGCAAAGACGCGCTTGGCGACTTCGCTCTTATACATGCGCGTGGAGTTCTGGAACGAGCGCAGAAGCAGGATCGTCTCCATCTCGTTGGCGTGCTCGACGAGGTAGTTTTTCACGGCCGGGAGCACGGGGCACTCCTCAGACAGCAGGAAGCGGGTGCCCATGTACACGCCTTCGGCGCCGAGCATGAGCGCGGCTGCCATCTGGCGGCCGGTCGAAACGCCGCCGGCGCAGATGACCGGAATGTCAAGCGCCTCCACACAGCGCGGCGTGAGCACCATGGTGCCGAGATCGTTCTCGCCCGGGTGGCCGGCGCACTCAAAGCCGTCGGCGACGACCATGTCCGCGCCGAGCGACTGCGCCTTGAGCGCGTGCTTGACGGTGGTGCACTTGTGGATGAGCACCATGCCGGCGTCCTTGATGGCGCGCACCATGTCGTCCTTCGGCGGGCGGCCGGCGGTCTCCATGACCTTGACGCCCTCTTCGGCGCAGACGCGGATGTAGCCCGCATAGTCCGGCACGACGAGCGACGGCATGAGCGTGAGGTTGACGGCAAAGGGCTTGCTCGTCATGGACTTGATCTTGCGGATCTCCGCCTGCAGCTCATCGGCCGAGGAAAACGTGCTCGACGACAGCAGCCCCAGGCCGCCGGCCTCCGACACGGCGGCGACCAGCGGTGCGCGGGAAATCCACTGCATGCAGCCCTGCACGATGGGGTATTCGATCCCCAGCATTTCGGTAAGTTTGGTACGGATCATAGGTATTACCTCCTGAAATATTCACGTGTGCCGCTGTGCGGCGTCTGGTTGTTTGTGATTTCACAATAGCAAACCGTCAGTCGCTTCACAACGCTGATTTCTCCAAAAAACAGCAGTTGCCGCCGTGCGCCGGATGGGCACGGCCTACAAGATGCGCGCGTCAGCTCGCCTGGACACTGCGCGCGCGCAGCACGGCCGTGAGCACTTTTCCGGTCGCGCCCTTGGGCAGCTCCGGCACGATCTCGATCTCCTTCGGCGCGCGGAACGTCGGCATATGCGCGCGGCAATACTGGCGCAGCGCCTCCGCCGTGAGCCGGCTGCCCGGCATGAGCACAACGCTCGCTTTCACGTGCTCGCCCCAGGTCTCGTCCGGCACGCCGTAGACCGCGACCTCGGCCACGTCGTCGCAAAGCTGCATGATGACATTGGTGACCTCTCCGGGATAGATGTTCTCGCCGCCGGAAATAATGAGATCGTCGGCACGGCCGCTCAGGAACAGGTACCCCTGCGCGTCGAGCATGCCCATGTCTTTCGTGCGGTACCAGCCGCCGACCAGCGCCGCGTGCGTCGTCTCGGGCGCATCCAGATATTCCAGCATCCGGCCCGGGCCGCGCACATAGATCTCACCCGCGGTGCCTGCCGGGCAATCGCTGCCGTCCGGCGCGACGATGCGCACGGCCGCGCCGGGGATCGGCCGGCCGACGGACGAGAGGTACTTACCGCCGTCGCGCAGGTGGTCTTCCGGCAGCAGCGCTGTGACGGTGCTGCCCATTTCCGTCATGCCGTAGGACTGATAGAAGCTGCAGTGCAGCTTCTCGATCGCGCGCTGCAGCAGCGCCTTCGGGATCGGGCAGGTGGAATAGTTGACGGTCTTGAGGTGCGAGAGATCATAGTCCCCGTTGTCCGTCTCGTCGAGGATCCACTTGAGCACCGTCGGCACGACACTGATGGACTCGATGCGCTCGGACACGAGCGTGTGCATGTAATCCTCAAGCGCGAAATGATCCTTGAGCACCATCGTGCCGCCGGTCGCAAGCGACAGGTGCGCACCGATGGCGGCCGAGTGGAACAGCTGCGCAATGAACTGATACCGCTGCCCGTCCGGGTAGGGATAGACCTGCAGCATGCTCACGATCTCGCGGAGCATGCCGCCGTGCGTGTAGACGACGCACTTCGGCTCCCCCGTCGTGCCACTCGTGTGCAGGCGGCAGGCGACATCGTCACGCGAGACCGGCACGTCCGGCGGCGTGTCCGGCTCGCCGCTGACGAGCGCGCACAGCGCCGAGCGGCCGTCGACCGGCTCCAGCCGGATCAGGCGTACGCTGTCCGCGCACAGTCGCTCGAGCTCCGCGCCCCACTCCGGCTTCTCCGCCTTGAGAAAGGCGACCGACACCTGATTGCGCGCGAGCATGCGCGCCTGCTCCGGCGGCGTGAGCCGCCAGTTGATCTTGACCACAATGGCGCCGAGCTGATAGAGCGCAAACTCGGCAATGATCCACTCCGGGCAGTTGCGCGACAGGATCGCGACCCGGCTGCCCTTGCGCACGCCGAGGTGCCGCAGATAGTGCGCCGTCTGGTGGATGTAGCGCTCCAGGTCGCCATAGGTCAGCCGCCAGTCCTCGTATACAATGGCCTCGCGCTCCGGGCAGCGCGCGAACGCATCATCCATGAGCGCGCCAAAGCTGCTGCACCGTGAAAGCTTCTGAGCAATTTCCCGCATGGGTGATCCCTCCGATCCTCTTTTTCATGGTTCTATTCTTTATAAAATTATGAATTATCTCCCGAAACGGCCAAAATGGAAAGAACCTACTTGCGCGTTTCGGATTTAACGTTTATATTTTAACGTGCTTGAAAAAAACGCACACCGTCATTCCGCCAGAAACGACCGTCGTTGTTTTTGCACATGAATCGTCACTTTCACGGCGGCGTTTTCGGAGCGATTGCACAGTCGCGCTTTTTGTTGGAATTTCAAGCGTTCCCGGGGATATGCAATCGTCGTTTCTGCACAGGTTTTGTGCAAATACGCACACTTTTTTCGTAACTCCTGCCCTTTTCGTTTGCAGTCGGCCACCTGTATAATTGGAATTGTTAAAAAGCAGTCATTCGTCACTTTCGCGCATTTTTGTTGTCTTTCGTGCGTGCGATGAGGATGGACTGAAAAATACAGGAGGTTGATACAATATGAATAAACCACTCGAAGGTCTTTTCGTCGTGGAGCTGACGACCTATTGGGCCGCCCCCTCCGCAGGTGAGTTTCTGCGCTGCCTCGGCGCCAGAGTCGTCAAGATCGAGACCGGCAAAGCGGGCGACTCGGTTCGCTACTGGGGCCGCACCTGCGGCATGCCGATCGAAGCGAACGAGAACCCCTCGTTCGACCTCTTCAACGGCGGCAAGGAATTCATGCACATGGATCTCAACGATCCCGAGCACGAGCGCGTGCTGCACAACATGCTCGCCAAGGCGGACGTATTCCTGACGAGCATGCGTCTCGGCGGTCTGAAAAAGCACAACCTGGACTATGACACCCTGAAAGAGAAATACCCGCGCCTGGTCATGGCGCACGCCACCGGCTACGGCTGCAAGGACGGCCCGCTGTCCGCTGCCCCCGGCCTGGACGCCGTGGCATTCTTCGCCATGAACGGCCTGATCTCCGACCTGCGCCTGAATCCGGACGACTCCCCGATCTGCCCGCCGACCGGCATGGGCGACCTGACGACCGGCATGCCGCTGTTCGGCGCGATCATGACGGCGCTGTTTGCCCGCGAGCGTACCGGTAAGGGCGATTATGTGTCCGCCTCTCTCTACGGCACCGGCAACTGGGTCACATCCGCGATCAACTCCGGCACGCAGTACTTCAACCCCTGGCCGCGCTCCCGCTTCACGCAGAGCCCCATGGGCCAGGCGTTCGAGACGAAGGACGGCAAGTTCGTGCAGATCTTCGTCAATGAGTACGAGCGCTACTTCCCCGTCTTCTGCAAAGCCTTCAACATCGAGGACATGCTCGACGACGAGCGTGTGAACACGCGCCCGGCGCTGAACGTCAACGGCAACTGTGCCATCATCGTGGCGCGCTGCATCGAGGAAGCAAAGAAAAAGACCGCCGACGAGATCATGAGCGTGCTCCAGGCCGGCAACGTGCCCTGCACCGTGCTGCGCGGCATCGGCGACAAGTACAAAGAGCAGGAGCAGCTCGACCAGTGCCTGTCCAACGGCTACCTCGGCGAGGGCACCTACGAGAGCGGCAAGCACTACTATCAGCCGCAGATCCCGATCTACATGGAGAGCGTCGGCGTGCAGAACTACTTCGCGCAGAGCAAATCCATCGGCGCGGACAACGACGCGCTGTTCGCGGAATTCAGCAAGTAAGCAGATCACTGCCGGACGACCGGCCAAAGGGGTGCCGGACGGCACCCCTTTTTGCAAATCAGCAATCAGCCCCCGTCCCGGGGACAGAAAAATGGAAGTGTGGTGGATTCTGAATGAAATTGTCTTTGCAACTGATCCTGGAAACCCTGACGGAATACGGCGCACAACTGATAGAGACCGACGGCGATTTCACCTTCACCGGCGTACAGATTCTGACCTCTCCCACGGATATTCTGGAGCCGGACACGCTGTATGTCTGCACACCGAAAGTGCTCCCAAAGCTGAAAAAGCAGCTTTTTGAAAACCACTGCTTCGTTTTCAAGGCCAAGCCGTCCCAGCTGCAGTGCCATCATGCGCTGCACGGCATCCTGCTTGACGAAAACACCGACCTCAACGAGGTCGTCAACCGGCTCATTACCCTCTTTACACAGTTTCACGCCTTTGAGTTTGCCATCAAGGAGGCCTCTCTCGAACGGCGCGGCTACGAGCCGTTTTTTGAGATCGCCAAAAAGGCGTTCCCGCACTGTCTGATCGTCGTCACGGACTCGGCATACAACATCGTGTGCTCCACGCGCAGCTCCGTCGATGACATCCCCTATTTCCGCGACCTGCTCCAGCGCGGCTATTACAGCCGTGAGGATATGAACCAGATCGCAAGCTGGGGCTACTATGAGGACGAGCGCAAGTGCGTCCAGCCGGTGCTCTACCCGGCGGAAAAGACCATCTGCGGGTACCCGTTTCTCGTCCGCTCCTACAAGAATCACGGCGCGGCCTACTGCTTCATCGGCTGCTATTTTCTCGATGTGCCGCCGACGCAGCGCGACATCTCGCTCTACACCTGCCTGACGCAGGAGCTGGAAAATTACTATAAAGTCAACGGCATTTTTGACGCCGGCATGCTCGGCAAACAGCAGCAGCTGCTCGACGATCTGATCCGGCCGAAGCAGAACTCGCCGGAATATTTCCACGACCGCTGCGCGCAGCTGAACATTCCCTATCAGGGCACGTTCCGCATCGGCCTCGTGCAGTGCGAGAGCTCGACCCTGTTCAAAGTCTCACACATCTCCAATCAGCTCCGCGCCCACTGCCCGCTGGCAAACTACGGCGTGTTCCAGTACGGCTCGTCCGTCATCATCCTCTTCCGCGACTGGAACGACGCAAACGTGCGCATGCAGTCCGGCTTTTCCGAGGACTGGAACGCCCTGCTGACCACCCTGCGGCAGAACAAGGCCTGCATGGGCATCAGCCTGCTGTTCAGCGACGTCACGAAGCTCTACGTCGGCTACCGGCAGGCCGAAGCCGCATCGAATATCGGCAAGCGCCGTGATACGGACGGCACCGCCTATTTCTACTCGAAATACTATCTGGAGGACATGCTCGAGCATTATGCCGACACCATGCCCCTCGAAGACACCTATACGCACTATCTGGACCGGCTCATGGACGATAACAACAGCGTCTGCAGCAACATCAAGCTCCTGTATTACTTCCTGTGCTCGGAGCGCAATATCTCCCTGACCGCCAAGCATGTGCACATGCACCGCAACAGCGTCATCTACCGCATTCAGAAGATCCAGGACATTCTCGCGCTGGATCTCGACGATCCGGATGTCCGTCTGCGGCTGATGATCTCGTTCAAGATCCTCGAAATGACCGGCCGCATCCCGCACTGGGAAACGCCGCACGGCGAGAACGATGCCGGCAACAGCGGCATCGTGCATCAAGAGTGACCACCGTTTCGCGCCCGCTTTCTCCTGAAACAGGAGAAAGCGGGCGCTTTTTTTCGTCATTTCTGCACAGTCGCTTGTGCGGAGGCGGGAAAAAACGTCGTTTTGAATGACGTTGTTCCGTGCCGCGTGCCTCGTTAAAATGTAATCAAAGTTGGGAAAGTACGTGCTTTCCCGTGAGAGGAGCAAGATTTTCATGAGCAAATACGGTTACTATCTCGGCATGACGCCGGAGCAGCAGGATATCGTCAAAATGATCCGCGAATTTGCCGAGCGTGAGCTCGACCCGGTCGTAAAAGAATATGATGAAAAGGGCGAATTCCCGGTGCAGCTACACGAAAAATGGGGCGAAATGGGTCTGTTTGGTCTGGACGTGCCGGAGCAGTACGGCGGACTGGGACTCAACGCCGTGACGCGCTACTGCATCAGCGAGGAACTGGCCAAGCATGACGCCGGCTTCACGATCTCGAACAATTCCTACTCGTTCGGCCTGTCGGCGATCCTCGCCGACGGCACGGAGGCGCAAAAGCAGGCCGCCTGCGCGCGCATTCTGCGCGGTGAGGGCATCTCCATGGCGATCACGGAGCCGCAGAGCGGTTCGGACGTCGGCAGCACGCGCACGAGTGCAAAGAAAGTGGACGGCGGCTACGTGCTCAACGGCGTCAAGTGCTTCATCACGAACGCCACGCTCTGCTCGGCGTGCGTGGTGCTGGCCGTGACGAATCCGGATGCGGGCTATCACGGCATGAGCCTGCTGCTGGTGGAAAAAAGCGACGCCGGGGTGAGCGTCGGCAAGCACGAGGACAAGATGGGCATCCGCCTGTCGGACACGGCGGATTTCGTGATGGAGGACGTGTTCGTCCCCGCCGACCGCCTGATCGGCACGGAGGGCAACGGCTTTGCCCAGACCATGAAATTCCTCGCCGGCAAACGCCCGGTCAGCGTGGCGGGCGCCGTCGGCGTGGCGCAGCGCGCGCTGGATCTGGCCGTGGACTACGCCAGGGAGCGCAGCTTCAAGCACGGGCCGATCGCAAAACTCGAGGGCATTCAGTTCCTGATCGCGGACATGGAGATGCGCATTCAGGCCTCGCGCGCCATGGCGGTCTACGGCGCGCAGATGACGGACGCCGGCATCCCGATCGGCACGCTCGGCAACTCGCTCAAATGCTTTGCCTCGGAAATGTGCTACGACGTGGTGAACATGGGCCTGCAGGTCTTTGCCGGCTATGGCTACAGCCGCGAATACCCGCTGGAAAAGCTGCTGCGCGACGCGCGCATCTACAGCATCTTCGAGGGCACGAACCAGGTGCAGCGTCAGGTCATCGGCAAGACGCTGCTCGGCTGAGGGCGGTGCCGCGTGAACATTCTCGTCTGTATCAAGCAGGTCCCGGACACGACCGAGATCCGCATGGATCCGAAAACCAACACCCTCATCCGCGCCGGTGTGCCGAGCACCGTCAACCCCTTTGACAAATACGCGCTCGAGGCGGCCGTGCAGCTCCGCGAGACGCTCGGCGGCACCGTGACCGCCATGACCATGGGGCCGGCGCAGGCGGCGCAGGCGCTGCGCGAGTGCTATGCCCTCGGTGCCGACCGGATGGTGCTGGTGTCCGACCGGCGCTTCGGCGGCGCGGACACTTATGCCACAAGCTACACGCTCGCACAGGCCGTGCGGGCGCTCGGCGGCTTTGACCTGATCCTCTGCGGCCGGCAGGCCATCGACGGCGACACGGCGCAGGTCGGCCCCATGCTGGCCGAGCATCTGGGGCTGCCGCAGCTCACGTGCGCATGCGCCATCACGATCGAGGACGGCGCGATCCGCATCCGGCAGGAGGGCGAGCGCGCCTACCGCGTGCTGCGCGCGCCGCTGCCGGCCGTGGTCACGGTCGTGAAGACCATCAACGAGCCGCGGCTGCCGAACGTCATGCGCAAGCTGCAGGCCAACCGCATGCAGCCGCAGACGCTGACGGCGGACGATCTGCCGGCACTCGATCCCGACTGCATCGGCCTGCACGGCTCACCGACAAAGGTATCAAGAACATTCGTGCCCGTGCGCACCAAGCAGACCGTGCGCATCGACGGCGCGCAGCCGGAGGCCGCCGTGGCGTCCCTGCTGGCGCAGCTCGACGCGGCGCACATCTCGCTGGAAGGAGGCGGGGATCATGTCTGAGAGCAAACACGTCTGGGTCTTCCTCGAGACGGAGGACGGGCAGCTGCGCAGCGTCGGGCTGGAGCTGCTGGGACAGGGGCGCCTGCTCGCCGACAAGATGGGTGAACAGCTCGTCGGCGTCATTCTCGACCCGCACGCCGGCACGCTCGCCGCGCAGGCGATCGGCTGCGGCGCCGACACAGTCATCACCATGGAAGATCCCGCCTTGGCGCACTACAATACGGACATTTTCACCGCCGCCATGTGCCACCTCGTGCGCAAATACGCGCCCGAAGTGCTCATGATCGGCGCGACGAACGTGGGGCGCGACCTCGGGCCGCGCATCTCCTGCCGGCTGCACACGGGGCTGACGGCCGACTGCACGCATCTCGACGTGGACGCGCACCGCTGCGTGCTCTGGACGCGGCCGGCCTTCGGCGGCAATCTGATGGCGACCAATATCTGCCCCGACACGAAGCCACAGATGGGCACCGTGCGGCCGAACGTGTTCCGCGCGCCGGCATTTGACCCCGCGCGCACCGGCGCGGTCTTTGTGGAATCGCTGCCGGAGGACGCCCGGCGGAGCAGCACGGAGCTGCTGGAGCTGATCCCGGTGCTCGACGCCGCGACCGCGAATCTGACCGAGGCGCAGATCATCGTCTCCGGCGGACGCGGCATGAAGGGACCGGAAAATTTCGCGCTGCTGCAGGAGCTGGCCGACACCGTCGGCGGCTGCGTGGGCGCATCTCGCGCAGCAGTCGACGCCGGCTGGATCTCCCCCATCCATCAGGTCGGCCAGACGGGCAAGACCGTCTGCCCGCGCGTCTACATTGCCTGCGGCATTTCGGGCGCGATCCAGCACCTGATCGGCATGAGCGCATCCGACACCATCATCGCCATCAACCGCGACCCGAACGCGCCGATCTTTCAGGTGGCGGACTACGCCATCGTCGGCGACCTGTTCCAGATCGTACCCGCTCTGACAAAAGCGCTGCGTCAGCGCCGGAAACCGGAGCAGGCATAAAGGCATAAAGAAAGGAGCCAGACCATGTCCTATCAGGAATTTCTAAGCTTTGAGCGGCGCGGCGCCGTCGGCATCGTGCGGCTCGCGCGGCCGGAAAAGCTCAACACCATCAGCGCCCCGTTTTACGAGGCCATGATCGAGCTGCAGCAGACCGAGATCGTCGGCGATCACGACCTGCGCGCCATTGCGCTGCTGGCAGACGGCCGGCACTTCTCCGCCGGCATCGACCTCAATTACGCCAAAGCGGTGATCGGCAAGCCGGGGCGCAGCCTCTACGGCGTCTATCACTGGCAGCAGGCCTACCGCTTCTGGAGCGAGTGCAACCTGCCGGTCGTGGTCGGCATCCAGGGCGCGTGCATGGGCACCGCCATCGAGCTCATCACGGCGTGCGATATCCGCATTGCCGCCGACAACGCAAAGTTTTCCCTGCGGGAGGTCGACGTCGGCATCAGCACCGATCTCGGCGGCACGACCCGCCTGACCAAGCTCATCGGCCCCGGCATGACAAAGCTGCTGGCCATGACATGCGAGGATATCGACGCGCAGGAGGCCGCGCGCATCCGGCTCGTGGAGCGCGTGGTGCCGCTCGGCGAGCTGGATCAGACGACGCTGGCCTATGCCGAAAAGCTTGCGGCCAAGCCGCCGATCGCCGTGCAGATGTGCAAAAAGTGCATCAACATCGCTACCGACGCCGGCACCTCCGTGGGCCTGCTGGCCGAGGAGATTCAGGGCATCTACACCGTATCGACCAAGGACAAGGCCGAGGCGGCCGCCGCCATGCTCGAAAAGCGCCCCGGCCGCTACACGTGCGAATAAACCAGGAGGAAACGTCCATGAACATTCTTGTCATCAACGGAAGTCCCCGCATGGAGCGCAGCAACTCGCTGCGCATGACGCGCGCCTTTCTCGAAGGGCTCGCCAAGACCTGCGACACGCAGGTCGAAGAACTGACCGTGGCCAAAATGCACATTGAGCCGTGCCTCGGCTGCCTCAACTGCTGGAAGCGCACGCCGGGCAAGTGCTTCCGCGACGACGACATGGCCGCCGCGATCGAAAGCTACGTCACGGCCGACCTCGTCGTGTGGAGCTTCCCGCTCTACTACTACGCCCTGCCCGGCCAGCTCAAGTGCTTTCTCGACCGCACGGTGCCGATCAACCGCCCCGTCATGTGCGACCGCACCGACGGCAAGGGCAACGGTAAGCACGTCACGCGCTACGACCAGTCGCACCAGCGGCATGTGCTGATCTCGACCTGCGGCTTTTTCTCCCCCAAGGGCAACTACGACGCCGTGCTCGCGCAGTTTGACCTCATGCTCGGCGTGGGCAACTACACGACGCTCTTTTGCGGCGAGGGCGAGATGATGCCGGTGCCGCCGCTGCAGGAGCGTGTGGAAGAATACCTCGGCTATGTCCGCCAGGCCGGCGAGGACTACGGCAGCTACGGCACGATCCTGCCGAAGACGCGCAAGCCGCTCGAAGAGCTGCTGCTGCCGAAAGAGAAATTTGAGGAGATGGGCAACAGCTACTACGCGCACTGCGAGCGCAAGGCCCGCGAGCGCGCGCTGCAGGCACAGGCCGAGCAGCAGACCTGACCCCGATCGGAAGCAGCACACGGCAGCGCCCCGGGAGGCGCTGCCGTGTGCTGTTCTTCTCTTTTCGCGGGCTCATTCCACAAGCGTCAGGCGGTCGCTTCCGCCGTTGTCCGGCTCCGGCGGCTCGTCCGTGATCTCCGGGAGCTTGCCCTCCATCCGCAGGATCTTGAACGTGATCATCAGCCGCAGACGCACATCCGGGTCGTCCAGGTCGAGATTGAGCACGTCCTGAATGCGCTGCAGGCGGTAAATAACGCTGTTGCGGTGCATGTGCACGCGCTTAGCGGTCAGGGAAATGTTGCGCTCCGTGTTCAGGTAGTGGTACAGCAGCAGGAGGTTGCTGTTGCTGTAGCCGCGCTCCCCGGCAAGCTGATCCAGATAGCGCACAATGACGTCATCGAGCGCGAATTTTTCCCGGTAGCATTCGAGCATGTCGTTGAGATAATACTTGGAATAGTGATACTCCAGCGCATCGGGATCCAGCTTGCGGCCGATCTCGATGGCGGTCCGCGCCTGATCGTAGCCCATGCGCAGGCGTCCCAGCTCCGTGAACAGCAGGCTCACGCCGATATGCGCATGGTTCTTGCCCAGCAGCGTCAGCAGCTCGTCCCACCGCTCGCGGAACAAAAGCTGCTCCCCGGCCGGGTAATCGTGCCAGTCCTGAAAGAGGATGAGCACGCTGTTTTGATACTGCATCACGCCATAATTGGCCACGTTGCTCCACGCGCGCAGCTGCAGCACCATGTACCCTGCCTTCGAGGTGGACGCCTGCTCGTCGAACTCGACATAGCCGAGACGGAAGTCGCCCGTCTCCGGCAGGCGCAGGCCGCGCGCACGGTCGCGCACCAGCTCCGGATTCTCCTCCCCATAGCGCAGGAGATCATGGATCATCTGCTGGCGCTGCGGCATGCTCTGGCTGTAAAAGCCCGTCTCGCGGAAGTAATGGTCGAGCTGCTCGGTAAAGCAGCGGAACAGCTCCTGATCCACCATCGTCGGCAGCCGGCCAGGGAAATAGCAACCGGCAAAGGAATAAAACATCCCGTTGGCAATGTAGGAGCGCAGGATCACGGGGTCGTTGCAGATATTCGGCGGCACCGACAGCACCGGACGCAGGTACCGGTCACTGACTTCAAAATAGCCGGCCTCCGCCATGAGCTGCAGCGAGTCCTTGTCGTAATAGCCCTGCTCGAGCATCTGATCGACATAGATATTGCCCGACCCGCGCTCGCGCGTGGCGCCGATGATGTTATACGCCGAGTCGACGACGACGATCGTCGCGTCCGGGATCATCTTCCGCCCGACCTCCATCAGCGGCTCCAGCCCGGCGTGCGCGCGCACGGCCAGACGCATCTGATACTCCAGTGTCTGCAGGCGGTCAAACAGTGTGAGCAGGTGGTTCGTCACCGCGCCGAGAGAATACTGTTCGTCATACAGCAGCGCATTGACACCGGGGCGAACGGGCTCCGCATCCTCCGGGCGCGCCCGGACAACGAAAAAGTGGTCGTGCAGCAGCCCCTTCGGTAAGCGGCGGATCACCTTTGGCTCGCTGACGTAGAGCACGTCTTCCTCGAGCGTGTTCTCGGACTCGGGCGTGAGCATCTGGACCCGGCGGAAGGCAAATGTCCGCTCCAGCTGCATTACGACCCGCGCGCCGAACGGCTGCATGCTCTCGGCGATCATTTCCACGGACAGCGTCATGATTCTCTCCTTTCCGTGCTGCGCAAAACGGCAGTCACAAGTGCATATTCCCACACAAATTTTGAGGAAAAAAGTCCCTTTCCGCAAAAACACCGGAGATCCGAATTTTTGGAGACTTCTACGATGAAATTGGAAGCCATTGGCGCAACTTTCGCGCTTTTGTCCGAATTCTCCGTGTTTTTGCGGCTTTTTCGCCTCATCTTTGTCTTTATTGTAACAATATCACGGCGAATTGTTCAGGGCATTTGTTACGAAATGCGGTTTTTCTCGCCGCCGCGCACTGTGCATTTCCTACGATTGCGTGCGCGTAAAGGGCGCTGCTGCTTTCATTTTGCCTAAAAGCAGACACCCGGGCGGCGCATAAATTCGTAGTCTCCTATGAAGACCTGTCCGCGGTGGTTCGATATAATGCGAATAAGATAATAAATTAACAAGCCGTCGGAACGTTCGAATGATTTTGTATAGGAGCGAGCCAGATATGGATAACATCAGCAGATTTCAAAAAACGACCGGCGTCGGTCAGATCCTCGACGAGAGCTTTGCACGCTGCCCGGAGCGTGAGGCCATTGTATTCGGCGACTGGCGCATCACCTACCGGGAACTGCAGGCACTCATCTACCGGACGGCGCACTGCCTGCGCAGTCTCGGCATTGCGCCGGGCGACCGCGTCGCCATCATCTCGCGCAACTGCCCGGAGGTCATGATCGCGGAAATTGCGATCCTGAAGCTGGGCGGCACCGTGGTCAAGTTCAACTGGCGGCTCGCGCCGGAAGAAATGACCTACCTGCTCGATCTCAACGAGGTCCGGTGCGCCTTCTTCAAGCCGGAGCGCGAGGACTGGGGCGACGCCCTGCGGCAGCACTATGCCGGACGCATCACGTTCCTGTCCCTGACGCCGGAAGCCGACGGCCGCTCCGCCCTCTATTCCCTGCTCGCAGGTATGCCGGACACGCCGGTGGAGACCGTCGTTGCGCCCGACGCCCCTGCCTACCACATGCACACGAGTGGCACGACCGGGCGGCCGAAGTGTGTGGTCTACTCCCACGCGCGCTATCTCAATCAGCTTGAGAGCATGCTTGAAACGCTGGAGTTCCCGGACGGGCAGGTCTATCAGTACATCTCGCAGCTATTCCACTCCGCGTGCACTGGCGCCTATCTCACGCTGGCGACTGGCGGTAAGCTCATCATGATCCCGAACTTCACCGTGAGCGACTATGTGGAGAGTCTCGTGCGGGAAAAGGTGCGCGCCATCGGCGTCATCCCGCTGATTCTGCAGGGCATCCTCGATGAGATGGACCGCAAAAACTACGACCTGTCGCAGTTGAAGGTCATCAACTACTCCACCTGCCCCATTTCCCCGGATCTGCTGCGGCGCGCGCTCGACCGGCTCAACTGCCGCTTTTATCAGTCCTACGGCATGACGGAGATGGCCAGCACCGTCACGGCGCTGCTCCCGGAGGATCACCTGATCCTCGGCGGACGGTATCTCACCTCGGTCGGACGGGCGCTGCTCGGCGCCGCCGTGCGCATCGTGCGGCCGGACGGCTCGCTGTGCGATGCCGGTGAGGAGGGCGAGATCTGCGTGCGCGGGCAGGGCATGATGCTCGGCTACTATCAGATGCCGGAAAAGACCGCGGACGTGATCCGCGACGGCTGGTATTTCACGCACGACGTGGGCTATCTCGACGAGGACGGCTATCTCTACCTGCGCGGCCGCAAGGATTCGCTCATCATCTCCGGCGGCGAGAATATCTACCCCGAGGAAGTCATCGACGTGCTGCTGAAAATGCCCGAGATCGCCGAAGCCGCCGTCTACGGCATGCCCGACCCGAAGTGGGGCGAGCACGTGAAGGCGAGCATCGTCTGCAAGCCCGGCCGGTCACTGACGGTCGAGCAGGTGCAGACATTCTGCCGCGCCAACATGCCGTCGTTCCGCATGCCGCGTGAGGTGGAATTCTTGCCGGAGCTGCCGAAGAACGCCACCGGCAAGGTGCTCATCCAGGCGCTGAAAAACCGCTGAGCACGCGAAAATACAGCACACTGGCGCGTCCCCGTCTGCCCGGCAGATGGGGACGCTTTTTGCCGTTCTGACCACGGAGACGCAAAAAAGCAGGGCCGCTGTTGCGGCCCTGCTTTTGATCGGGAGATGCGCTTTTATTCGCCGTCGCCGAATTCCTTCTCGATGGCTTCGTTGTCCGCGCCCAGCGCTCTGTGCTGTGCATAGAGATCCTGCACGCCGAGGCTGTCAAAATAGATCGGCATCTGCGCCAGATACGTCTTGTTGCCCGACGGATAGGTGTGCTCGATCAGGTAGCCGTTGGAGACCGACTGCTCGAGCCACTCGCCGGAAAAGCGATCCTTGTACTGGTTAAGGATGCAGCTCGGCACATCGTAGGCGACGAGCTCGTCGAGGATATCCTGCGCGTCGCGCTTGAGCGCGTACTCACGGATGATGTCCACGAGCGCGGAGCGGTTGGCAATGATCGTCGTCGACTCCTTGGTCGTGAAGCGCGGGTCGGTCACGACCTCTTCCGGCAGACGCAGCGCCTTGGCAAACTTCGGCCAGACACTCGTATAGTCGTTGACGAACACGTAGATGTAGCGGCCGTCACGGCACTTGTAGCCCTGGCCAAGCGGGCTCATGGTGTGCGCTTCCCGCGGCCACTCATAGCCGTAGTTGCAGTTCGTGGCAAAGCCGGCGGTGACGAAGTTGCCGGTGCCGTACAGGGACGTCATGACGTAGTCGCCCACGCCCGTCTCGCGCGCTGCGAGCAGGGCTGCCAGCACGCCGCTGAGCAGCGTGATGCCGGTCGTCGTGTCGCCCATGCCGGCAGGCGGGTAGATCGGCGGGCTGTCGGGATCGGTGCGGGTGTCAAGGATGACGCCGTTGGCGCCGAAATAAGCGATCGCGTCAATGCCGGGGCGGTTGACCAGCGGGCCGTTGATGCCGTAGCCGGTGACCTGACCCATGACGAGCTTCGGGTACTTGGCGTGCAGCGTCTCCCAGTCCAGACCGAGCTTTTTCAGGCCGGCCGTGCGGGTGCTAGTGATGAATACGTCCGCCTTGGCGAGCATGTTTTGCATGAGCTTGAGGTTCTTGGGATCTTTCAGATCCAGCGCGACGCACTCTTTGCCGCCGTTGAAAATATCGTGGATGGGGTTCTCTTCCGCCGTGATGGGCATGCCCATAGAGCGGCCGTAGTAACGGCAGAAGTCGCCGATAGGCGGGGTCTCAACGCGCACGACACGCGCGCCCATGTCGCGCAGGAACCGCGCCGTCGTCGTCGCGGACCAGTAGCTGGTCATCTCGACCACGAACAGTCCCTCGAGTGGTTTTCTCATGGATATAGCCTCCTTGTTGATGCAGATTTTTTCTGAAATTGCAACGGTTTTCAGTTTGTTGAAATGAAATGGATCCGATGCTTTGTCTATATTATAACGATTGTTTCGGCGCTTGTTACCTGTATTTCTTACAATTCTTTTGCCCCTGCGGACGTGCATTTTTGTGCTGTGTTGCCATAGATTTTCGGGCGCTTCCGGCACGAAAAAAGCGCCGCATCCGAACGGGCGGATGCGGCGCGGGAAACAAAGGGAAAAATCGCTCTTTACGGTTTCGGCATCAGGTAGAACACGATGTGCACATCGGCGCAATGCACGCCGTCGGCGTCCATAACGGGCACATCGAGCGGGTACTGCCCCTTGCCGTGCTCTTCGACATAGGCAATGCGCTCTTTGGCTTCTTCCTCCGTCATGGAGATGTCCACGATCAGGTCGCGCTTGGTCGGCTTGCGGTAATCAATGTTCACGCTCTTGATGATCGGCACATACTTGCCGGCATAGGTGCACTTGATCAGCGTGGCGCCCGAGGACTCGGCCAGCACGAAATAGCTGCCGGCATAGACGATGTTCACGTGGTTAAGGTGCATGCTGTTGGCAGGCAGACGCACGACCACATGGCGCTCCTCAGCGACTTCCGGGATGAGCCCGGCCACGTTCAGGAAGTTGATCTTCCCGTGCTGGAGATTGTATTTCGCCTCTTCAAAAAAGGCTGCGTTCATTTCCGCCATGTCTGGCTCCTTTCTCTTGCGCAGAGCTCAGTCGGCGACATACTTTGCCGCCAGGCCGCGGATGATGGTCTCGGCGTCGCCCATGACCTTCTCGACCATGTCCTTGGTCTTGGGCAGATCGGTGATGCGCTGCGCGCACTCGCCGGCGCCGGCCATGGCGTGCTCCACGTCGCCCTTATAGGTCGCGGCAATACCGTAACGCTCGAAGGTCAGCAGCTCCATCGGGATGCTCGAGAAGTCATCCGGCACACCGACGTAGGAGCCGGGGGCTTCCTTGGCGGTGTTGTAAGCATGCTGCAGGGACACGTCGCTGCGCAGCCAGCGCGCCGGGCCGACAAAGCCGCGGGCAATGATCGTGCCGCCGTCGGCGCAGTCGACGACCATCTTCTTCCACAGTTCGCAGAAATCGCTCTCTTCGGTGGCGAGGAAGCGGGTGCCCATCTGCACGCCGTCAGCGCCCATGGCGAAGGCCGCCGCGATCGACTTGCCGTCGCAGAAGCCGCCGGTGCCGCACACGAGCGTGTTCTCGTCAGAGAACTTCTCGATGATGTCCGGCAGCAGCGTCATGCTGTGCACCGGCTGCCACGCCGTGTGCATACCGCCCTCGTGGCCGGAGGCGATGAGCACCTGCACGCCGGCCTTCTTGCAGCGGGCCGCGGTGCGCACACCCGGGAACACGTGCATCCAGATCATGCCCTGCTCCTTGACGAAGTTTGCCCAGGGCATCGGGTCGCCGGCCGTAGTGACGAGCACGCGGAAGCGGCGCTTCATCTCGGGATCGGCCTCGCGCAGCTCCTTGATGGCCTGCATGACCTTCATGGCATTGGCCTTGACCTCCGCAGAGACCATGACGTTCGCGCCGAAGATACCGTCGGACTCCTTGGTCTCTTCAAACACGCGGGTGAACATTTTCTTGAAGATGGTCACATCGTCATCGGTGGTCTCGGCGTGTGCCTGCTTGCAGAAGTCTTCAAAGACGATGGGGTTGGTCTCGCGGGACGTGGTGGCAAATGTGCTGCACAGGCCGAGACAGCCAGCGTTGGCCGCCGCGATGCACAGGCTGGTGACCGGATACGGACCCATGCCGGCCTGGATGATGGGGTATTTGAGCCCGACAAGCTCGGTAAGTCTGGTTTTGATCATGATGTTTTTCTCCTTTCAAACGCTGTGTATGACCGGCAATGTGCCGGAATGTTACCTTTCTGACTATGACTACTATATCAACTCTGCACACCGCATCCCAGAGCACCGGCTACGAAAGTGACCGCCGATCGCAGCGGCGAAATTAGGCACCTTGACCAGCGGCGCATCTGGAAAGTGTCCCCCGTGCAGAGAATGTCTGCACAGGGGACGGTGGATCTGACGGGGATATTCGGATCAGCAGAGACCGATCGCCTGCCAGAGCGGGACGCTGGCCAGCATGGCGATGATCGTTATGACCATGTAGGCGTAAGAAGCCTTCTGCGCGCAGGGATAGTCGACGCACTTGTCGCCGGTCATCTTGATGAAGCCGACCACGGACGGGTTGCCGTAAGCGGTGTTCCAGTACGTGCCGCACAGCCACTCGACAAAGACGAGGATGAACATGCTCATGCCGTGTGCCTCCATGAGCGGTCCGAAGATGGCGATCATCATCGTGAGCATGCAGGTCTGGGACACGATCACGTAACGCAGGGCAAACGTGATGATGCACAGGCAGGGAACGAAGATATACGGGCTGCTCATGATGGGCGCGAAGATGGGGCCGAGCAGGCTGGCCAGCCATGCGCTGACGCCGGTGGTGTTCATGAACTTGGCGATGCTGAGGATGCCGCCGATGAAGACGACAAGCGTCCACTGGCCTTTGGCGTTGGCCTCCGGCGCCGTCAGCAGGCCGGCGGCGAAGAACGCCACGTCAGCCGCGATGGCCACGAAGCCGGCGTCCACGCCGTGCAGCTTCTGGGTGATCCAGAGGATAATGGCGATGGCAACGATGATGATGCCCTGCTTCTCCTTCTTGGAGATGGCGCCGAGCGCCTTGTACTGCTCCTTGAGGAAGGTCACGTCGCCGGCGAGCTTTTCTTTCGGTTTGCAGATGATCGTGCAGTACAGATAGGTCAGAACGATGAGCACGAGATACCAGACGATCGTGCACTTGAGCCAGGAGCCCCAGGTGAAGGCGAGGCCCTGCATGAAGCCGATCATCAGCGCAACGAACGCCGAGCCGGACATGAAGGCAATGCCGAGGATGTACGTGCCCATGAAGTTGGCAAACCACAGGCCGCGGGCCGCTTTGCTGTTCGGCTCCGCGCCGACAGCCTCACAGACCTGGCCGATCAGGGGCGCCATGATGGAGGTCTTGGCATAGGAGCTGGGGATCATCGGGGTGGTGATGATGCCCGCGAGCATCATGGCCGTGACCTGGCCACGATAGGTGCCGGGGAACTTCGTGAGGACCCACAGCGCCAGGCGCTTCATGAAGCCGCTGTTGTTGATGCCGACCGACATGATGAACACGCCGATGCACAGCCAGACGGTCGTGCCGGAGAACTCGACCGTGACGTCCGCCACCTTGCCGAGTTTGAATACCAGCAGCATGACCATGGTCGCAAGGGTTGCGACCCAGTCCGGCAGGGCGCCGGAGATCAGGCACGTCAGCAGGAAGCCGAAGCACCCGAGATACTGCCAGCCCTGACGGCTCATCATTTCCGTTTCCGGCGGCAGGTAGGCGATCAGCAGCATCAGGACAATACCGCCCAGAATGCCGAAAATCGTCTTTTTCATTTGCTTGCTCATGAGTTTCACTCCTCCTTAATGAATGGTTCTCAACTTGCGCTTTCGTTAGTTAATTATCTGTCAAGTTGGTTTTAGGTTACACCGAATTCAGCGCTTTTTCACCAACAAAGACTACGAAATCCGCAGAGAGAAAAATCATTTTTTTGTACTCCATAACCAAGCGGCCGGAAAACACACATACTGCTGATTTTCAAGTATTAAATTAGGTATTCTCTGCACACTTTCCGCCCGAATTGTACAAAAACGGGTGCGCATTGCGCTGGGTTATCCGTTTTTTGCAAGCCGTACGCGCTTTGTACATTTCCTCCAAAACACGTCGCTGCGCCCGGCCACAACTTTGGTCTGAATACTGTTGAGACCCCCGCCCCGCTTTGATATATTTTTGATTAGCAAGGCGACAGACGCATTTTTTCAAACCATTAAACATCATTAGGAGGTAGCATACATGAAAACAAAACTGACTGAAATGTTTGGCATTGAGTACCCGATCGTCCAGAGCGGCATGCAGTGGCTAGCCGTGCCGCAGCTCGCGGCCGCCGTGTGCAACGCCGGCGGTATCGGCACCATCAACGTCACCTGCTGGCCGACGCTCGACGAGTTTGCCGACGCGCTCGACGAGATGAACAGCCTGACCAACAAGCCCTACATCGTCAACATCTCCCTCGCCCCGACCCAGCGTCTGGACAACGAGGAGATCCGCAAGACCATCCGTCTGTGCGGCGAAAAGCACGTTGCCGCTATCGAGACGAGCGCCGAGGATCCGCGCGAATTCATCGCCGACATCAAGTCCGCCGGCATGCGTCATTTCCACAAGTGCCCGAACTACAAGGTCTCCATGAGTATGGAGCGCAAGGGACTCGACGGCGTCATCATCGCCGGCTACGAGGTCGGCGGCCATCCGTCGGCTGACGGCGTAGGCACATTCGTCATCGCGCGCCGCTGCGCCGCGGACATGAAGATCCCGGTCATCGCCGCCGGCGGCATCGCGGACGGCCACGGCCTCGCGGCTGCGCTCGCGCTCGGCGCTTCCGGCGTTGCCATGGGCACCCGCTTCGTGTGCGTCGATGAGTGCCCGATCTCCGACAACCACCGCCAGTGGGTCATCAACCACACCGAAAAGGACACCGTACTCTGCCAGAAGACCATCGGCAGCATGATGCGCGTGTCCAAGAACAACGCTTCCCTGCTCGCCAACGAGATCGAGAACCGCGGCCTGCGCACCGGCAAGGGCCCGATGGACATCCTCAAGGAGCAGATGCCCGTCATCACCGGCCAGAAGACCCGCGTGGCCTTCCAGGACGGCAATGTCGACAGCGCGATCTTCTGCGCCGGCATGGGTATGGGTCTCGTGCACGATGTCGTGCCGGTCAAGGTTCTGCTCGACCGCATGGTCAAGGAAGCCGAAGAGACCATCAACAGCATCAAGGCGTCCTTCTGATCGCATAACACGCTCCACACACCATCCTTTCTATACATCCACCCCTATTTTCTTCCCCCCACTCAAGGCGCGGATGCAGCCGCGTCCGCGCCGCAGCAACAGCGAGAGCCGCCCCTTTTCCAGGGGGCGGCTCTTCTATATATCGTTTAGATATCGTTGTTTCCCCGGACAGTGTGCGGCGCATACGCCGCGCGCCGGGCAGCAAGAAGGCCGCAGCGCATATGCGCTGCGGCCTTTTGATCGTGATCGTGTTTTGCGTGCGGACGGCTTACAGCTGCTCGCCGGGATCGCTGTTCGGAGCGTCCGCATCCGGTGCGGACGGTGCCTCCGGCTGGGCCGGCGCTTCCGCGTCCGGCTGCGGGGTCTCGGGGGCCTCGTCCATTCTGCGGATGACCTTCGCCGGCGGCTCAATGGTGTCGTCCGGGTGGACGGGCATCACACCGTGCTCACAGTAGTAGCGGAAGTCATCGCCCTCGATCGTCTCGTGGATGAGCAGGTACTCCGCGAGGCCGGTCAGCAGGTCGGCGTGCTCGCGCAGCAGCGCCTCGCACTTGGCGTAGGCCTGGTCGAACAGGTGCTTGACCTCCTCGTCGATCGTGGCGGCGGTCTCCTCGGAATAGCTCTTCGTGGTGCCGAAATCGCGGCCGATGAAGATGCTGTGGCTCGAATCGTCGAACGAGATCGGGCCGAGCTTCTCGGACATGCCGTATTTCATGACCATGTCGCGGGCGATGTTCGTCGCCTGCTGGATATCGTTGGACGCGCCGGTGGAGATATCGTCAAGGAAGAGCTGCTCGGCAATGCGGCCGCCGAGCGCGGAGACGATGCTGTCAAACATCTCGCCGCGGGACGTGAAGTTCTCAGCGTCCTCGGCCTTGCGATACCAGGTGAAGCCGCCGGCAGCGCCGCGCGGGATGATGGTGATATAGTGCACGGGGTCGGAGTTCTTGAGGAAGAACGACGCGATCGCGTGGCCGGACTCGTGGTACGCCGTCAGGCGGCGCGCACGCTCGGACACGACGCGGCTCTTCTTCTCCGGGCCCATGACGACCTTCAGGATCGCCTCGTCGATATCCGCCTGCATGATGAAGCGGCGCTTGCTGCGCGTGGCCATGATGGCGGCCTCGTTGAGGAGGTTCTCCAGATCCGCACCGGCAAAGCCGGCCGTGCCGCGCGCGATGCTCTTGAGATCCACATCGTCGCCCAGCGGCTTGCCGCGGGCGTGGACCTTCAGGATCTCCTCGCGGCCCTTGATATCGGGCAGACCCATATACACGCGCCGGTCAAAGCGGCCGGGGCGCAGCAGCGCGTTATCGAGAATGTCGGCGCGGTTGGTCGCCGCCATGACGATGACGCCCTCGTTATTCGTAAAGCCGTCCATCTCGACGAGCAGCTGGTTGAGCGTCTGCTCGCGCTCGTCGTGACCGCCGCCGAGACCGCTGCCGCGCTGGCGGCCGACCGCGTCGATCTCGTCGATGAACACGATGGCCGGGGCGACCTTCTTGGCCTGGTCGAACAGATCGCGCACACGCGATGCACCGACACCGACATAGAGCTCGACAAAGTCCGAGCCCGAAATGGACAGAAACTGCACGCCTGCCTCGCCCGCGACTGCGCGGGCCATGAGCGTCTTGCCGGTGCCCGGAGGGCCGACGAGCAGCACGCCCTTGGGGATGCGCGCGCCCATCGCGGTATAGTTCTGCGGGCGCTTGAGGAAGTCCACGATCTCGGACAGCTCCTCTTTTTCCTCTTCCGCGCCGGCGACATCGGCAAACGTAACCTTCTTGAGGTTGTCCTCGCCGGTGCGCGTGTGCGCCTTGCCGAACTTGCCGACGCCCGGCGCTCCGCCGCCGCCCGCCTTGTTCATGAGCAGGTACCACACGCCGACGAACAGCACGATCGTGATCAGGTACGGCAGGATGGACATCCACCACGGCGCCGTCCAGCCCTTGACGTAATCATACTCCGTCAGCACGCCGCTGGCGGTCTGCTGCTCGATCAGATCCCCCAGATCCTCACGGAACCAGGTGGGATTCGACAGCGTCTTTTTGATCGTCGTATTGCCATCGCTGTCCGGAGAATAGAGATTGAGCGTGAGCTCATCTCCCTCGAGGCAGAACGACTTGACCTGCTCCTGGCGGAACAGTTCCTCGATCTCGGAATAGGTGTATTCCTTCTGCTCTGCCGGTGTGGTCAGATAGAAGATGACGGCGAGAATGATCACGCCGATCAGCAGGTAGAACCCGATGCCTCTGGCACGGTTCTTATCAGGTTTCAAATTAAATCACATCCTTTATGGGATCCGCACCGGGCGCTCAGGTGGAGTAGACCTCCGGCTTGAGTACGCCGATATACGGGAGATTGCGGTATTTTTCTGCGTAATCGAGCCCATAGCCGACGACGAACGCATCCGGCACCTCAAAGCCGGCATAGGCGGCGTGGATCGGCGCCTTGCGGCGGGCGGGCTTATCGAGCAGGGTGGCAATGGTGATGGAGGCAGGCCGGCGGACGCTGAGATAGTCCTTGAGATAGTGCAGCGTGACACCGCTGTCGAGAATGTCCTCAACGAGGATGATGTCACGGCCCTCGATGTCCTGATTCAGATCCTTGTTGATCTTCACGGCGCCGGTGGTCGTGGTCTGGTTGCCGTAGGACGACACAGCCATGAAATCGACCGAGCACGGGATGGTCACGCTGCGCATCAGGTCGGCCATAAACACAAAGCAGCCCTTGAGCACGCCGACAAACAGCGGCTCGCGGCCGTCGAAATCCCTGGAAATCTGGGCACCCAGCTCCGCCGTGCGCGCCTGGATCTCCTCGGCGGACAGCAGAACGGACGCAATGTCATCTCTCATATCGCTCATAGTATTCTCCCCCATATGTCTGGATCTGTTCCATTCGGATGCAGATCATGGTTTGCCCCGGCGCCGCTGCGCATTGCTCGGCAACGCCGAAACCGGCGATGGCCGCCGGCGCATCTGCCGCGCGGATGATCGGCACGCGGTCGCGCTCGGCCTGTGTCAGCCCCCGTTCGGCGAACAGGTCGCTCACGCGCTTCGTGCAGCCGCGCCCCGCCAGACGGATCCGGTCGCCCGGACGCCGCGGCGTAACAGATAGTTTATCATGGATGATCGCAGATTTAAAGCAAAAAGTGGTGAACGCGCTGTGAATTTCACGAAACGGTTCCGGCACGCCGACCGTGACGCGCAGCCCCAGCTCCGGGATCTCCGCCGTCTCACCCGGACGCAGAATGTGCGTCCCGAGCGGCGGCAGCGCCTGCGCGCCGAAAAACAGCCGCCCCTGCTCGCGCGTCACGCGCAGGCCGGGCACATCGGCATAGCCGAGCCCTTCCCCGTCACACAGCCGCTCGAGCGCCAGCAGATGCCGGCGCGACAGTTCCCGTCCGGCCGCCTGCTGCAGCGCACGCACGCACACCGGGCGCGGCAGCGCCAGCAGCTCTGCGATCGGGATGCCCTCCGCGGGCATCTGTCCAGCCAGAAAATCCGCAGCCAGCCCACTGAGAAACGCCTCGTCCTCGCGCAGGAGCGCTGCCGTGTCGGCCGCGTGCTGCACGAAGGCGGGATTCACGCTCTCGAGCGCCGGCACGGCATGGTGCCGGACGCGGTTGCGGGCATAGGCATCGGCCGCGTTCGTGCTGTCCTCCACGTGCGGGATGGCATGGGCGGTCAGGTAGGCCTCCGCCTGCGCGCGCGTCGTGTCCAGCATCGGGCGCAGGAGCTTGCCGCGCTGCGGCGGGATGCCGGTCAGGCCGCGCAGGCCGCAGCCGCGCGCGAGGTTGAGCAGCAGCGTCTCGGCGTTGTCATCCGCCGTGTGCGCCGTGGCGATCCAGTCGTAGCTGTGCGCCTGCGCGCATTGCGCCAAGAACGCATAGCGCAGCTCGCGCGCGGCGGCCTCAGTGCCCATGCCGCGCACGGACGCAACATCGCCGCGCCCGGCATAAAACGGCACGCCCAGTTTCTCGCACTGCGCGCGCACGAACGCCTCGTCGCGGTCGCTCTCCGCGCCGCGCAGCCCGTGGTTGAAGTGCGCACAGCCGACGGCAAAGCCGCGCTGCGCGCCCAGCGCCGTCATCCGGTGCAGGAGGTACATGGAGTCCACCCCGCCGGACACGGCACACAGCACACGCACGCCGGGCATGATGGCATCAATAGTCATCGTCGTCGTACTTCTTCTCGATGGCCGCGAAGGATGTGTACTCCGGCAGCCACATGAGTTCGAGCGTGCCGGTCTCGCCGTGGCGGTTTTTGAGGATGATTGCCTCGGCGAGGTTCGGATTCTCGCACTCCTTGTTATAATACCCGTCGCGGTAGAGCGCGAGCACGATGTCCGCGTCCTGCTCGATGGCGCCGGACTCACGGAGGTCGGACAGCATCGGGCGCTTGTTCTGGCGCGACTCGTTGGCACGCGACAGCTGCGACAGGCAGATGACCGGAACATTGAGCTCCTTGGCCATGATCTTGAGCATGCGGCTCATGTCGGAGACGGCCTGCGTGCGGCTCTCGTTGGACCAGCCATGGCCGCTGCCGGCCGACTGCATGAGCTGCAGATAGTCGATGACGACAAGGCCAAGGTTCGGGATGCGGCGGCACTGGGCGTTCATGTCCGCAACGGACAGCGACGGGTTGTCGTCGATGCGGATATCCGTCGCGCTGATGGTCGTGGCCGCGGCGCCGACGCGCCGCCACTCGTCCGCCGAGAGCTTGCCGGTCAGGAGTTTTTGGCTGTCGACCAGGCCCTCGCCCGCGAGCAGGCGCGTCGTGAGCTGCTCGCGCGCCATTTCGAGCGAGAACACCGCGACCGTCTTGCCGGACGTCTTGCCGACGTGCAGGGCAATGTTGAGCGCAAGGCTCGTCTTGCCCATGCCGGGACGGGCCGCGATGAGGATGAGCTCGCCCGCGTTCAGACCGAGAATCGTCTGGTCCAGATCCGGCAGGCCGGTGGCCAGGCCGGGGATGCCCCCGCCGCTGCTCGCCGCCTCGGAGAGGTTTGCATACACGCGCTGGATGACCATGCTGATCGGCTGCAGGCCGCCGACATTGCGTCCCTGCCGGAGCGCATAGATCTTGCGCTCGGCCGCCTCGAGCATGGCGTCCGCTCCGCCGGAACCCTCAAAGATCATGGTGTTGATCTCATCGGCCGCCGTGTGCAGGTTGCGCAGCAGCGCCTGATCGCGCACGATGGCCGCGTACTTGAGCACGTTCGCCGCCGTGGGCGTGACCTGCATGACCTCCATGAGGTACTGCTGCGTCGTGTCCTTGTACACACCGCGGACCTTCATCTGCTCGAGCACCGTGACCGCATCCACGCTCTGCCCGTAGGAGAACATGGCGAAGATGGTGTCAAAGATATCGCGGTTGGCCTGAATATAAAATTCGTCGGACTTGACCTTTTCGATCACGTCCGGGATGCAGCTCGGGTCGATGAGCATCGCACCGATGACTGCCTGCTCCGCCGGAGCGGAATGGGGCGGCTGTCTGCCCAGCAGCTCCTCCATGACGGGTCCCTCCCTCGCCTGCGCGCGGTTTATTTCTCTTCGATGACCAGCACGTGGATGGTGCCGGTGACTTCATAGCCGAGCTTGCACTTGACCTCGTACGCGCCGAAGCTCTTGATGGGTTCGGCCTGCACGATCTTCTGCTTTTCGATGGTGAGGTCAAACTGCTCGTGCAGCGCGTCGCTGATCTCCTTCGAGGTGACAGAGCCGAAGAGCTTGCCGTTGCTGCCGGCCTTCGCCGCGATCTTCACCTGAATGGCGCCGAGCTTTTTGGCGTTTTCCTCCGCCTCGGCCTTCTCGCGGGCGATCTGCGCCGCCTTGGCCTTCTCCTTCAGGCGGAAGGCGTTGAGATTGTCGGCCGTGGCCTCCGTCGCAAGCTTGCGCGGCAGGAGATAGTTGCGGGCATAACCGTCGGACACTTCCTTGAGCTCGCCCTTTTTGCCCTGGCCCTTGACATCCACATTCAAAATCACTTTCATAGCAAGATACTCCTTTGCTTAATTTTCCAGATTCTCGTCGATCGACTTGCGCGCCATCTGCACCGCCTGCGCAACCGATACGTCATGCAGCTGCACGGCTGCCGACGAGCGGCTGCCGCCGCCGCCGAGCGCCTCCATGACCAGCTGCACATTCAGTTCGCCGATCGAGCGCGCGGAGATGAACACATCCCCGTCGCCCATCGGATAAATGACCATGGACGCCGTGACCCCGGCGATGTTGAGCAGTTCATCCGCCGCCTGCGCCGCGACGATGCGGTCCTGCGGCTCGGTGGGCGCGGCAATGGCAATGTCCGCGCGGTAGATAGACGCCGTCTGCAGGATCTTATAGCGGGCGACCGTGTGCTCCATGTCCGTCTGCAGGAGCTTTTTGACCTCCGAGGTATCGGCCCCGGCGCGGCGCAGGAACGCCGCCGCCTCAAATGTGCGCTCGCCGGTGCGGACGGTGAAGTCCTTCGTATCGAGCATGATGCCCGAGAGCATTGCCTCGGCCTCCACGCGCAGGATGTCCGGCTGCTCGACCAGCTCCTCGAGCAGCTCCGTCATCAGCTCGCAGGCCGACGACGCATACGGCTCGTGGAAGCTCATGGTCGCGTTGGTGATGTAGGTCGCCGCACGGCGGTGGTGGTCGATGACCGCCACGCGGGTGCAGGCTTCGAGCAGGTTGTGGTTTTCCACCTGATCCGGGCGGTTGGTGTCTACCACGACGAGCAGCGTGCGGCTGTCGGCATGCAGATACGCCTCCTGCGGAGACAGGAACGCTTTGCCGTACTCCGGCACGCGCAGCATCCGGTCACGCAGCTGGCCGGCGGCCGTCTTGTTCGCATCCATGACGATGCGGCAGGGCGTGCCGAGCTTGCGCGCGATGCAGCAGACGCCGGCGGCCGCGCCGAGCGTGTCCAGATCGGAGAATTTATGGCCCATGACGTAGACCTTGGACGAGTCCTGAATGAGCTGGCTGAGGGCGTTGGCCATGACGCGGGACTTGACCTTCGTGCGCCGCTCGACCTCGCCGCCGCGGCCGCCGAAGAATTCGAACGTGACGCGGTTTTTCACCACGGCCTGGTCGCCGCCGCGCGAGAGCGCCATCTCGGTGCCGAGAATGGCGAAATTATAGCATTCATCGAGGCTGTCGCCGTCGCGCCCGATGCCGACGCTGACGGTGGCGCGGATGCCGCTCGGGCTGGTCACGGCGTGCACGCTGTCGAGCAGGGATGCGAACTTGTTCTCGCGCAGCTCGTCAAGATGCCGCTCCTCGAACACGTACAGATACCGGTCACGGTCGTAGCGGCGGAAGAAGCCGCCCTTGCCCTCGCACCACTGCAGGAGCTTGTCCTCAATGGCGTCGCGCAGCTCGTTGCGCTTGCGGTCGGTCAGGCCGCGGATGAGCTCATCGTAGTTATCGATGACGATGACGGCGATAATCGGGCGCGAAGCGTAATACTCCAGCCGGATCTTTTCATAATCCGTGACATCGACCCAGTAGGTGATGCCCATGTAGCTGGCGGCATCGTCCGGATTCGTGCGCACGAGGTTGCCGTGGATCTGATACTTATGGCCCTGATACTCCAGCAGCTCCGGGCACTGGGTATTGCCCTCGAGCAGCCAGCGGCCGGAAAACTCCGGGATCACGTCCGTGATGCGCATATCGACCGTCGGCTTGTGCCGGCCGCAGAGATCGAAAAAGTTCTGGTTGGCCCAGATGACCTGCGAATCTGCCGGACGAAAGACCGCCATCGGCAGCGGGAAATTCTGCAGGGTATTATTTCGTGCAGACTCCGTATCATAGGTGACGGATTCAATATATCGTTCGAGCGTGCGGCGCTTGCGCGCGCGCATGATGACCGAATAAATGATGAGCAGCAGAATGATGACGCCCTCGCAGATCGACAGCCAGAGCCGGTCGGAGAAGAAGAACGTGATGACTGCAAACACGATCAGAAACAGCAGAAACATCCGCGAATTGGGCATCAGCGCCCGCTGCAGCTTGGATTCATTGGGTACATTGCTGACTTTGGGGTCTCGCATCGTCATACCTCCTTGCACCCTGCGGGGCAAAAGCTATTACCCCTATGATAATCAATGATTATATCAGATTCTATCCGTATTGACAAGACGCTTTCCTGCTGAAGATTCGTGAAAGGAGCGTGCGCATGAAAGCAATTTTACTGGCCGGCGGTCAGGGCCGGCGGCTGCGCAGCATCACCGGAAGCCTGCCGAAACCCATGGTGCCGCTCGTCGGCGTGCCGGTGCTCGACCGGCTGCTGGATCTGCTGCGGCGCAACGGCTTCACGGACGTGTGCATGACGCTGTGCTACCGGCCGGAGGTCATTCAGGAGCACTGCGGCGACGGCAGCAGCTACGGCGTGCACCTGAAATACCGCATCGAATCCGAACCCCGCGGCACGGCCGGCGGCGTGCGCGCGTGCAGCGACTTTTACGGCAGGGAGGATTTTCTCGTCATCAGCGGCGACGCCGCGTGCAGCTTTGACCTGCTGGGGCTCTATCGCCGGCACCAGCAGGCGGACGCGGCCGTAACGATCGCACTCTACCCGAACGCAGAGCCGCTGCAGTATGGGCTCGTGCTGCAGGACCGGCAGGGGCTTGTGCAGCACTTCATCGAAAAACCGGACTGGGAGCACGTCGTGACCGATCTCGTGAACACCGGGATCTATATTGTCTCCCCGCGGGCAATGGCCTATGTGCCGGAAGATCAGCCGTTTGATTTTGCCAAAGATCTCTTCCCGCTGCTGCTCGCGGCGCACGAGCCGATCCTCGGCGTGCCGATGGACGGCTACTGGTGCGACATCGGCACGCCGCGCGCCTACTACCGGTGCAGTCTTGACGTGCTTGACGGGCGGCTGAGCCCGGCGCAGCCGGACGCTCCGGACGACCTGCCGCCGCAGCTCCCGCACGCAGACCCGAACCGCCGCACCGTCCCCTGCCGCGACCGCGCGCACCTGATGCGCACGGTCTCGGAGGCCATGATGGAGGCCGGGGCGGACTTTACCGACGGGCTGCACCTGTGCGACGGCGGCTGGGAGCTGAGCATCCGGCCGGACGCGAACGCTTCCGCCCTGCAGGTCGAGGCAAACGCGCCGGACGCCGCCGCCGAGACGGCGCATCTGCTCGAACTGATGGAGCGGGACGAAAACCAATAGAGCGAGAATAGCGCGCAAAAACCGCCGCATCCAAGATGCGGCGGTTTTCCCCTCGGCCGAAAGGATTTTCGGCCGAGGGGAAAACCCGAAAGCACAAATGGGTTTGTGCTTTCGGAGTGCATCTCATTCGAGGCGGGCCTTGCCCCCTCGAGCTCCCCCGCTGTGCGATCGTCTCTTGCCGCAGCAACTGCTTCCAACTGCTGCAAAAACCGCCGCATCCCAAGATGCGGCGGTTTTCTGATACTTATTGCTTGTAGTGGTGTGCGTCCTCGAGGACCATTTCCTTGACCTTCATCAGGCGCACCTTGGTCGAACTTTCGTTCTCGTCCAGCTTCATGGAGATGTAACGAATGTTCTGCTCCAGCTCGGGGATCATAACGTATTCGAGCGCGTTGACGCGGCGGCGGGTCTTTTCGATCTCCTGCGCGAGCATCTGCGTGGTCTTTTCGACCTGCGCGAGCTCGAGCATGTCCTTGAACACCTCCGCCAGCTTCTCGAGCGCATCGTCCAGCTCACCGGACGTCTGCGCAAAGCCGTACGGGAAGATCTCGGACGGATCGCTGTTGCGGGTCTGGAAATCGTAGACCGGCACGTTCACGCTCATGATGTTCTGATAGGTCATGCCCAGCTCGACGCTCTGCCGCGGGTAGAGCAGCGACTGTTCGAGCATTTCCGGGGACATGATCGCGGACGCGACCGACAGAGAGCCGAACGCCTCCGTGAGTCCCTGCTCGACCTTCGCACGCAGCTGCTTGTTCAGGCGCACGTTGTCGAGGAACTGACGCATCAGCTCGTCACGCTTATCCTTGAGGAGCTTATGACCCCTGCGAGCGGTCTTCAACCGGCCCTTGAGCTGGTTGAGCACCATTCTTGTCGGGGTAATCGCTGTATTTGCCATCAAATCACCTCACTTGGTAAGTCTGCGGGACGGATGCGCTCAGGTCTCGGGCATATACTTTTCGATCAGCTCGGGCTTGATACGCTTGAGCTCGGTGCGCGGCAGCAGGCTCAGCAGCTCCCAGCCGAGGTTAAGGGTATCCTCAATGGTGCGGTTGGTGTTGTTGCCCTGATTGACGTAGCGCTGCTCAAATGCATCGGCGAACTTCGCAAACTGCTTGTCGTCGTCGGACAGGGCCGCCTCGCCCAGAATGGTCATGAGCTCCTTGGCGTCCTTGCCGCGGGCATAGGCCGCGAACAGCTGGTTCATCGTGCCGGAGTGGTCCTCACGGGTCTTACCCTCGCCGATGCCCTTATCCTTCAGACGCGACAGGCTGGGCAGCACGTCCACGGGCGGAATGATGCCCTTGCGGTACAGGTCGCGGGAGAGGATGATCTGGCCCTCGGTGATGTAACCGGTCAGGTCGGGGATCGGGTGGGTCTTGTCGTCTTCGGGCATGGTCAGGATCGGGATCATGGTGATCGAGCCGGACTTGCCGATGCGGCGGCCGGCGCGCTCGTAGAGCGTGGCCAGGTCGGTGTACAGGTAGCCGGGGTAGCCGCGGCGGCCCGGGACTTCCTTCTTTGCCGCGGAGACCTCACGCAGAGCCTCGGCGTAGTTGGTGATATCGGTCAGGATGACCAGCACCTGCATGTCCTTTTCAAAGGCCAGGTACTCGGCCGCGGTCAGCGCCATACGCGGGGTGGCAATACGCTCGACGGCGGGGTCGTTGGCAAGGTTGGAGAACACGACCGTGCGGTCGATGGCGCCGGTGCGGCGGAACTCCTGAATGAAGTACTCGGACTCCTCGAACGTGATGCCGATGGCGGCGAAGACGACGGCGAAGTTCTCGTTGTCGCCCAGCACCTTCGCCTGGCGCGCGATCTGCGCGGCCAGCGCGGCGTGCGGCAGGCCGGACGCCGAGAAGATCGGCAGCTTCTGGCCGCGGACGAGGGTGTTCAGGCCGTCGATGGTGGAAACGCCGGTCTGGATGAACTCCGCCGGGTAGGCGCGGGCTGCCGGGTTCATCGGCAGGCCGTTGATGTCGCGGTGCTCCTCGGCGAGGATCGCCGGGCCGCCGTCGATGGGCTCGCCCATGCCGTTGAAGACGCGGCCGAGCATATCCTCGCTCACGCCCAGCTGCAGCGGATGGCCGAGGAAGCGGACCTTCGACTGTGCGAGGTTGATGCCCTGCGCGCTCTCAAAGAGCTGCACGACCGCGTGGTCGTCCTCGACCTCGAGGACCTTGCAGCGGCGGACTTCACCGTTCGGGAGCTCGATCTCGGCCAGCTCGTCGTAGGTCACGCCTTCGACGTTCTTGACGATCATCAGAGGGCTGGCGATCTCCTGGATCGTTTTATACTCTTTAATCACTGCTCCTCACCTCCGGCGATAATCTCTTTGATCTGCGCGGTCATGTCCGCGGCGATCTTGGCATAGACCTGCTCGTACTCGTCGCTCGGCACGCTCTTGGCGCGGCCGATGTCGACGCGGGCAGGGATGGCAAAGAGCTTGTGCATCGGCGCGTTCTTCCCGAGCGCGTCGCGGCACTCGGCGTCATAGTGCAGGATGAGGCCGAGCAGCAGGAACTGACGGCGGTACTCGGAGTAGCTGTCGATATCGACGAAGGCGTTCTGCTGCAGAAAGTCCTCACGGATCATCTTGGCAGTCTCCATCGTCAGGCGGTCAGCCGGGGACAGTGCGTCCTGACCAACGAGGCGGACGATCTCCTGCAGTTCGGATTCCTGCTGCAGGATGCTCATGGCCTTGTCGCGGTTGGCCATATATTCCTCGCCGAACGTGGCCTCATACCACGGCTTGAGCGAGTCAACATACAGCGAGTAAGACGTCAGCCAGTTGATGGCCGGGAAGTGGCGGGCATACGCCAGGCTCGAATCGAGCGCCCAGAACACCTTGACGATACGCATGGTGGCCTGCGAGACCGGCTCGGAAATGTCGCCGCCCGGAGGCGAGACAGCGCCGATGGCGGTGACGGAGCCGCGGCGGTCGCCCTCGCTGCCGATGCAGCGGATGCAGCCGGCGCGCTCGTAGAACTGCGCGATGCGGGACGCGAGGTAGGCCGGGTAGCCTTCTTCGCCGGGCATCTCTTCCAGACGGCCGGACATCTCACGCAGGGCCTCGGCCCAGCGGGAGGTGGAGTCAGCCAGAACGGCGACGTCATAGCCCATGTCGCGGAAGTACTCGGCGATGGTGATGCCGGTATAGATGGACGCCTCACGCGCTGCCACGGGCATATCGGAGGTGTTGGCAATGAGCACGGTGCGCTTCATCAGCGGCTCGCCGTTGCGCGGGTCGGTCAGCTCCGGGAACTCCATGAGAACGTCGGTCATCTCGTTGCCGCGTTCGCCGCAGCCGATGTAGACGACGACGTCCACGTCCGACCACTTGGCGAGCTGGTGCTGCACGACGGTCTTGCCGCTGCCGAACGGGCCGGGCACGGCGGCCGTGCCGCCCTTGGCGATCGGGAAGAGCGTGTCGATGATACGCTGGCCGCTATTCATGGGCTTGTTCGGAGCGAACTTCTGCGCATAGGGGCGCGCGATACGCACCGGCCAGCGCTGGATCATGTTCAGCTCATGGTCGACGCCGTTGGCGTCGGTGAGCACAGCGACGGTCTGGTCGACCGTGAAGTCGCCGCCGGTGATGCTCTTGATCGTGCCCTTCATCTGCGGGGGCACCATGATCTTGTGCAGGATGGCCGTCGTCTCCTGGACGGTGCCGATCACGTCGCCGCCGGTGACGGCGGTGCCGGGCTGCACAACGGGGTCAAAGTGCCAGACGCGCTCGCGGTTGAGCGCGGGCACCTCGATGCCGCGGGTGATGTTGGAGCCGGTCAGGTCGCGGATCTCGGGCAGCGGGCGCTGGATACCGTCATAGATATTCTCCAGCATGCCGGGGCCAAGCTCCACGGACAGCGGCATACCGGTGGTCTCGACCTTCGCGCCGGGGCCAAGGCCCGAGGTCTCCTCATAGACCTGGATGGACGCGCTGTCGCCGGTCATATTCAGGATCTCGCCGATCAGGCGCTGCTCACCGACACGCACAACGTCGGAGACGTTGGCATCGGCAAGGCCGTTCGCCACGACCAGCGGGCCGGAAACTTTTGTAATGGTTCCGCTCAATTTCATTCTTCCTTTCCTTAAAGGATATCGGAGCCAACCGCTCGCTCGACGGCCGCCTTGAGCGCGGTCTGGCCGAGGCCGAGGGGGCCTTCCCTGCCGGGGATCAGGATGATGGCCGGCTTGGGAACATCTTTGAATTTGTCGATCTCATGCTGAAGCTCCTGCGCCAGATTCTCTTCGACATAGATGATGGCGTAGTCCTCAGAGTCTTTCGTCAGGCGGCGCAGCGTTTCGCGCGCCTCCTCGGCATTGGTGACCGGGCAGGCCTCGAGGCCGAGCGCCTTGAAGCCCATGACGGTCTCCGCACCGCCGACAACTGCAATTTTAAGCATAAGTCTCACGCAGCCTTTCCCGGATGACCGCGGGCTGAAGCCCTGCGAGTCTGCCCGTCAGGATCATTCTGGCGGCCGTGGTCTCGTTTTCCATGGCGGCGAGATAAGCGGACACATGCGCCGCGCCGAAGCTGCGCAGCTTGGCCGCGCGGATGTAGTCCATGAGCGCGTTGTCGCACAGCAGCTCAAACGCCGTCAGCGCGCCGCCGCTCATGGCCGCCGCGCCGGCAGCCGCCGCATTGCCCAGCCACGTGTTGCCGTAGAGCGCGGTGAGCGCCTCGGCCGAGTCGAACGCCGCGAGCACGCGGTCCGTGCCGATCGTGCCGCCCGGGATGAGCGCGGTCTTGAGAAAGTCCGCGTCCTTGGCCATGCGGCGCGTGCGCACGGCAGCGCGCAGGTTCGCGCTGTCGATCTGCAGCTGCACATAGCCTCTGGCAAAGCCGCCGTCGCTCAGGCCGTCGGAAAGCGCGAGCATCTGCGCGAAATACGCGCGGTCGAGCTCGAAGTCCGCTGCCTGCGGATTGGTCGTGCGCGCCAGGATCGCGGCGGCGCTGACCATGGCCTGCGCCAGAATGGGCGGGATGTCGCGGTAGTCCTCCTCGAGAAACGCCGTGAGCAGTTTCTGCGGCGCCACGGTGCCGCGCTGCGACAGGATCGCATCGCACTCCACGCCCATCGCCCGCGCCTTGATGAGCGCCTTGGCATTGTGGTAGTCATACTTGAGGCGGAACAGCTGCACGAGCTGCGCCTCCGGGACCATGCCCTCGACCTCATCGAACAGCGCCGCGATGTGCGCCTCGAGCGCAGCGCCGGCTTCCTTCGCGGACAGGCCGCTCAGGTCGCCGTAGCCGCATTCCTCCAAGATCTTGGCCGCCTCGTCGTTCGTGGGCGCGTCGATCATGCGCTCCATGCGCTCAGCGGAAAGCATTTTGGTCTCGCGGGCTGCCAGCATTGCCGTAATCGCAAGGTAATTCGTATCTTTTACTTTAGACAATTCGATTCCTCCCTCATGCGGCGCAGCACTCTGCGCCCCATATAGGATAATTCATTCCCCCCGCACGGGGCGGGGCAGGTCACGCGCCGAACAAGACCTCGGCAACCTGAGCAGCCAGATCACTGCGGCAGAGCTCTGCGATCGTCTCCACGGCACAGTTGACCTCGATATCTCCCTGCTGGAGCACAAACCCGGCGCGCAGGTCGCGCGTGGCCTGGCTCATGGTGAGCCGGCCGGGCTTGCCCTGCTGCGCGAGCAGCGCATTGGCAGCGTCCACGACCGCCTGACCGCACGCGGCCTGATCCTTGGCGTTGAACACCAGGGTCTCGGTGCCGGTCGTCGCGGCCTGCGCGGCGAGTTTGGCCAGATACGCCACGTAGTCCGCCTGCGGCATGGTGCAGATCTTATCGAGCGCGGCGGCAAACGCCGCGTCGACCATCTCCTGCTTGAGGGCAAGGACGCTCTTTCTGGCTTCCATTTCCGCCAGACGGCCCATGCGCTGCACGCGGTCCTCGCACGCTTTCACACCGTCGCGGACGCGGGCCCAGTACTGGTCCTGCGCCTGTTTGTCATAATCGGCACGGATCTCGGCGCACCTGGCCTCGGCTTCGGCCGCGATGGCCTTCGCCTGCTCCTGCGCGTCCGCCTCGATGCGGCCGGTGATTTTTTCAATACCATTCATAGATCTTTGTTCCCTTCTGTCGGAAGAGGATGGGGATTACTTCAAGCCGTTGAGCATCAGGAAGGATGCCAGCAGGCAGAGGATGGCGTAGAACTCAACCGTGATGCAGAAGATCATGCCCTTGGACCAGTCGTCGGGCTTCTTGGCCAGGATGTTCAGGGACGCGGCAGCGACCTTGCCCTGCGCGATGGCGGAGATCAGACCGCCGAGCGCGATCGGCAGGCAGGCTGCGAAGTACTGCAGGCCCTGAGCGACGGTCAGCGGAGCGGCAGCGTTGGCGGCGAAGATCTGGCTCTGAGCCAGGAACCAGATAACGAAGCCGTACAGGCCCTGGGTGCCGGGGATGACCTGCATGATCATCGCTTTGCCGAACTTGCTGGGATCTTCCGAGACGAGACCTGCGCCGGCCTCACCGGCGATGCCGGTGCCCTTTGCAGAGCCAATGCACGCGAGCGCCGCTGCGAGCGCAGCGCCGAGAAGGCCGAGAGCCAGACCACCGATGGATTCGAGAAATGCCATTTTCAATTTCCTCCTTAAATATCTCTTGAGTACGAATGTTTAGAAATTATGATTTTCCACGTCGACATAGCGCGTGTTGATCTCGAGTGGGCGGAACGGTTTGCCGCCGTCGACATAGAACTTGCCGAAGAACTCCAGGCACTGCAGACGCAGGTCATGCACGAAGCAGCCGAGCAGGTTCAGGCCGAAGTTGAGCAGATGGCCCAACAGGAAGATGATGATGAAGATCAACATCGACACGACCGTCACGCCGCCGCTCGACGGCATCGCGGCGAGGGTGTTGAACACCTGCGCGATGACGCTGCCGGCCAGCATCAGAGCCATGAGTCGGGAATACGAGAGAATGTCGCCGAACCAGCCGGTCAGGCCGTTGTAGACCGCGCCGAACACGGCGGTGACTTTGCCGAAGCCCTTGGCCTCGCGGCCGGAACCGTAGATCAGCATCAGAACGCCGATGCACAGCACGACCGGCACGCCGCCGATGTTGCCGATCTTGAGTACGAACAGCGCCAGGCCCGCGAAGATCACGAACCAGGTGCCCTCGTTGAAGATCGCATCGCCGACCTTGCCCTGACGGCACTCCATGACCATGTTCACGACCATGCCGGTCGAGAGCTGGATGAAACCGAGCACCATGGCGCCGATGAGGATCTGCGTCGTATCGGTCAGCGGGTCGAGCAGCGGGCTTGTCAGAATGCCGAGCTTGACGTCGTGACCAAACATGTTCACGATCGTCGGCACGGCGTTGCCGAAGAAGCCGCCTGTCACGATGCCGAGCAGGAACGTCGACACGCCGCAGGCGAACAGCAGCTCGCAGAAATACTTGCTGCCGCGTTTCGGCTTCATCTTGCCGAGCGCAACGAGCGCCGCGATCATCATCACAAGGCCGTAGCCCATATCCGCCATCATGATGCCGTAGAACAAAATGAAAAACGGCGCCATGAGCGGGTTCGGATCGACCGTGCCGTAGGCCGGCAGGCTGTACATGTTCGTGACCATGTTCAGCGGTTCGGTAAATTTGTTGTTTTGTAGCTTGACCGGCACCTCTGGGTACTCGTCCTCCGTGGGATCGGCCAGATCCCAGGCGCAGTCATACTTTGCGAGCACCGCGGTGAGCTTGGCCTCCTCCGGCGCCGTGAGCCAGCCGCGCATGCACACGACGCTCTCGGTACCGACCAGGCGCTCTTCCGCCTCCGCGCGGCCGAGCTTCACGCTCGCGCGGTCGATGCAGAGCTTGAACGCATCCCGGTGCGGGGCAAAGGCGGCAATATCCGTCTCCGCCTGCTCACGCCTGCGGATGACGTCCGCGATCTGCTGCTGCGCGTCCTCAATGTTCTGCTTTGCCGTGCCCGGCGCGCCGTTCAGGTTTGCCAGCGTGAAGCCGGACGCGCGCAGCGCCGTGATGGCTTCCGTCAGCTCCTCTTTCAAACAAATGAGCAGCACATAGTGCTGTTCCTTGTCCGAAGAGATCTCATACAGCTGCGACTCGGGCGCAGCGTCCGCCAGCGCTTTTGCAGCCTCGGCAAGATCCACTGCCGCGGGCAGCATACCCAGAGAAATGCGGGTCCTTACGGTTTCGCCCAGATCCAGCGGCAGGTCGAGTGTCTGCCACGGGCGCAGGGCCTCCATATTGCTGCGGAGCTTAGCCTCCTCGCCGTTGTAGCGGCGCACGGCCGCCTCCAGCTCCTCGAGCTGTGCGACTGCATCGAGCTCCTGACGGTACGCACCGTCATCCAGGAAATCCGCCTCCGTGACCTCCGGCCGGGAGCTGAGCAGCCTGGACTTGACCGGCGCATACTTGTCGAGCAGCTTGAGCGCGGCGGTCAGGCGCGTGAGTTCACTGCGCACCTCCGTCACATTGCCGCTCTCCTGACGCAGGACTGCGGCAGATTCCGCGTCCGCAAGCAAGGCGTCCGGTTCCGAGATCTGCACGCAGCCGAGCAGCATCAGATCCCGGAGCAGCTCATCTTTCTGCCGGCGAACGACCATGAGCCGCAGCTTTTTCATGTGTACAATGGCCATCAGCCGTTCACAATCCTTTCCACGATGAGTGATGCAGCCCGATCCAGATTGGTCTTAGCCTTGATGCGCATGGCAGCTTCCTTGTTCTTGGTCTCCGCCGCCAGCGTTTCCGCATCCGCCTTCGCCTTTTCATCCGATTTGGCCCGCAGCGTCTGCAGCTCCTGCTGCGCCTTACCGACGGCAGCCTCTATCACTGCCTTTCCCTCGGCCTGGGCCGCTTCCACTGCCGCCGCAGCGGCTGCCTGCGCGTCGGCTTTGATCTGTCTGGCCCGGTTTTCTGCGTCACTGATCGTTGTTATCGCCTCAAATGACATCCGTACACCTCCCTACGAATCAAACTGTTATTATGCCGCGCAACGCCCGTTTTCACGAACTGTTTCTACATAATGTAGGTATTTTACCTTATTCACCGCTGTTAATCAAGTGAAATTGCCCAAAATTGTCTGTCAAAATTCAAACACCTATGTGTTAAAAAACTATTGATCCTGCTAGCTTTTTCACGTCATTGACGAAAATTTAACGTTATCGGATTTGCATGATTTCTCGCAATGGGAACATTCATAATTTCTGATGAAAAAATGAACGAAATGTTGGGAAATGCAAGATTTCAACACTTAAAATGTTTTTCCACTTGCTATTGTGCCGGAAATAGCCTATAATATTTTTGCTAAAGTTAAAAAGTTTGAACTATATTCGCATATTCGGAGGTACTTTCATGGAAAGCAAACGCCGTTTCGGTGACCGCAAGGACGGCCGCCTGATCCAGTCCCTCGCACCGTTTTACAAGTTCATGCCCTACATCATGCCCACGAAGAACGACGCCTGCAATCAGTTTGAGGACTGCATTGAGATCACGAACACCGACCGCTGGCTGCGCCAGAAGCGCCTCGAGGGCTACAAGGGCCTCGGCTACCTGCATCTGTTCATTGCGGCCTACATCCGTATGGTCTCCATGCGCCCCGGCATCAACCGTTTCGTGGCCGGCCGGCGCATCTATGCGCGCAACAATATCGAGGTCGTGCTGACCGTGCGCCGCAGCATGTCCACCACCTCGAACGAGACGACCATCAAGGCCGTCTTCGCCCCGACGGACACGATCTTTGACGTCTACCGCAAGATGAACGAGAAGATCGACGAGATCAAGTACGGCGACCAGGACAACAACACCGAGCAGGTCGCCGGCGCGCTGCTGAAGCTGCCGCGTTTCCTGCTGCGCTTCGCCATCGGCTGCCTGCGCGTGATGGATTACTTCGGCATCATCCCGCAGAAGCTGCTCGACGCCAGCCCCTTCCACGGCTCGATGATCATCACCGATATGGGCTCGCTCGGCATCCCGCCGATCTATCACCACCTGTACAACTTCGGCAACCTGCCGATGTTCATCGCCTTCGGCGCAAAGCGCAAGGCGGTCGAGCTTGACCGCGAGGGCAAGCCGGTCGAGCGCAAGTACATCGACTTCATGGCCGTCATGGACGAGCGCGTGTGCGACGGGTACTATTACGCCTCCTCGTTCAAGTACATGAAGATGTTCATGCACAACCCGGCGCTGCTGGAAGTCCCGCCCGAGAAAGTGGTCGAGGATCTGTTCTGAGCATCCATACCTGCATAAGGAAAAACCTCCTGCGCTGCAGGAGGTTTTTGCATTTGTACGGCCACTCGCGCCTCCGGCGCCGACCGAACCGCACGCGCGGCCGAACACAGCAGCAGCATGATGAGCATGACAAAGATCACAAAGCGGAGTTTCTTCACCGCTCCCCCCTCCTCTGCTTTCGTTTGACACCAGTATACGCAGCCGCTGCAAAAAAAGCCGTCGCATCCTGACGGCGTACAGAAAACTTTGCGGAGGCAAAGATCCCCCGGCGCGGAGTGAGCCCGCGCCGGGGGATTTTTACGCATTCAGGGCAGCGCGATGCACCGCGAAAAAACAGGGCCATCCGTTCGGATGGCCCTGTGAGATATTATGCCTCGTCGTCCTGATTTGTGCTGAACTCCGCCAGCGTCAGGCCGGGATTTTTCTGCTCCGCCCAGCGGATGCTCCACTCATTGTTGAAAATGAGCAGGTTGTGGCCGCGGAAGTCCTGCACCCACTTCGTGTCGGAAGCGAGGTTGAGCGCCGTGGGGTCGGTGCCCTCGCTCGTGATCCAGCGGATATAGGAATACGACAGGTCGCGGCGGCGGATGTCGATGTTGTACTCATTCTTGAGCCGGTACTCCAGCACCTCGAACTGCAGCACGCCGACCGCACCGACGATGACCTCCTCCATGCCGCTGTTCGGCTCGTGGAAGATCTGGATGGCGCCCTCCTGCGCGATCTGGGTGACACCCTTGACAAACTGCTTGCGCTTCATGGTGTCCACCTGCGAGATGACGGAAAAGTGCTCCGGCGCGAACGTCGGGATGCCCTCGAAGCGTACGCGCAGCTTCGCATCGCAGATCGTGTCGCCGATGGAGAAGATGCCGGGGTCGAACACGCCGATGATGTCGCCGGCGTAGGCCTCATTGATGATCGCACGCTCCTGCGCCATGAGCTGCTGCGGCTGCGCGAGCTTGAGCGTCTTGCCGCCCTGCACGTGCAGGTACTCATGGTCGCGCTCGAACTTGCCCGAACAGATGCGCATGAAGGCGATGCGGTCGCGGTGGGCCTTGTTCATGTTCGCCTGGATCTTGAACACGAACGCGGAAAACGCCGGCTGCATCGGGTCGACCACGCCGTCGGCCGTCGTGCGCGGCAGCGGCGGCATCGTCATGTGCAGGAAGTTTTCCAGAAACGGCTCGACGCCGAAATTCGTCAGCGCAGAGCCAAAGAACACCGGACTGAGCCGGCCGGCGCGCACCTCGTCGAGGTCGAAGGCGTAGCCCGCGCCGTCGAGCAGCTCGATATCCTCGGTCAGCTTTTCGCGCTGGCGCGGCCCGATCAGCTCGTCGAGCCGCTCAACGTCCGTGAGCTCGCACTCGATGGGGCGGATCTTGTTCTGCCCGCGGTGAAACTCCTGAAACGCGAGGATCTCGCGGCGGTCGCGGTCGAACACGCCCTTGAAGTCGTGCCCGCAGCCGATGGGCCAGTTGACCGGATAAGTGCCGATGCCGAACTCGTTTTCCAACTGCTCCATGAGCTCGAACGGGTCGCGGGCCTCGCGGTCGAGCTTATTGATGAACGTGAAGATCGGGATGTGGCGCATGGCGCAGATCTTGAAGAGCTTGCGCGTCTGCGGCTCGATGCCCTTGGCCGCGTCAATGACCATGACGGCACTGTCCGCCGCCATGAGCGTGCGGTAGGTGTCTTCCGAAAAGTCCTGGTGGCCCGGGGTGTCGAGGATGTTGATGCAATAGCCCTCGTATTCAAACTGCATGACCGACGACGTGATGGAGATGCCGCGCTGCTTTTCGAGCTCCATCCAGTCCGAGACCGCGTGGCGCGCGGTCGCCTTGCCCTTGACCGAGCCGGCGAGCTGGATGGCCCCGCCGTACAGCAGCAGCTTTTCCGTGAGCGTCGTCTTGCCGGCGTCCGGGTGCGAGATGATCGCAAACGTCCGGCGGCGCTCGATTTCCTGTTTCAGATCCATAGTCCGCTCCTCTGTTGTTCTTTCGAATATCAAACCTAGATAGTATACCCGATTTTTCCCGCGAGTGCAACAAAAACCTGCCCGTCAGGCCGTCTGCTCGCGCAGATAGAGCGTGAGCGTGGCGAGGAAGATGTCCTTGGCGTCATAGCGCGGCGTGAGCGGGGCCAGCTGCGTGAAGAAATGCTCGCTGCCCAGCGACGCGCACAGCGCGTGCGCGCGCTCGAGTGCCGTGGTGTCCTCGTCCTCCGTCAGACGCATGGCCAGCTCCGGCAGCAGGAGCTTGAGATCGTAGATCTCCCCGCGCGGGTAGGCATACGCCTCGAGCACGCACTCCGCGCCCGCGAGTGCGCAGGCCGTCAGGTCGCCGGGGCGGTCGCTGAGGATGCGGTCGGTCAGCGGCGTGTCGCTGCGGAAAAAGTCCAGCATGGAGTCCGGCGGCGTCAGCTCCCGGCGCAGCAGCCAGAGCAGATAGTCGCGCGCGACGCCCTCGAGCAGCGTCTGCCCGTCGGGTTCGAACGTGTAGGTATGGCCGATATAGCTGCCGAGCACGCGCAGCGTGTCCGTATAGCCGAGGGCGATGCTGTGACGCAGCGCGTCGGGGTCAAACTCCAGCAGCTTGCCCAGCGGCTCCGCCGGGGCGATGTAGGTCACGAGCGGGTGGTTGGCATATTTTTTCTCCGGCGTCTCCGGCTTGAGGCCGATGGCGATGACGCGGTCAGCGCCGAGGCGGAACGCCGTGCCGATCGGCAGATTGTCCGAGTACGCGCCGTCGAGATAATTCTGCCCGTCGATCTCGCACATCGGAAACATCGGGTAGCACGCCGACGACGCGAGGATCCACTGCGGCAGGTAGCCGGGTGCAATGTCCTGCTTGCGCACCTCGACCGGCTGGAACGACGGGAAACGCGCCGTCATGAGTCCGAAATCCACCGGCGAGGCGAAAAAGCGCGCCTCGTCGAGATATTGGTGCACGAGCGCGCGGTACGGCGTGATGTCCGCCGTACGGCGGTTGAGGTCCGCCCAGTCCTTCACACGCGCGATGAGCTGCTCCGGGTGCTCAGCCAACGCCGCCAGCTCGCGCTTTTCGCGCGGCGTGGCGTCGGCGCGCTCGAGCATGATCTGCTCTTCCGTGATGTGCGTCCAGAGCTCCCACGCGCGGTCAAAATCGCCCTGCACCATCAGCGCCGCCGTGACCGAACCGATGGACGTGCCCGTAACGATGTCAAACGGGATGCCCAGCTCCCGCATCGCCTTCCACGCGCCGACCTGATACGCGCCCTTCGTGCCGCCGCCGGCCAGCGCGATCGCCTGCTTCATGGTACATCCCTCCTTGATTCCTGAATGAATAGTTTACACGCAGCGGGTGCAAAAAGTCAATTCCGAATGAAAAGCACCGGAGGACAGATCGTCCTCCGGTGCTTTTTCACGCCCGCAGCAGGGCGCGGCGGGTCTTCCAGTCCGGCAGATAGCGCGCGATGAGCGCGTAAAACTCCGCACCATGGTTCATGTAGCGCAGGTGCGCCAGCTCGTGCACAACGACGTAGTCGATCGCCTCCGGCGGGTACTGCATCAGCCGCCACGAAAAGCAGATGTGCCCCTGCGAGCTGCAGCTGCCAAAGCGCGTGCGCGCGCCCGTGATGCGCACCTGCGTCGGGTAGAGACCCATCCGCTCGGAATAGTACGCCACGCGCTGCGGCAGATAGGCTTTTGCCTGCCGGATGTACGCCGCCCGCTCGGCGTCCGTCGGCTCCGGGTGCGCGGCAGCGCGGGCCTCCTGTTTGGCCACCCCGCGCGCGATCCATTCGGCGTGCGACGCGACAAAGCGGTCAATCGTTGCCCGCGGTGTCCGGTACGGCGCGCGCACGATCACGCGCCCGCCGCGCACCTCGAGCGCCAGCGTGCGCCGGCCGGAGCGAATGAGTTCATACGGCTGCATGGCCTGCCCCCCCTTTTTTCTGTGGTATGCCAAATCGGTCTTCCGGCAAGGTTATTCTGTCTGCTGCAAACAGCCGTCCATGTACTGACGGATGCGCGCTGCGTCTTTCTTGCATTTCGCCTTGCTGCCGTAAGTCAGTGCAACGACCCACGGCTGTCCGGCATCTGTTTCAAACGTCTGCCGGTAGTTCACGGTTTGACCCCTTTCTATCCACTGTCCGCTTATGTCCTGATTAGAAAAGCAGAGTATCTTCTCGTGGACCCAATGATGGCTATAGACGTCTCCTTCCATGCAAGTACACAGATGGATCTGCTCGCTCCAAGGTACAAACACAGGTTCCGAACGCTTGGGGTCTACAACCGAAAAACCCTGCTGGCTGACCTCAATCATCGTGCGGTATCCAGCTGATTTCATGATATAAACCAATGCCGCGGCGTAACCTAAAACGAATACCGTCACCAGTACCCACACGAAAACCAGTTCCCCTTTTGTAAGAATCTTGTATCCATCCGGGAACATGGCATAGGCAAAGAAGCCCAAAATAACAATAACCGGCATCGTGCAGCCGCTTATCACGCCCTTTTTATTGGGTTGAAAAGTCAATCGTTCCACGCCATCACATCCTCCACCATCAAAACGAATCTGTAAACAGCATACACCATCCGCGGCGCGGTGGCAAGCTTGGCAGCCGCCGCGCGGTGTGCTATGATGGGGGCATCCATTCTTTGAGGTGATCGTATGTTCCGGATCGGCTGCCACATTTCCTCCGCCGGCGGGTATCTCGCCATGGCAAAGCGCGCGGAGGCGCTGAGCGCAAACACGTTCGCGTTCTTCACGCGCAATCCCCGCGGCGGCAGCGCCAAACCCATTGAGGAAACAGACATCGCGGCCTTTCACGCCGAATGCGCCCGCGCGGGCATCGACCGGCTGGTCGCGCACGCGCCCTACACACTCAACCCCTGCGCAGCCAAGGCGAACGTGGCGGAGTTTGCGCGCATGGCCTTTTCCGACGACCTGCAGCGCATGGAGCACACGCCCGGCCAACTCTACAATTTTCACCCCGGCAGCCACGTCGGGCAGGGCATCGACGTGGGCATTGAGAAGATCGCCGCGCTGCTCAATGAGGTCCTCTTCCCCGACATGACCACGACCGTCCTGCTCGAGACCATGGCCGGCAAGGGCAGCGAGGTCGGCGGCCGCTTCGAGGAGCTGCGCGCCATCATCGACCGCGTGGAGCTGACGGAGCACATCGGCGTCTGCCTCGACACGTGCCACATCTGGGACGCGGGGTATGACATCGCCGGCGACCTTGACGGCGTGCTCGCGGAGTTTGACCGCGTGATCGGGCTCGAGCGCCTGCACGCCGTGCACCTCAACAACAGCCTCAACCCCTGCGGCAGCCACAAGGACCGGCACGCAAAGCTGCTCGACGGCTGCATCCCGCCGGAGGCGCTCGTGCGCGTCACCCGGCACCCGGCGCTGGCGGGGCTGCCGTTCATCCTCGAGACGCCGAACGACGACGCCGGGTACGCGCAGGAGATCGCCTGGCTGCGCGCGGCGCAAAAATAGCGGAATCTTTGCCTCCACTGTCCTGATTATTGGACTTTGCATGTGCTATGCTGTGATAAAAGGGAGAAAACAGAAACACAACATGGACATGGGAGGAGAAGAATCATGACCCTGCGAACGTACATTGACCACGCGATCCGCGACGGTGCCGCCTTTGACGCTGTCATCTGCGGCTGCGATGTGCAGCAGACCTTCTGCTGGCAGCCGGACATGTGCATCACAGACGCCTGCGAGGCGGAGTACCGCCCGCTGCTCGACGCGGAGATCCGCATCCTGGCCGCCGCGCCGGGCGAGCGGTTTTCCATCATCGAGATCTGCACGGACAGGCTCTTTCTCGGCGACGCCTTTTCGCAGTGCGCGGCGGGCTACTGCGGCCCGCGCGAGTACCGGCGGCTGTTCCGCGCCGGATAAAACAAGCAGCACCCGCCCCGGAGCCGTTGGCTCCGGGGCGGCCCCGCAGTTACGGGAATGGGGGGATGCAACACGCACGGGACAGCGCGGTGTTAAGCGAGAGAATACTGACTGACAAAGCGCCACAGGAGCGCCGCGCGGGCATAATCGCTGACAGTGCCCGCATCGGCAAAGCCGCTCAGGACGTTCTCCGACTGCGCCGCGTCTGCAATGCCCGCGAGGCAGGCATAGCGGTAGAGGATGACCGTCAGATCCTGACGGCTGATGGCCTGCGTGGGGCAGAACGTGTCCGCGCCGCAGCCGTTGACCACACCGGCGTGATAGGCCCAGAGGACGGGCTGCGCATAGTAGGCACCGGCCGGGACATCGCGGAAGGGCATGTTCGTGCCGGCCGCATCCGGTGCTCCGGCGATGCGGTGCACGATGGTCGCAACCAGGCGCGGTCCAGCGGCAGATCGGGGGCAAAGCGCGTGCCCGCTTTGCGGCGGCCGGCGGGGAATACTGCTACACGATCGCCGCACGCACCGGCGAGATTCTCGACGTGCAGCGCCCGGAGCAGCCCGCACAGACGCCGGACACCCCGGCCACGCCGGGAAAGCCGGACGATTCCGCCGCCCCCGCAGGTTCGGAGATCAGCATATCCGAAGCCCTGAGCCGCGTGCTGCAGGAGCTTGGCATTTCGCTGCCGGACATCCGCGACGTCAATGTCCAGCGTGTGCAGGTTTCCGGCCGCGATGCCTACCACATCACCTTCACGGCGAACGGGAAGCCGTATTCGTTTTATGTAGACACCCACGACGGCGATCTTTTCTGAACAAATCCAGCAGGACGGCCTGTCAAATGACAGGCCGTCTCCGCTTGCGCATCGGTTTTTGGCGGGCCGTCTGATCGTCCGCTCTTGACTTCCGGCGCGCACAAGACTACAATACAATCCGAATTTTCAAAAAAGGCGTGAAATACGTTGCATCATCCGATCATCAAACCAAATCATATGCAGATCCCGTGGCATGACCCCATCCGGGATCAGAAAGAGCTGCCCGTCTCACAGGCGCCGCTGCCCATCCGCGCCGGCGTCGTCGGCCGGGTCGGTCTGCTGCTGCTCTCGTGCGGCACCGGCGCATGGCGTGTGCGCAGCTCCATGAACGAGATCGCCGAGGCGCTCGGTCTTGTGTGCGCCGCCGACATCGGGCTGCTGTCCATCGAGTACACCTGCTCCGACGGCGAGAACACGTTCGCCCAGACGCTGACGCTGACGGCAACCGGCGTCAACACCGCCAAGCTCGACCAGCTCGAGCGCTTTGTCAAGCGTTTTCCGCTCGACGGCGTGTACATGACGGCGGACGACCTGCACACCCGGCTCGACGAGATCGCGCAGGCAGGCGGCAGCTATACCCCGCTGCAGCAGGGAGCGGCCGCGGCGCTCGCCTGCGGCGGATTCACGTTCCTGCTCGGCGGCGGGCCGATCGAGATGCTGCTGGCCTTTCTGGGTGCGGGCGTCGGGCAGTATGTGCGCGCGCGGCTGACGCAGCGGCACCTGACGCTGTTTGGCTGCATCGCCCTGTCCGTTGCGGCAGCATGTCTGGTCTATGCCGGGCTGTTCCGGCTGGCATCGCTGCTCTGGCCCATCGACCCACAGCATCAGGCGGGGTATATCTGCGCGATGCTGTTCATCATTCCGGGCTTCCCGTTCATCACGAGCGGCATCGACATGTCCAAGCAGGACATGCGCTCCGGACTTGAGCGGCTGGCCTACGCGATCATGATCGTCGTCGTGGCGACGCTGACCGCCTGGCTCATGGCGCTGCTGCTGCGGCTGCAGCCGATGGATTTTCTGCCGCTGGGGCTGCCCGTCTGGGCGCGCATCCTGCTGCGGCTGGCGATGAGCTTCTGCGGTGTGTTCGGCTTCTCGCTGATGTTCAACAGTCCCGTGAAGCTCGCGTCCGTCGCCGCCGTGATCGGCGCGATATCGAACACCCTGCGGCTCGAGCTCGTCAGTCTGGCCGGCTTCCCGCCGGCAGCGGCCGCGTTTTTCGGCGCGCTGACGGCGGGCCTGCTCGCCTCCGTGTATAAGCGGCGCTCGGGCTACCCGCGCATCACGATCACCGTGCCGTCGATCGTCATCATGGTACCGGGGCTGTATTTCTACCGCGCCGTGTACGATCTGGGCACAATGAACCTGAGCGACAGCGCGTCGTGGCTCGTCGCCTCGCTGCTGATCGTCGTCTCCCTGCCGCTGGGGCTGATCTGCGCGCGTGTCCTCACGGACAGCAGCTTCCGCCGGTGCACGTGAAAAAGGCATGAAAAAAGGCCGCCGACGGCGGTCTCAGCTTGTCAGGAAAGTCCGTACCGAACTTTCCTGAACGCGCTTTCGCCGTCCGGCCTTTTTCACAGCAAAATGCCGGACGCGCAAAAGCCCTGATCCATCAGGACTTTTGCTTTGGATCGGATTCGAGGTGGGTCTTGCCCCCCCTCGAGCTCCCCCGCTGCGCAGTTTCTTTTTTGTTGGCACAGACACTCTAAAAGATCGAGGCCGCCTTTCGGCGGCCTCTTTTCTATCCTGTTTCATACAGAGATCAGCATTACAGGTGCTTCGTATTGAGCGCGCGGGCGGCGTTGAGCACACACAGGACCATAACGCCGACGTCGGCGAAGATGGCGACCCACATGTTCGCAATGCCGAGCGCGCCGAGCACGAGGCAGACGGCCTTGACGGCCAGCGCAAAGACGATGTTCTCCCAGACGAGGCGCATGGTCTTGCGCGAGATGCGCATGGCCAGCGAGAGCTTGCGCGGATCGTCGTCCATGAGCACGATGTCCGCCGCCTCGATGGCAGCGTCCGAGCCGATGCCGCCCATAGCGGCGCCGAGATCGGCGCGCGCGAGCACCGGCGCATCGTTGATGCCGTCGCCGACGAAGGCAAGGTATTTCCCGGGTGCGCCCTCGCCGAGCAGCCGCTCGACCTGCGTGACCTTATCCTCCGGCAGCAGCTCACTGTGCACCTCCGCGATGCCCAGCTCCTCCGCCACGGCGTCGGCCGCGCTCTTCCGGTCGCCGGTGAGCATGACGACGCGCACGCCGTCCGCCCGCAGGCGGGCCACCGCCTCGCGCGAGCCGGTCTTCGGCTCGTCGGAGATGACGATGTAGCCGAGATACGCGCCGTCGGCCGTGACGTGGATGACCGTACCGGTCTCATTGACCGCGGGCACGGTCAGGCCGAGGGTGTCCATCAGCTTCGTGTTGCCGGCGGCAACAGACCGGCCGCCGACCTGCGCGGTAACACCGTGACCGGCGAGCTCTTTGGCGTCCGTCGTGACAAGGTCGGCCGGAAGCTCTCCGGCCGCGCGGCGCAGGCTCTGGCTGACCGGGTGATCGGAAAACTGCTCCGCCGCCGCCGCAAGCTGCAGCAGCGCCTGCTCGGACAGCTCCGGCTGCGCGGGATGCACCGCCGTGACGGCGAACGTGCCGCGCGTGAGCGTGCCGGTCTTGTCAAAGACGACACGGTCGGTCTTGGCCAGCATCTCCAGATAGCTCGAACCCTTGATGAGGATACCGCGGGCGGACGCGCCGCCGATGCCGCCGAAGAACGACAGCGGGATCGAGATCACGAGCGCGCACGGGCAGCTGATGACGAGGAACGTCAGCGCGCGGTAGATCCAGTCGCCCCACTCTGCCGGGATGCCCATAATGAGCCGCACGACCGGCGGCAGGATTGCCAGCGCGAGCGCCGCACCGCAAACGGACGGCGTGTAGACGCGGGCAAACTTCGTGATGAAGCGCTCAGTGTGCGCCTTTTTGAGCGAAGAATTTTCCACCAGCTCGAGGATGCGCGCGACCGTGGACTCGGCATACACCTTCTCCACGCGCAGGCGCAGCACACCCGACAGGTTCACGCTGCCGCTGACGACGGTGCTGCCCTCCGTGACGTCCACGGGGGCGCTCTCACCGGTCAGGGCGCTCATATTCAGCGCCGACGTGCCCGTGAGCACCGTGCCGTCGAGCGGGACGCGCTCGCCGGGCTTGATGACGATCGTATCGCCGACGGCGACCTCCTCGGGCTTGACACGCACAATGCCGTCAGCAGTCTCCACGTACGCAAAATCCGGGCGGATGTCCATCAGATCGCCGATGTTCCGGCGGCTGCGGCCGACGGCGTAGCTCTCAAACAGCTCGCCGATCTGGTAAAACAGCATGACGGACACGGCCTCGGGATAGTCCCCGAGCACCATCGCGCCGATGGTGGCCACGGCCATGAGCAGGTTTTCGTCGAACGGCTGGCGGTTATAAATGCCCTTGCAGGCATCGACGAGCGTCTCGCCGCCGACGAGCAGATACGGGATGAGATACAGCACGAGCTTGAGCCAGCCCGTGACCGGCACAAAGTGCAGCCCAATGAGCAGCACGGCCGCTGCTGCTATGAGCAGCAGCGACCTTTTCTGTTCGCGCGTCATGAGATTCAGTCCTCGAAGCGGAAGTCCGGCTCGACCTTGAGCGCGGTCTTGAGGATCTCCGCCTTGGCCTCGGTCTCGTCCACACCGGGGGCATATTCGACCAGCATTTTCTGTGCCATATAGCTCACGGTCACTTCCTTGACACACTTGAGCTTTGCCACGTGCCGCTCGATGGTCGCCGCGCAGTTGGCGCAGTCTACTTCGATCTTATAGGTCTTTTCCATGATGATGTACGCTCCTTCATCTGTCATTGAATGTTATTTGAAAAGATGGCCGGGCCATCATTTTTCCAGCACATGCTCCATGCCGAGGGCCAGCACGGACCGGACGTGATCGTCGTCCAGGGAATAAAACACGGTCTTGCCCTCCCGCCGGAAGCGGACGAGGTTCGACGCCTTCAAAATGCGCAGCTGGTGGCTGACCGCCGACTGCGTCAGGTTCAGCAGCCGCGCAATGTCGCACACGCACAGCTCGCTCTCGAAGAGCACATAGAGGATCTTGATGCGCGTCGAATCGCCAAAGACGCGAAACAGCTCCGACAGGTCGTAGAGCGTCTCATCGTCCGGCAGGGCCGCAAGCACCTGCGCCACCGCGTCCTCGTGCACGTTGAGATATTCGCACGCCGGTGCGCTGTCGGGTCTCGGTTCTGCCATGGGATCTCCTCACTTTCGTTTGAACATATGAATGATTGTTCATGCGTTTATATAACCATTTTTCCTCCCATTTGTCAATAGGATATCTGCATTTTTTCAAAAAAGAATTCCCGGATGCTGCACATCCGGGAATGGGTCTCATTTTTCTTCGGTTTTCGGGCTGCGGAAGGCAAAAAAGCGCTGGCCGAGGTAATTCAGACCGGTGAAGAGCACCATGCCGACGAGCATGGCCACATTATCGCGCGTACTCACCGCAGCGTTGGCAAGCAGACGCAGACACAGCGGTTTTGCGATGCCGTAGGCGATCAGGTAACAGACGGCGATGTTCGCCGCGAAGCGCACGACCTGCCCCGCACCGCGTTCCCGGCTCTGGAATGTAAAGTGCTTGTTAAGGAAAAAGCTCAGGATGCTCGTGAGCACGTAGTTTGCCGCCGAGGCCACCCAGTACGAGCAGTTGGCAAGGTTATACAATCCAAACATGATGCCCGTGCCGATGAGCGTGTTGATCACGCCGACGAGCAGAAACTTCCACAGCTTCGCGTCAAAGAGCGTGCGCAGGCGCTTCAAAGCTCCGCCTCCCGGTCATCAAGCTCCGTCTCGATGCGGTAGCGCGGGCGCGCCTTCGTCTCGAGATAGATCTTGCCGATGTACTCCCCCACCACGCCGATGGCCAGCAGCTGCAGCCCGCCGATGGCCCAGATGGACACGGCGAGACTCGACCACCCGGCAACGGTGTGGCCGGTGAAATAGCGCACGAGAAAATAGATGAGCATGGCGATGCTGACGAGGAACATCACGATGCCGATGCGCGTGATGAGCCGCAGCGGCGAGACCGTCAGCGACGACACGCCCTCCCACGCGAACGAGAGCATCTTGCGCAGCGGGTACTTGCTTTCGCCCGCAAAGCGCTTGCCGCGCTCGTAATACACGACCGTGCTCGGGTAGCCCACGAGCGGCACGAGCCCGCGCAGGAACAGATTGACTTCTTTATACTCCGCGAGTGCGTCGAGCGCGCGGCGGCTCATGAGCCGGTAGTCGGCGTGATTATACACCACGTCCGCGCCGAGTGCGCGCAGCAGGCGGTAATACCCCTGCGCGGTGGCGCGCTTGAAGGCAGAGTCCTGCTTCCGGCTGGCGCGCACGCCGTAGACGATATCATTCCCGTTCTGAAAGGCCGTGAGCATGGCATCGATGGCATCAATGTCGTCCTGCAGATCGGCGTCCATGGAAATGACGCAGTCGGCGCGATTCCGCAGCGTCATCAGGCCGCACAGCAGCGCGTTCTGGTGGCCGCGGTTGCGCGACAGGCGGATACCGGAAAAGGCCGGATCGCGCGCATGCAGGTCGGAAATGAGCTGCCAGGTGGCGTCCTTCGAGCCGTCGTCGATGAAGCAGATGCGGCTCATGGGGCCGATCGTCCCGGCGGCGCGCAGGGCGGTGAATTTCTCCCGCAGGCGGCGCGCCGTCTCCGGCAGGACCGTCTCCTCGTTATAACAGGGGATCGCAAGATAGAGCGTCACGGACACGGCCGCGCCTCCCTTCCAAAAATCACAGTTCAGTCGATCGTGCCGCCGCCGAGCACCGTGTCCCCGTCGTAGAACACGACGGCTTGGCCGCGCGTGATGGCGCGCTGTGGGGTCTCAAACGACACGTGCACCGTGTCCGGCCCCGTGGCCGTGACGGTGCACGGCTGCTCCGGCTGCCGGTAGCGGATGCGGGCCGTCACGCGCAGCGGCACGTCCGGCACGTCGCCGGAAATCCAGTTGCAGCCGCCCGCGTCCAGTTCGGTCGAAAAGAGTTCGTCATTGCGGCCGAGCACGACCTCGTTGCGCGGCACATCGATGCCGCAGACGTACAGCGGCATCTCGGCCGCGATGCCGAGCCCGCGGCGCTGGCCGATCGTATAGTGGATGATGCCGCGGTGCGTTCCAAGCACCTTACCCTGCGTGTCCACGAAGCGGCCGGGCTCGCTGTGCGCGCCGGTCAGCCGCTCGACCGCGGCGGCATAGTCACCGTCCGGCACAAAGCAGATGTCCTGACTGTCGTGCTTGTGCGCGTTGCAGAAGCCATGCGCCTCGGCGATCTCCCGTGCCTCGGTCTTGTGCAGACCGCCGAGCGGAAAGCGCGTGTGCGCGAGCTGCTCCTGCGTGAGCCAAGCGAGCACGTAGCTCTGATCCTTCGTCGTGTCCACGGCCTTTTTGAGCGTGTAGCGCCCGTCCGGCAGCTGCTCGACGCGGGCATAGTGCCCGGTCGCCAGCACGTCGCACCCGAGCGCGCGGGCGCGTGTCTCCAGCAGGCCGAACTTCAGATACCGGTTGCAGTCCAGGCAGGGGTTCGGCGTCGCCCCGTGCTGATAGGCCGCGGCAAAGCGCGCCATGACCTGCTCACGAAACGCATCCTTATAATTAAAGACATAGTACGGCATGCCCAGCGCATAGGCCACGCGGCGGGCATCCTCCACATCGTCGAGCGTGCAGCAGGTGTGGCCGCGCGGCACGCCGGCGTCCTCGTTTTCATACAGCTTCATGGTCACGCCCATGCAGTCGTAACCCGCCTGCTGCATCAGGTATGCCGCCACGCTCGAATCCACGCCGCCGCTCATGGCGATCATCGCCTGCGGGCGGCCGCTCTTTTCCGTCTGCATCTGTGCACCTCGTTTTCCTCGGGTTTCTCTTTAGATTATACCGCACAGCCACGGCTTGTCAACGCAAGACACCCCGCCTGCACACGGCAGGCGGGGGGAAAGGCGGGATAAAGCCGTCAGGACTGCGGATCGTTCGGGATGTCGGTGAACGAGCCCTCGTAAATGCGCGGGCCGCCCTGCGCGCCGACGAGCCGGTTATAATAATTTGCGTTCGTGATAGCGCGGTACGGGTCGAGCCAGATGGACACGGGCGCGAACAGGGCGCTCAGCAGCATCCAGCCGAGGAAGCTCAGATCCAGCACAAACAGCTCCCACTTGTGGCCGCGCATGAGCGCTGCGCTCTCGCGCAGGCACTGCCAGGCGGACTTCTCCGGGTGGTCGAGCAGCAGGTACAGTGCCTGCCGGTAGCGATAGGCCGCGATGATGCCCGGTACGACCAGCAGCAAGCTCCACAGAAACACGAACAGCCCCTGCAGGATCGCCAGCCACAACACGCGGAAGAAGAGGGCGAACCCGTCAAAGAGGTTGCCGATCTCGGCCGTTTCATCCCGGCTGACGTGCAGCGAAAAGATCACAAAGCCGACACTGACCATATAGTTCATGATCTCCAGCGCGACGACGAGCACGACCGCAACACCGGACACACTGTAATGCTCAAAGAAGCTGATGTATGCCTGCTCGACCGCGTCGGGGCCGAACTGCGCGGCGTTTGTCAGCGCCGTGGTCAGGCGGTCGCCGCCCATCAGGTACGACGAGAGCGTCGAGATGAGCAGCCCGAGGGCAAAGACGATCAATGCCGCGAGGATCGGGCTCGGGCGGTAGCCGGCGGCGCGCCGGCGGGCGTCTGCTTTGAGGGCAGCACGGTTCAAATCCATTTTGATCACAACTCCGTTCCCGGCATGGCCGGGTCTCATTTTTTCATCGGTATAGTATACCAGATACCGCCGGATTTGAACACCCGGAGCGGAAAAAATTCACGTTTTCGACACACGTTGCGATTTTTTCTGGCAGTTGCGGAAAATACGCTTGACAATCCGCACGCGAAATGCTATATTAAACAGGCTTTGAACGACAAAGCTTATGCGCGAGTGGTGGAATTGGCAGACTCGCTAGATTCAGGTTCTAGTGTCCACTCCGGACGTGCGGGTTCAAGTCCCGCCTCGCGCACCATGGCGAGTGTTCTTACAGCATTTGAAAAGCTGTAAGAACACTCGCTTTTTATACAGCGAGTTCACAGGGGGCGTAGTTGACGACTACGCCTTTTCTTGTATTTACGGACACTTCCGGGATCGGCAGGGGCAGTACCGTTGGGATCTCGATCGTTCCGACGCAGTTATAGTGGATGCGAAGCCGCTGCTCCCAAACGCCGTCGATCTTCTCAGCATTAAACACTTCGATCTTCTCAACCAGTTCGTTCAGCATCCGGGGCGTCAGTTTCCTCGCTCTGGTGTACTTGCGAACAAGACCGATAAACATATCCGTTGTCATGGAACGGCTGCTCTGCTTCTCTATCTCGGAGCGGAGCTTTTTTATTTTCTCCGACAGCTCCTTTTGCTCGTCCTCATACCGCCGGGACATTTTTGCGAAGCGGTCATCGGAGAGCTTGCCGGAAACATTGTCCTCATAGATGCGCTCAAAGAGACCGTCCAATTCTTCGTCACGGGCAAGGAGCGTTTTCAGCTCTTTTTCCTTCAGCTTGCGGTCTGTCTGTTCCGCCTGCTGGGAATGACCAATCACCGCTTTTACAAATTCGTCCTCATAGAGACTGGCGAATTTCGTTAAGCGTCGTATCTCTCCCAGCACCACTTCCTCCAGGAAGTCCACACGGACATAATGGGTAGAGGTACAGGTGCCGCGGTTGCCCTTATAGTTGGAGCAGTTGAAATACTTGATCTCCGGATTGCCCTGATTGAAGTGAAAGTGAAGGTTGCTGCCGCAGTCGGCGCAGACCAGCAGTCCGGAAAACATATTGTGTTCTCCGTTGTTGGTACGGCGCTTGCGGATTTTGCCCCGTTTCTGCTGCACCTGCTCATAGACAGCCCGCTCGATGATCGCCTCATGGACATCCTGGAACACCACCCAATTCTCGCGGTCATTGTCGATTCGCTTCTTATTCTTGTAGGATTTGGAATAAGTTTTGAAATTGAGAATGTCACCACAGTATTCCTGCAGGGAGAGAATTTTGGTTATTGTGGAGCTGTTCCACTTGGTAGGCGGCTGCTGCTTGCCCTTGCCGGGGCGTTTGATGCCCTTTGTAAGCCAGTAGGCCCGCGGGGTCAGGACATCGTCCTTTTCAAGCTGGGCGGCAATCTGCTCTGTTCCGAACCCCTCCAAAGTCATGCTGTAAACGCGGCGCACAACCTGGGCTGCCTCGTCATCCACGATCCAATGCTTCGGATCATTCGGGTTCTTGATGTAACCATAGGGAGGCTGGCCCATCGGCTCACCGGCATTGCCCTTGATCTTATTGCTGATGCGCCGCTTTTTGCTGATATCGCGGGCATACCACTCGTTGAACAGGTTGCGGATCGGGGCAAGCTCATTTTCGCCCTCTGCCGTGTCGATGTTATCCGAAACGGCCACCAAGCGGATATCATGGTTCGGGAAAAATTCTTCCGTCAGCCGTCCGACCTCAATGTAGTTTCGCCCCAGGCGGGAAAGGTCTTTGACAAAGACGGCGGCGGCTTTTCCCTGTTCCAACTGGCAGATCATTTCTACAAAACCAGGGCGATCCATCGTCACGCCGGAAATGCCGTCATCCAGAAAATGAACCAGATTTGTGTAACCCTTTTCCTTTGCGACTTTGGCAAGCAGTTTCTTTTGATTGCCGATGCTGTAGCTTTCGCCTTCAAGATTATCGTCACGGGAAAGCCTTTCATAGAGAAAGGCGGTCACGTCACGGGATTTTTTGTTATTCGACTGTTTCATAAGTCCTCCTTCCGTCAAGGCAGTCGAATAGCAAATATACTTGTACGAACACATTATACCGCCATTTGCTGCCTCTGTCAGCCGGGTTTGAAAGCTATTTACAGCTTTTCACTCTCGGACTTCATCAGGCGAAGGAGAACGCTACCCAGGGTATCCGGGCTTTCTTCTTTGAAAACCGGCTCAACAACGAACGACCGATTGCCAATGTGATAGGTCGTTTTTGCATCCAGAGGATTTTTCTCTGGTCTGCTGGTCTTGCCGGGATTTGTAGCTTTATCTTGCATGATAAAATCCCCTTTCATAAAGCATAAAGATAGCAATGAAAGAGGCAAAACGGACGGCTGCTGGCACAGCTCCACGGGAGTCTAACCCCGGCCCATGCTGATGGGTGCGGCGCACAATGCTTTTTGGGCGTTCAATGCGCGAGTATCTTTGACCCTGCCCGTGTGTCATCGCCCGCAAGCTGCCACGCTTGCTTTGCGGTCTGGTGTTTCTCGCTCTCTCCGCATGGAGGTCATGGCGCACCGACCGTATGGCTCGGCACAAACAGGAATGTATCCGTTTGCCTTATACTGCGGCGCTGGCCTCCCAACGGGCTTTCTTTGTCAAGGTACGGAACACACCATGCGGAAAGGGGAACGCACGGCGGTCATCTGAATCAGGTCAGGTCAAAATCCAGAATCGCAATAATCAGCTTCGTTTCCAGTCTGCGGCGCAGATCATCGTCCACCTGAGAATGAGGACAGCCCTGAGGATCATAGCTTGTCCTTGTGGAAAGCGCCGCTATGTAGCCGGAGTAGTGGCCGATCACACGGTTTACCGCGTCAGGGTCGCCCTGGACAGCGGCGGTAATGACCGGATAAGGAAGAAGATTATTCCGGGAAGCTGCGGTGTCACGCATCCGTATCACCTCCCATCAGCTCTTTCAGCAGCCGATAGGATTTCAGCCTGCGGTTGTTGATCGTCCTGCGGGCCAGGTTCATACGCTCCGCGATCTCACGGTCCGCCATTTCCAGGAACCAGTACATCAGAAGGATATCCCGGTTGTCCTGAGGCAAGGCGTTCAGCGCATCGGCCAGCAGATCGTTTTCGATCAGGATCACATCACCGCCAAGAATGAAGGTGTTGTACTCCCAGGGATAACGGTCATAGGCCGCAAGCTGCTCCATTGCGTCCTCCGGCAGTTCGCTGAAAGGGATGCTGTGCTTCTTCCTGCGGCTGATCTCTCGATAGCCATTGCAGGCCTCGCACTTCAAGACCTTTTTGCAAAAGCTGTCAAAGGCGTGCTGCTTGTGTTCGGCGTGGCGATCAGGTTTCATGTTCTCACCTCCCTTCGTGCCGGGAGGCAGTTCTTTTCTTCCCCTTTCGCCCACTACTCGTTCTGCGGAAGGCTGTTTTGGCCAGCTCTGCCGGGAAAAATCAAAATTATTTTTTCTGTCGCTCATTTGTGCGCTCCTTTCGTCCTGATCGGGTGGGTGGCCGGATCAGGCAAAGGGCGGAGCGCGGGGACAGTAGAAACATCCCCGATAACGACAAAAAGCGCCTGTCTGCAAAACGCAGATAGGCGCAGAAGAATTATAAAATCTATTTACATGATTTCTGTGTTCATACTCATAGCCGGAATAGTCCGATGGAGGGGTTACGCTTTTTTTAACTGGTGCAGATCATGGACGTTGCGAAAAAGCAAAAAGGACACGGCAATACCTCCCAGATACCGCCGTGTCCTTAAAAAAGGGCGACTTTAACACACCCCCCGTATTCTTATTTTTCGAAAAGAAAACGGCGGCTTTGATTTCGTATTAAAGCCGCCGTTTTTTATTTCGCGCAAATCTGCTGTTAGCGGCTCTGTGCGAATGATTTATAAAACTTGATGCTTTGCAAATACACGGCGAGAGATACCTGCACCAACTCCCAAAAAGAGCAGTGCTGCCGGGATTGCCCATATCGCATACAGCATCCCGTTACTCATTTGTTCCACCGACAGGAGCGAAATGGCTAGTACATGATAGATCGGAAGAAGTCCAACCAATCGGAACAATGGATTTACTTCGGTGATCGGCAGCAAAACGGGAAAAAGAAAAATTGCCATCGCCGCAACCAAAGCTACAATCTGATTTTTACTGATTGCAGATAGGAACAGTGTAATTCCCGTAACGCTAAGCGTACAGGTAAATGCCAGCAGAATTTGATATTTGAGCAGCGTACCGCAGGTGATATTAAAAGGGATAAACGCTTCCACATAGTCACTGGGGGCAAATAGAATACTGCAATCCAACCCTTCTGTTCCATAAAAAACAAAAGCAAGAAGCAGGTTAAATGCTGCAATCAGCGTGGTAGTGAGAATGGCGGTGATAATACCTGCAACCACCTTTGCAGTAGCGCATTTGGTTTTACCGTACTTGCTTGTCAATATGATATTATCAACACCTTCATACTCGCCGGAGAAAATCGGAGCAAGCATGATGATAACCGCAAGAGCAAGCGCGACAAAAACCCGCACCATGTTTCGGCTGGTGGAAAGCCAACCGTCCACATAGCCAATTTTGATTTCTTCATTGCCAAATACATCAGAAACACTTAATCCGTTCCAATTTCCCTCTTTATCAGAAAACCGTGAAAAGGCTGCCGATTGCATGGCGTTTTGATAAACATAGATTGCACTCAATCCATGTAAATCTGATGTCGGTGCAAAATCAGACATCATTTGCTGCACTTTTTTGTCTGTCAGGATTCCTTCATATTTCGCTGCAATTTCCTTGTCGATTTCTACTGCTGTTTTGCCAGTACCTTTACCGATATTTTGGTCAAACGCATATTTGTTTTGAAAGGTGGAAAAGGATAGCAAGGCAGAGAACAGGATAATTCCAATTAGAGCGATGAGCGCCAAACGCTTTGAAAACACTTTCCGCAGTTCAAAAAGAATCAGTTTTTTCATTCTTCACAGCCCCCTTTGAAATAGAACAGGTACAAATCTTCCAAAGTAGGCTGCACCCTTACTGCATTTTCCATCGGCGGACGATCTCCAATGATCCGTAAAATTGTCTGGTTTTCGCTGGTGTTTCGCAAGTTGCTTGTGTTGTAGGCAGCCGCGTATTTTTCCGCATAGGCAGTCGGAACCGTACATTCCCACACTTGGCCGTCGATTTCAGAAGTGATCTCCTGCGGATTTCCAAAGTGAATGATTTGCCCGGATTTCATCATGATGATTTCCTCCGCAATAAACTCCACATCGGAAACAATATGCGTAGACAGGATCACAATGCGGTCTTTGGAAAAGGCGCTGATCAAATTGCGGAAACGGACGCGTTCTTTCGGGTCAAGCCCCGCCGTCGGCTCGTCTAAAATCAAAATATGGGGGTCATTGAGCATGGCCTGTGCAATCCCCAAACGCTGCTTCATGCCCCCGGAAAAGGTTTTGATTTTGTGCTTACTTTCTCTCGATAAGTCTACTGCTTCCAGCAGCTCCTTTGACTTCTTCCGCGCCGCCTTCTCGTCCAATCCTTTTAGGGCAGAAACATAGAGCAGAAAGTCAAACGCTGAAAAATCCGGGTAATATCCGAAGTGCTGGGGCAAGTAGCCCAAAAGATTGCGATAGCGTTCACCCAGCCCCACAATGTTTTTCCCGTTCAGCAGAATTTTCCCGGAAGTAGGATTTTGGATATTGCAGAGCAGACGCATAAGCGTTGTTTTCCCTGCGCCATTTGCACCCAGTAAGCCGTAGACGCCATTTGTTAAGGTAATATTCAAATTGTCCACGGCGGTTTTGGAACCGAACTTTTTTGTCAGTCCGATCGTTTTTAATTCCATAAAAAGCCCCTTTCTCCATAGGGAGTAAAAAAATACTCTCCATGTGTTTTCATGGAGAGTATAGAGGGAAAATATCTACTTTTTATCTACAAGGCAGGAGATTTGAAGTAGGCGGATACCTTTGCCCCGGATGCAGTATTTTCGATCTTCAAATAGCCGTTGTGGTGTTCACAAAGCAGCTTGCAAATATACAGCCCAAGTCCAAAGTGCTCGGAATGGTTGCTTTCCTCTGTGTAATATGGACTGGTGGCTTTTTGCAGACCGTTTTTGTCAAACCCCTTTCCATCATCCGATACGGAAAGCAGCAGACCATTGTCACGCAAGGCAAAAGAGATTGTCACCGCAGTCCGGGCATACCGAACCGCGTTGGAGATCAGGTTATTGCTGACCTGTGAAACAAAGGCCCCATCAAGGGATAACTGCGAAACAGGCATGTCATTTTGTAAAATCAATTCTTTTCCGTTTTTCGCACATACGATTTTTGCGCTGTCATACAAAGAAGATGCCACTGTCTGCAAGTCTATCAACTTGTACTCCGGCTGCGCATCTTCCATGCGCCTAAGATTGCTCATACTGCTCACATAGCTTTCCATACGGGAGATATGTTTGCCCATTATGGCGGCGGTTTCTTGTGTTTGAGGATTTTCGCTGGCTTGCAGCATTTCATTATAGCCTTTTAGTACTGTTAGAGGGGTACGCAAATCGTGAGCAAAAGCGGCGTTGAGTGCTTTTCGTTCTTCAACTTGCCGCCACATTTTAGAGAAATTGTCCGCAAGGGTTGTCCGCATGATTTCAAAGGACGCGCAAAGCTGCCCCAATTCATCGTTGTTATCATAGTCGATTGAAAAGTCCAAGTCATTGTTCGCTATTTTTTCAGAAGCAGTCCGCAGTTCCACAAGCGGCTTTTTCAGCCTGTTTCTGTAAAACAGCAGCGCAGCAGCGATAATACAGAATGCAGAATAGATAGGAGTTGCAACAATGGGAAGTTTCTCCAGTAGCGCAATGGTACGCTCGTCCTCTTTAGACATCGGGACGGGCACTGTCCCGATGTAAGCGCCGTCGCCCAACTGTTCCCCCTGTTCATTTGTCAAATAATATTTTTCGCCGGACGGGGGATAAGATGCTCTGATACCTTCGGCAGCACTACCACAGATTGAAAAAGTCGTTACGGATAGAAAGACTGCGAGTACAACAAAGGCAATTATATAGAGAACAAGGCTTTTTCGGAGAGATAAATAGTGCTTGCGGCAATTTACTTGACCCATTTGTATCCACACCCCCAAACCGTTTCAATATATATGCGGTCGGTATATGCCGCGATTTTGGATCGTATTCTGCGGATATGCTCTGCCACAACGCTGCTGTCGCCCTCGCTGTCATAATCCCAAATACGCTCATATATCCGTTCTTTATCAAAGATCTGTCCTGGATTTTGAGAAAGCAGTTCCACAATATCAAATTCCTTTTTTGCAAGACCGACACGCTTATCGCCAAAGAACAAGCAACGTTCTGAATAGTCAATCGTCAAATCACCGGAAAACTTGACTTGTGCTTCAAAATTGTGTCGTGCTTCCCGGCGCAGATGAGCGCGCACCCGCGCTTCAAGTTCCATAAGTGAAAAGGGCTTCACAATGTAATCATCGCCGCCAACAGTAAAGCCTTTTACCTTATCTGTATCTTCGATTCGAGCAGTCAGAAAAAGGATCGGGCAGGATATGTGATCGCGGATACGCTTGCAAACTTCTAACCCGTCTTTTCCGGGCATATTGATGTCAAGCAAAATAATATCCGGTTGTTTTTCCACTTGCTTTAGTGCTTCTGCACCATTGAAAGCGGGCAGGACACGAAAGCCCTTGCTTTCAAAAAAGCTGCCGAGCATAGAAACAATGTCGCTTTCATCGTCAGCGATTAAGATTTTTGCTCCCACTTTACACACCTCCTAACAATTAAGTGTAGTGCTCATTTTTCAACTATTTATCAATTATCTTACTGTCTATTCTTCTCCCGTCAACAGGCTTTTCCGCGTCTTTGGGTATCAACCAAATGCGGCTGAACTTTACCGCGCCGGGTATGCGCTCACCCTCGCAAAGTTTCTGCACCCGTCTTTCGGAAATGCCCCATTTTGCCGCCACTTCCGCACAAGATACATATTCCATACAAGCACCCGTCCTTTCTGTTCAAAACCTACCATGATATATTATATACGGTCAAACGAATAATAGCAATAGACCGAATGTGAATAATAGGAAGTATTTAAGCTAACACAATGAACTAATAGGGCATATCCTTGAAAACGAGGTGAACAGTAGAATGTAGTAGGGTGAATGGATATGCCTAAAAGAACGAAGAAAGATAAGCGGCCTGTTGCGAAAATCGACTTCAAGCCGTATGGCGCAGCAATCAAAGCCGGGCGCACAAAGCAGAAAGAATCCCGGAATAAGGCAGCTGATGCGCTGTTTATTTCGCCGCGCTATCTCGCCAACATCGAGAATAAGGGACAGCATCCCAGCGTACAGGTATTCTTAGAGCTGATGTCCCGGTATCATATCTCCGTGGATCAGATTCTTCATGGCGAAGCTATGGAGGGCAAGTCTACGGAGCGTATGCAGTTTGAAACGCTGTTGGACGAGCTGACGGATGCGGAAATCAAAATCCTTACGGCAACGGCGCAAGCGCTACTGGATGCAAGAGCAGACAGCGAGGGAGAAAATTGAATACGGTGTAAGGAACGCTATGAACAGGTAGTTCATGGCGTTTTTCTTTTGCAAAATCCGCAGATGTGGCCAAAAGGCCCCATTCAGATTGTAGTATGGGTAGCGGAAGGAATACGGGGGTACGAAGTAGTCAGCAAGCACAGCAAGTGTAGCCACACTTGCGGATTTTTCTTCTTTTCAGGTCCCTTGCCCGAAAAGAGAAAACTGCTTGTTGGGATATCCCAAACCCTTATGAGAAACGGAGGTATCCGCTATGGCGAACAGGAAACGGCCCATCGTTCTTCGCTGCCCGGTGACGGCGGAGGAACGGGCTTTGATTGAACAGAAGATGGCTCAGCTCCCCACCCAGCGGATCGGTGCCTATCTCCGCAAGATGGCGATTGACGGGTATATCATCTATACAGATACCGCAGATATCAAGGCGTTCACCAAAGAGCTTTCCGCCATCGGCCGGAACATCAATCAGATCGCCAAGCGGATCAACGCCGGAGGTCCTGCGTATCAGGCCGACATGGACGAGATACGGGAAAGGCTGGACGAGATATGGCAGTTACAAAGACACATCCTATCAAGTCAACGCTGAAAGCAGCCATTGACTATATCTGCAACCCGGAGAAAACAGACGGGAAGCTCCTGGTATCCGCCTATGGCTGCTCCGTCGAAACTGCGGATATCGAATTTGCCTGGACCCGCCGCCATGCCATCGACAAGGGAACGAACCTGGGCCGACACCTGATCCAAGCCTTTCAGCCTGGGGAGGTTACGCCGGAACAGGCCCATGAAATAGGCATGGAACTTGCAAAAGAAATCTTGGGCGGCAAGTATGAATTTGTACTTACCACCCACATAGACAAAGATCATGTTCATAACCACTTGATTTTCAATGCGGTCAGCTTTCAGGATCACAAGCACTATCACTCCAATAAGCGGAGCTATCACTTCATCCGCCGCACTTCGGACAGGCTTTGCAAAGAACACGGTCTGTCCGTCATCATCCCCGGACAGGACAAGGGCAAAAGCTATATTGAACATCAGACCACGCAAAACGGCACCAGTTATAAGGCGAAGCTGAAAGCTGCTATTGACCGGCTCCTGCCAGCCTGTTCCAACCTGGAAGAACTGCTTCGCCGCCTGCAGAGAGAAGGCTATGAGATCAAGCGTGGCAAATATATCTCCGCCAGAGCGCCGGATCAGGAACGGTTTACCCGTCTGAAAACCTTGGGGATGGACTACACCGAAGAAGCCCTTGCCGCCCGGATTGCCGGACGCGCCAGACCTTCCCGCCAACCGAAACAGCAGAATGGAAAGATCAGTCTGCTCATTGATATCCAGAACAACATCAAGGCGCAGCAGAGTGCAGGCTATCGCCGCTGGGCGACCATCGAAAATCTGAAACGGATCGCGGATACCTCCAACTTTTTGACGGAGCATGGTATCGGCAGTTATGAAGAATTGTTGGATCGGTGCGAGGTGGCATCCGCCTCCGCTGCCCGGCTGAAAGCGGACCTTCGGGATACCGGGGCGAAAATCGACGAGCTGGCCTTGAAGATGAAGCACGTCGCCGCCTACCGCCAGCTCAAGCCAATCTATGACCGCTATAAGGCGTCCAGGGATAAGGAAAAGTTTCTGCGAGGGCATGAGAGCGAGATCATCCTTTTTGAAGCCGCCGCCAGGGAGTGTAAGCGGCTGGGTGCGGTTCCGCTGCCTGCCACAGAGCGGATGCAGGCCGAAATAGACGAGCTCAACGCAAGAAAAGCCATTCTAAAAGCTGAATTGCAGAAAGCCCAGCGGAAAGAACAGGACTATGCTGCCATGCGTCAGAATGTGGAGGATTTTCTTTCCCCGCCGCAGCCGGAGCAGGAGCGGAAAAAGAATGTGGAGCTGGAATAAATCCGTTTTCTGCGTTTTATTCTGGGCTTTTGTCAGAACATCAAATATAATAACGATATAGACATATCAAAGGAGGCGAGCCTATGACGAGAGGCGAAGCAATAAAGGATTTCTTTTGCAAGACGATCCTGCCCGTGGCGGCCGCCGCGCTGCTGTACTGCATCTTCCGGTCCGCTTGCGTGAAAACCGGTGAGCTGGACTACCTATGGTTATGGATACTCTGCGGGCTGCCGTTCGGCATCTGGCGGCTGCGCCTCTGGATCATACCAGGCGGCGGCTCCCTGGGCAGTGGGATTGCCTTGTTCGCGCTGAACTTTATTCTGGCCGGGATCATCGGCGGTTTCGTTCTGGTCTGGCGGCTGATCGTGGCGGTGTGGTATGTGCCGCTGACGGTGTGGAGATTGATAGTTGGATGACTACACTTAAAACACAAACCGGAGGGATAATACCCTCCGGTTTCTTAATCATTCCGTGTCCGCAAAAAAATCATATGCATTTTCTTTGTTAAAGTAGTAGTTTGCTATCACTCGGTTTCGTCTTTGATAGTATTCTTTTAGATATAGATTTGAAATGATTGTAACAGCATCAATAACACTTGAAAGCAGTTTAGCAATATCTTCATCTTCTATTTTAATGAGCGGGATGTCTACTCGATCTTTCCATCTTCTGAACGTAGATGTGGACTCAAAGCGCTTGTCTACTTGTCCGTTATTATGTACTATCATGTTCCGAAGGTTCACAATATCCAGTAAATCATCCCAAGTTTCAGCGTTCAAATTCTTTCGTATTTCAATTCCAAATGCCTTTTTGTAGATATCATTTGTTTTTTCAATATTCATAAAGTCGTTCCCAGTATACTTGCGAACAATTTTTTCCAAGAAGCTATCTTTTTTAGATTCACAACTTATGAAGAGTAAGGCCTCAAAATAATCCCTAAATAGAACCTCGATAATAGATGCCAGTTCAATTATTTCGATTTGATAGCAGTCATACGCCAATAGCCACTTCTCTGTTTCAGGTCGATGTTCCGCAACTGCCTGAATACTAATACGATTCATTCGTTTAATACGAACAAAGCGAGCCAGATGCTTTTGTATATTTTTTAGCGTAGATGTTCGGCCACAAGAATGGCAAAAATTATATCCAGCAGTCTTAGATTCTTTCTTATCGTGAATGCATAAGGAAACTGTCCCACAATAAGGGCAACAAAGTTGGTATAGTTGAAATCTTCTGAGGTGCATATTCTTAAAAAAATCCTCAGAAGTTAATGGCTTTCGTTTGATTCTTTTGCAATAGCCAGCATAGAATGAGTAGTAAAGTTTCTTCATATAGTTCAAATGTTGATTGGAGAATTTCGCCAGAAATTCCTCGTCTACCAAGGCATACATCTCATTATCTGCTTTTTCCATAAAGCGATTCCTCTCATAGCAAACATTTTTCTCTAATCCTGACGCAAACAACCATATCCTTATATTTTATAATTATAGCAGTTATTTTTCCAATTTACAAATATCTTCATTTTGCAAAAAGAAAAAAGCGGGAGTACAGCCAATCGGATGAACCGAAAAGCTGTACTCCCGTTTTATGTGTCAGAAAGTGTTTGAAATCAAGCCTTTTTCTTCATGTACCAGCAAACAGACCGACACATGAGAAATCATAAAGGCTCCCTTTGAAAATACGGATACAGGGAATTATTTTGCGGTTTTTCCACCCCTATCTTCACATATTTTAGACCGTTTGGAATTGTAATGCGGACAAGCGACCAGACACGCCCTAAAACTCTGCTTGCAGCCGTGAACACATTTTTTACAAATATGGTTATACTGCCGCCTGCCGTTCTCGCCCAGGAAGAACGCCCATTCCAGCCGCCACTTCTTGCTTCGGCTCATAGGCAGTCATGCTCCGGCACATCACGGCCGGGCTTCTTGCCCTCCGGGGGCTTGTGCTCAGCACACTCCCGTTTGGCATCCTCTAACCGCTCACGGATGGAAGGCTTCTCCGGCGTTGTCCGATCTGCGTACTCCTGGGCTTTTTCCAATTCTTCGCCGCGTCTGCCGTTGTTGATAACGCCATCGATCATCCCGTAGTCATCTTCCAGCGTCATTTCCGCCGTGCGGAGGGGATTGTCCTGTTCCGGCTGCTGCGCGAGGACAGCAAAAGCCCGTGTGCCGTTGCCCATGATGAGATATTTCCCATCGTCAGACTGATGGTGAACCCCATATCCCGCCGCCTCCATTTGTTCCCGCGTCATATTGGTCACACAAAAGCTGCCTCTGGGTGTGCTGATCCGCTCCTGCGTCGCCATCTGATCCGGCGTGGGGATCGTGACCTCCGCTGCCCGTTCCGGCTGCAAAAATTCCGGCACCTGGGAGAAGCCAAAGCGGTCACAGTAATGCGCGGTGTTCTCCCCGTCCTGATGCAGCACCACAATATCGGATACGGACAGGGAGTGCCCCTTGAAGTCTGCCGGGTGGTTGATATTAAATCGGGTATAGATGCTTTCCAAACTGTCCTGCTCTGTCAGCGGGGCGGTGTAGACCAGTTCATAGTTCTCCGGCTTTACAGAAAGGCCATTGTTGCGGATGGCATCCAACGGCTCAAAGCGGTAATCCAATGTTTCATTGCCGCTTTTCAGTTGGTAGATGGAAAAGGTATCTCTCGGAACGGCCTGCGCCTGCTCCGCAATGTCGGCGGGCGTCTGCACATAGGCGGCCGCCTCCGCTGCATACTCCCGTTCTGCCTTTTCCGCAAAGGCCAGCATTTCATCCGCATGGGACTTCTCCGGGTCATCCAAAGCGGCCTTGACCTCCGCCGGATCAAAATCAAGAAATTCCTCATAGCCCGTGGCGTCCTTGAATTTTTCGATCTCCGAAGGAAGATAGTCCTCCTGCGTTTGCCCCAGCGCCGCCAGCTTTTCATCCAGAGCGGAAATGCGCCCTGCCATCAGGTTTTCGTAAAGTTTCTCCTTTGCAGCATGCGCCTCCGGGTGCTCCGCCGCATACTGCGGATCGTTCTGACGGAAAAACTCGTCCATGTCAAAGGCGATATCCATAGCCCATTCAGATTTTTCTTCTTCGGGAAGATCGTCCTGAAAGGTCATCACCCGGTACTCGTCGGGGATACTGCCGCGCTCGCCGTCATAATACTCATGGAAGCTGTCGCCCGTATCACGAACATAGCCCTGATCCGTGAAGGTGCCGTTTTCATCTATCACCACGTCCCGGCCGTAGGCCTCATAATCTATGTAGTTTTGCAGGTGCTCCGGCACCTGCATGACCTCCAGTTCCTCAATGTAATAGCGGCCCAGATCGTCATAGTCATGGATATCGGGATAGACCTCATAGCAATCCAGATTCTCGGTGAGGTTGATGATCTCCTGCAGGCTGCCGCAATGGTCGCCCATTTCCATACCGGCCTGAAACTGTGCGTATTCGCTTTCGCTCATTTCATCCAGCTTCGACGCCAGATAATTCAGCTCGTCCAGATTTTCGTATTCGCCCAGCTTGCTGTAAAGACCATCCACATAGCAATCATAGTCCGTGATGAACCATTCCTCGTAGGGCTGGCCGAAGTCATCTTTCTGGCCGATTCCGATCCGCTTAAACACTTCCTTCAATTCCTCGGCGGTGGTGGGAAACTTCACCCACTCGCCCACAAGCTCGCCCTCGTTATATTTCCCAAGATTGGTGATAAAGGCGGCAAAGGGATAATCCTTGTTGTGATCGTAATATGGCATATCAGCACCTCCTTACAGTTCCGGCGCAGATTTTTCCTTATGGGGCTGCACCTTGTTTTTCTCTGCACATTCCTTCTTGCCCTGTTCCAGCCGTTCCCGGATGGAGGGCTTTTTCTCCGGCTCCGCAGGGCGTTCATGCACCCACTCGTCGCCGGAAAGAGAAATATATCCGTGTTCCGTAAAATGGCCCTGTTCCTCCTGCATGGCGTACTTGCCAAAAGGAACAGGGTCGATTGCTTTCAGAAGTTCCGGGGGCAGCAGCATATCCATGTGCTGTGCCAGATACCGCCACCCCAGATCGTTCAGATCGTGGATATTGGGCTCAAATACGAAATAGTCGATGTTGGCCGCAAACTCCTTGAACTGCTCCGGCGCTGTCAGCTTGAAGGGCGATGCCTGCACTGCCGCCAGCAGTTTTCGGTCCTCCGGGGAGAGGACAGCCACCGCCGCCCTCACTTCGGGTAAATGTTCCAAAGTCTTATTTTCTGCCATTGACACCTTCCTTTCTTTTCGGAAATTCCAGTTTGAAGTTGATGTATTTGCCACCCGTGTCATCCAGGATCACCGCAGCGTCATAAGCAGCCTGTTTCTTTTCAGACCACATTCCCTTGACATTGGTACGTCCCTTTTTCAGAAGGTCCGCTGCCATCTTCTTTGTCAGCTCTTTCTTGCGGCTCGTCCAGAAGCGGTCATTTTTCCAGAGCACGAAACCGCAGGACCGATCCGAACACGCAAAGTTCTTCTTGCCCTCATAAACCGGCTGGCCGCAGCGGGGGCAGGTACCGATCACTTCCTTCTCCGGGGCAAACAGCTTTTTGCCATCCTCGGAAATACAGGAATAGGTGGACACGATCTCCTGGACCATCGTGCGGATACCGTCCATAAAGGTATCCGGGTCAGCGCCGCCCTTTGCGATCTCCGTCAATTTCTGTTCCCATTCCGCTGTCAGCATGGGAGAGGTCAGCGGCTCCGGCAGGACCGTGACAAGGTTGATACCGGCTTTCGTGGGGATCAGACTCTTGCCCTTGCGCTCCACAAATCCGGCAGCCACCAGCTTTTCGATGACAGCCGCCCTGGTCGCAGGCGTGCCAAGACCTTTTCGCTCCGCCTCATCGGGAATATCATCCTTGCCTGCGTTCTCCATAGCGGACAGGAGGGTATCTTCGGAGTAGGGCTTCGGCGGCTGGGTAAAATGCTCGGTAACAGCAACCTCCGCACCGCCAAAAGTCTGCCCTTTGGTGAAGTCCGGGAGCGTATCGCCGTCCCCATCCGCAGGCTTTTCTTTTAGGGAGGTACGGAAAATGCGGTCGATCTCCCGCCAGCCTTCGGAGAGGATGCGCTTGCCCTTTGCGGTGAAGGCGTGTTCGCCGCAGTCAAAAGTTGCCGTGACCGTCTCATACACATACGGCTCCGCCGATGCACACAGCAGCTTGCAGCAGACAAGGAGGAACAAATTGCGCTCGCCCAGAGGCAGAGCCTTGATATCCGCTTTTTCAATTTCCATTGTGGGAATGATAGCGTGGTGGTCGGATACCTCCTTGTCGGAGATCATGGCCTCCACCAGCGGGAAGAAGTTGGAGCAGCAGTCAAAGGGCGGCAGCTTTGCCGCCAGGTGGATCACACAGGAGGCCGTTTCCGCCATATCGGAGGTAAGGTATCTGCTGTCAGTACGGGGATAGGTCAGCAGCTTCTTTTCGTAGAGGCTTTGCGCGTAGTCAAGGGTCTGCTTCGCCGTGTATCCGAACAGGCGGTTTGCCTCACGCTGCAAAGTGGTAAGATCATAGAGCTTTGGCGGCTGTTCTTTCTTCTGCTCCTTCGTAACAGAGGTACAGGTGACGGCCGCACCCTTGCACATGGCCGCTGCCTGTTCCGCCGCTGACGGATCGGTGAACTTCTCCGACACCGCCTCGGCTCCATCCAGCGTCAGGCGCAGCAAATGATATTTTCCCTTGTGAAACAGCGTGATCTTTGCGTCACGCTCCGCCAGCATTGCCAGCGTGGGTGTTTGCACACGGCCTACATTCAGGGTGCGGTGATAGAGGACGGAGAAAAGGCGCGTGGCATTGATCCCCACCAGCCAATCCGCTTTCTGGCGGCACAGGGCTGATTGATACAATGCTTCATAATCGGCGCCGGGGCGCAGACCAGAAAAGCCCTCCCGGATGGCGCTGTCCTCCATGGACGAGATCCAAAGCCGGAGGACCGGCTTGCGGCAGCCGGTCATTTCATACACCAGCCGGAAGATCAGCTCACCTTCACGCCCGGCGTCACAGGCATTGACGATGGTATCCACGTCGGGTCGGTTCATTAGGGCGCGTAGATTTTCAAAGGCGTCCTCCTTGCCCGGTGCAAGCACATAACGGAACGGCTCCGGCAGAATGGGAAGATCGTCATAGCGCCATTTCTTGAAACGCTCGTCATAGCCGCCCGCATCCATCGGGGATACCAGGTGCCCAACGCACCAGGATACAAGAAGGCCGCTGCCCTCATAAAAGCCATCGGCCCTGGATGAAGCACCCAGGGCCGACGCGATAGATTTTGCCACACTCGGTTTTTCTGCGATAATCAGTTTCAAAAGACTACCTCCCAAATTGTGATAGAAATGTTGATTTATCATTGTTGTGCAGTATAATTGTGGATATCAGAGAACGGAGGCGTTATTATGTTTGAACGGAAGTATGAAATAGTCCCCAATGCACCAGCGCATACGTCCTGGGATGACTATTCTAAGATAAGTCTCAAAGAATATCGGAATCTTCTTGAAACAGCATCAGATGACGAAACTGCATTTCAACATTTTTTTGAGGAAAACCCCTCTTTTGTCCCAGGTGCTTTTGAACTCTTTGGCAGTTCTGGACACTACCCGTATACGCAATCTCTGATTACCCAGCCAAAACTTGATGGGGGTATTTTCAATCGCGTTCCAGATTTTATCTGGCTCGCACAAGATAGTTTATCATTTACCCCTGTTTTGATTGAAATAGAGAAGCCAAACAAGCGGACGTTTACAAATGCAGCGATACAGTCCTCAGATTTTACGCAAGCACTTGGGCAACTGCAAGAATGGATGTCGTTATTAAGCATACCTGAAAACATTCTGCAGTTTTACCGTTGCTTTGACATTCCTGAATGGATGAAAAAGAAGAAATTCGCCCCGCAATATGGGTTGATTTATGGTAGACGAGCTGAGTATGAAAATAATTCAATCTTACTTGGAAAACGGGCGCAGCTTGTTCCACCTAATGTAATGCTTGCGTCATTTGATAGACTACAGCCTGACCCCAAAGGACAAGATTTGTTATGTACTTCTTTATCTCACGGTCAGTATACGGTAAAAACAATCCCCCCAACCTTCAGGTACTCACCCATGACAGCGGATAATTTATCTGTAGTAAACGGTTTTGATTATGCAATTACGAAAATGAACCATTGTTCTGATGAGCGAAAGAATTTTCTTATAAAACGATATCCTTATTGGAAGGAATATGGTAGTTTGGACAATAAAGGGGTTATGAATAGCTCCGATTGCGAATAAATAGTTGGCACCATATATTTTGTGGTGCCAACTATTTTTAACTTTAAACTATATCGTCCTCATTGACCATTTCTTCATCCTCAAAATCGTAATCGTCGGGATCGGCGCTGACCTTCATGCCCTGCTTCGGCTTGATGAATTTCACATAAGCGAAGGCCCCACCGCCTGCCAGCGCCAGCAGCAGGACAATGACCAGCAGACCGCCGCTGCTCTTTTTCTCCGGCTGCTCTGCTTCAGGCTCCGGCTCTGCCACTACCTCCTTGCCGCTGCACTCGGAGAGGTTATTCTTGCAGACAGGGCAATTCGTATTTACCGCGCCAGCCGCACACTTTTCCTTGCAATTGCAGACGGCGGGTACCTCCGCCGCAGGCGCATCGTCGCCCATGAGCGTCAGAAGGTCGGCTTCGTCCACCTGGTTCAGAAAATGCACGGTTTCCTCGCCCTCGTCGTCACGGTCAATAATGAGATAGAACACGTTGCCGTTTCTCGTTTCCACAGTGATAAACTGCTTGCCGCTCCGGGTACTGCTGCCGATATCGTCGATCAGCGAAAGGTTCCCGTCCGGCGTCAGGGCGGCATCGCCGCTGCCGCCCATAAGCTGCTCAAACAGCTCGCTCAATTTGTCGGGATCAATGGACAGAGATAGGCCGCCGTCAGCCTCGCCGCCCGTATCGCTGAGCGTCATATAGCCGGAATAGACGTAGCCGATCTTTTCCGGCAGCCGGACCATATACCAGTCGCCATCCGTGCCCACGACCTCTACCACCGTTCCGTTCGGGAGCTGCGCGAAAGCGTAGTTATCCAGCCCAGCGCCCGTGCGGACATTCAGCTTGCCACCATTGGTGGTGACGGTGCCGGTCTTACCGGATTTCTCTGCGCCGCCCAGCACAGAGCCAAACAGCGTGGAGATTAGTTCGGAAAGATCGTCCCCGGTGATATCCGCGCTGTCAGTCGGTTCCGTCTGTGCCTCAGAGGTAGGCACTGTATCCTCGCTGCTTGCAAAAGCGACCGTGGAAAAGGCCGTCATGCAGAGCATAACGGCCAGCAGCACCGCAAGTGTGCGGATCGTGTGCTTATTCTTCATCGTCGGTGCCCTCCATCATGTCGGAATCAGCGGCGGCCTCCATTTCCATCATTCCTTCCGGCAGGGAGATCATGCCGCTGGCGTAGGCACGCAGGAAGGCGGTCAGTTCCTTGTTGTCCATGTGGACAGCCTTTACCATACGGACGATCTCCAGATTTTCTTCCTCCGCAAGCTGCGCCTCCAGCGCACGAAGGCGTTTCTGCTGCTCCGTGATCTTCTCCCGGACCTTCTCAATATCACGACGGATCTTCTCAGTAGTTGCCATAGTCAAATAAACTCCTTTCCAAATCGTTCTCTCCATGAATAGTTGCGTCCAAGCCCCTGAACGGTTTTCAGGTTGGCCCGTGCGTTATCCTCCAATGCCAGCGCACGCCGGAACAAATCCGGGTAATGCTCCCGCAGATCGATGATCTCCTCCGCCCGCATGCTGGGGCAGAAAAAACAGGAGGACTTTCCCGGCTGCGGCAGGCCAGCCGCCTCGATTGCCCGGATACACGCCTCCCGGTCCCAGCCCCATTCCATCAGGGGATACCATTTGCTGTACTTCGGGTCTGCCAGATCACGCAGAAGGACCTTATCGCTGCGGTAGTGCTCGCCAGCGTCATAGCCGATGAACTTGACCACCTTTTTCCCGCTGACCCAGACCTTGCGGCATGGAGGATAGTTGTTGCAGAACTTTTCCTGCGGCCCGATCTTGTGTTTCAGAGAACACCGCTTGAAGCCGTAGGCGATAGAGGGCAGCGTGCCGCTTTTCAGACATTCATCCTCCAAGGTCAGCCTCCTGCCGTCCTTCGTGGTCTTATAGACCCGTGTGATCTCCGGCATACCGTGATCCTTCAACCAGCGATCCATGATATCCAGATAGGCGTAGGTATGGGGATGCTCGCCGCCCGTATCTGCAAACAGGATCAGGTCAACGGGGATACGGTGCTGGTGCAGCCCAACAAGAAGGGCGGTGCTGTTCGCACCGCCGCCATAGGAAACAATATTGATATGCTCACCTCCATCAATCATACGGCGGTCTGCCGTAGGCGTAAAAGTGCTGTTGCCAGTAGCTTGTATTGAGCCTTGCGTACTGGATCGGGTCGCCGCAATGCAGAAACATGGGGTTACCCGCCTCATCCAGTCCCACATAGAAGCCGACATGGGAGATGCCTGCGGTATCATAGGTCCCAACGAAAAACACCAGGTCGCCCGGCTGCGGATCGGATACCCGCGTGGAAATATTGTATAGGCCCTGGGCGCCCAGCCGCCCGGTATTGCATAGACCGCTGTTGGTCAGAACATAGCTGACAAAGCCGCTGCAATCAAACGAGGTGGAAGGGCTGCTGCCGCCCCAGACGTAGGGATATCCCAGGTACTTTTCCGCCTCTGTAATAAGCGCCGCAAAGCGTTCATCAGACAGGTATTCCGCAGGGATTTCATAGTCCTCCGGCGGGTTTGTGATGTACTTACCCACATACCCGGAGGATGGGAACAGGTCAGAGCGGTTTCCCAGCGTGGACATATACACGGCGTACATGGAAAGCGTTTCCTGATCCATGATGTAAACGGGAACATGGCTCAAATCGAAGTTTTCAAGCTCTACGGTGCAGATATACCAGGTGTATGGGACTTCTACCTCATACTCGTTGCCCTCGCTGTCCGTTCTCGTCTCCGTGCGGTAGCGGGTTTCCGTGGTGACCGTCTCGGTAAGAATATATTGCTTGTCGAACAGCATTTGAAGATCATCCTGTACCTGGTCAATGGTGAACTGGCCCTCATGGAGCGCCGACAGAATGGACAGCAGCACATAGGGATCGTGCTTGATCTCGTCCAGAGTAAAATGGTACTCGTCATAGTCGTGGGTCTGCTCATAGGTGTCCAGATATTCCCGCAATTCATCCTCCATCGCGCAGTAGGCGGCCTCTGCCGCCAGCAGGTCAGAATCCTCGGAGAGATAGGAGGACGCAACAATGTTGGACACACCTCCGCCGAAGATAGAGGAACAGGATTGCAGCAGCCCCAGCAGCATGACCAGCAGCAGACCGATCCCGCCCACAAGCAGAAATGCCTTTTTGTGTTTAGAAACGAACTCTCCAGCCTTCTTTGCCGCGTCCGCGCTTTTCTTCGCGCCCTTCGATGCTACCTGCGCCGCTGCCGCTGCGTCCCCAGCACGAAGCGCCGCCCGGTATGCGGCGGCATACTGCTTTTGCAGCTTCTTTTTCTGCCACATCCGGGAGATGGGATTGCTGTCTGCAAGCTGCGGATTCTCCCGCAAAGCCTTTTGGTACAGCGCATCCGCGTTGGCCTGAACCGCCGCCTGCTCCGCGTGGGATACCTCCCGCCAGGGTTTCAGCTTGCGGTCCGCCTGCCAGTTATGGAGCTTGCGGTTTCCGTAGCGGACAGCCTTTTCCATGCCGCGCTCCGTCAGGTGTCCCGCCTCCACGCCGACATTTTCCTGCTCCACCTCATGCACCTTCGCATGGGCGGCGTGGCCGATCTCCTGCAGCGGCCGTGCCAGCGGATTTACCGGCTGATGAAATGAGGGCTGCTTTTCGGGAATGGCGGCTCTTGCCGCGTCCAGCTTATCCGCCGCCTTGTCGGACTTGCGGATCGCCTTTTGCAGCTCCGGCGCAGCGCGTTCCTCGTCTGTAAACTGCAAACGGGAGGATGGGCAATCGCTGGCCGCCGTACCCTCCCGGTAGGACCTGCGTCGTTTCCGGCGCTTTTTCTTTTCGCTTTTGTGGATACGCCGATCATCTAATCGCTCCGCCGCGCTGTGAACAAACGCCGTGGAATCGCCGGAGGGGGAATAGTCCTGCTCCGGCGCACGGTCTGAAACATGGCTCGCCTCGCCTGTGACCATGTTGACGGAAATGGCTCCGTCGCGGGTCATCTTCTGCGCCTCCTTCTCGGCGGCCTTCCATTCCTTCATGCGTCACCACCTGCCTTTCCGTAGGGGCAAATGCTCACGCACTCGCCCGTCTCGATCATAGAGATATATTTGAAAATGGGGTATGCCTGTGGCGGGCAGACCGCGTTGCCCAGGGTTTTCAGCCGTAGGGCGCGGTCTGCGGTGTTCTCGGTGATACGGGGGACTCCCTCCGGCTCAGCGGCCCAGAGGATACGTCCGTCCATTTCCGGGGGAAGCCCATGAGCCATTCCACCCAATCCGGGTTCAGCGCCGCCGTCTCGGATATCGGCCGCTCCTGCCGGATCACCTGGGATGACAGGTTGGCAGACGGAGCGCTGTTGCGAAACGCCGCCGGTTTCAGCGTGGAGCGGTAGCCCTCCGATGCTGCCGGGGTCAGATAGAATACCGCCGCCGACAGGCTGAGGCTCCAGATCGCGCCGTTCTTGTTCACCTTGCGGAATATTCCGTTGTCGGAGAGGTACACATCCAGGTTGGCCGCGTCCCTGCAGGTGTTCTTGTCGGAGGCAAGGGGTGTGGGAAACATCAGCCGCGACGATAAAAGTTCGCTGGCGCTCATGCCATGCGCCGACGCCGCAAGCCGGAAATACGAATGGGAGAACAGCGTATCCCGCTTTTGCCAGGTCAAAGATCGTTTTGTCGAGCCCCATATTGATGAAGCCAGCAACATTTTCCCCAAGCACCCAACGGGGCCGCAGCTCGGTAATAACGCGGCACATTTCCGGCCACAGGTAGCGTTCATCCGCAAAGCCCCTTCGCTGCCCTGCGGTGGAGAAGGGCTGACAGGGAAAGCCGCCTGAGATGACGGTAACTGTTTCAAGTCCTGTTTTTTCAAAAAACGCCTCCTTCGTAAAAGTAGTAATATCCCGGAATCTCGGCACATCCGGCCAGTGCTTTTCCAGAACGGAATAGGGATAGTCTGCCCACTCGCATTGACAGACGGTGCGGAAACCCGCCGCCTCCGCCGCCAGATCAAGCCCACCGATGCCGGAAAACAGGCTTACATGGGTCAGCTGATTTGCTATTTTGTATTCACCTCCTGATTTTGGGCATAGAAAAACCTCGCTTCGGTTGAAGCGAGGTTTTCTTCATCGTGAATATAACTTTGAAATTGGTAATGCAGCACATTCTTCTTTATCGAAATACAAGTACAAGAATTGATGGTACTTTTTCTGATAAATGTCCTCAAACTCAAATTTCAAAATAGAATGATATTTCTGAGTTACCTTGGAAAAATCAAAAACGAGGTTGAACTCCCCAGCGTTCGCACACAAATTGTACTGCGGAGATATAAGCCAGCCACTTTCATTTTTTACAGGTTCGGCATCGACACCGGTTTCCTCATAGTATGTATAGCCCTTATAATCAATCTTATCGTAAAAATCATCAATGGGCGTTGTAGCTATTTCATCAAGAGATGCCAGCCCCTTAACACTTTTTAGATCGTAAAGGTACACACATACCTGAAATGCTGTTGATAATCCCTTGTTTGTTACCTTGATATTAGCACTCTTCCTAAATCCATCTGGCTCCGTTTTTCCTGGTGTTCTAAGAATAATATATCCGTCATTGTAGATTCGGCCATCTGTGTCATTAAATATTCGGAATACTTTATTCTGGGCGTTGTTGTCAAGTGTTGAATATGCGTCAACATCCAAACAAGGAACAACACTTAACTCTTGCTGCTTTTTCAAACACCACACAGATAAAAACAAGCCTCCAACCACACCGACAAACCCCAACCAGTCCCATCCTCCTGTTGGAAATGAGTAATTAAACCACATCGGAAGAAGTACAAACCACAGATATGTTCCAAAGACAAAAGCAACCATGTATCCTACATATTTCTTCAATATACATACCTCCTCACTATGAACGCCAACATTATAGCATACATATTCCCGATAAGGTAGAAGAAATATTTATTGTGACTAAGCGTATTATACTGAAATTGCCTTATTTACTGTTTTTTGCGGCTCTTTTTACCATGGCATTGTGTAACTAGGGTCAGTTCAGTCATAGTCGGCCTCGCTGCCGTCCGGGTCATAGGGCGTCAGATGCGCGCGCCGCAGCTTTGCCTCCAGAATGTCATAGCAGGTGACGCCCTGATCCTCCGCAAAGCCCCACCTGCAGTACATCCTGCGGATCGCCGGGTGGTCGCCGGAGAGGTTCTTTTGCAGCCGCGCAAGCTGCCGCTCCGTTTTTACATCCAGAACACGATTACGGAGATATCCGTACTGTGCCAGCAGGTCAAAGAGATCGCCCACCAGCATACGGAAGGCGCTGCCGGAAATGATGTAGGCGGGATCATTGCTGGAAGCTGCACGCTGCTTTTCTCTGATTTTTGCATCATGCTCTTTCAGTACGGCAGTCAGCGGCGTAAGCTCCGCCGCCTTCAGTTCGGCAAGATCATCCCGGTCCCCGAACGCCAGGTAGCGTCCGGGAATGAGCCAGTCGTCAAACTTTTTCTCCGCGATCTCGCCGTAGTGCTTTGACGTCTCGACCAGATTTGCCATGTCCTCCTCGTCCTTCACCTTCCCGGCGAGGAATGCGAGCTGATGCAGCAGACCGTAAAGATGCACCTCGTCACGGATATGCTTTTCGTAGGTTTTGCTGTCGATCACATATTTCATATCTTGTCCCATCCTTTCCTTATCTGCTTTCCCCGTCGTGGGCGACCTCGCTGGGCTTGGTCGTGAGAAGTTTATACAGCTCTGTATCCTTCGGGAACTCGTCCCGGAACGGAAGGATCACATTCTGGAAGAACAGAAGACCGCTGCCGGGGTCCGCGTTGGTCACATAGGCAAGCTGCTCGGCGGAAATGTTCAGCCGCTCCGTCATCAGCTTGCGGTCGCCAGCAGACAAGTTCAGCAGGTAGATGAAATCGCTGTTTTCCAGAATGTTTTCGATCTCCGGCGAGGAAAGCAGGTCTTTGGGGTTCTGTGTCGCCCCGGTCGGGACGCCGCCCCACTTTCTAAAACGCTTCCAAATCTCGGCGCTGTACGCTGCCGTCTGTTCCTCCTTCAAGAGCAGGTGAAATTCGTCCACGAAATACCAGGTGGCCCGTCCAATGGAGCGGTTCACCGTGACGGTGTTCCACACCGCGTCCTGGACAATGAGCATCCCCGGCTTTTTCAGATTCTTGCCGAGGCCCTTGATATCGAAGCAGACAAGGCGGTTGCGGATATCCACGGTGGTACGGTGGTTGAAGAAGTTGAGCGAGCCGTTTACATACAGGTCGAGCGCCTGAGCCACGCGCTCCGCCTCCGGGATGCCCTGCGCCATGAGCGCGTCCAGCAGATCGCCCAGCACGGGCATATTCTCCGGCCGCGGGTCCGCGAAGTACGGCTGGTAGATCATCTGCACGGCCCGGTCAATGACGGTTTTCTCGATAGCCTCCAGCCCCGTCTTGCTGCCCATGATAAGCTCGCAGAAAGACAGCACGAAATCACTTTTCAGCGCCAGCGGGTTTTCTTCCTCGCTGTAATTGAGGTTGATATCCAGGGGATTCACATAGTCGCGGCTGTTGGGGGAAAGCCGGATCACCTGACCGCCCAGCCGGTTCACCAGCGGGGAGTATTCATCCTCCGGGTCGCAGATGATGACGTTATCCTTCGTGGTCAGCATGACATAGGTAATCTCCCGCTTGCAGCTCATGGACTTGCCGCTGCCCGGTGTGCCGAACACAAGGCCGTTGGGACAACGGGACTGCTTGCGGTCCAGCAGGATCATGTTGTTGGAGAGAGCGTTGAGGCCGTAATACATGGCATTGCCGCCCATAAAAAGTTCCTGGGTGACGAAGGGGATAAATACCGCCAGCGCCGATGTGGTGAGGCTCCGTTCGATCTTGATACGGTTGAGGCCCAGCGGCAGCGAGGACATAAGCCCGTCCTCCTGCTGGAAGTCCAGCCGGGTCAGGATGCAGTTGTGCGTCTGGGCGACGCTGGCCGACTGCGAAACGGCAATCTCCAGCTTTTGTTTCGTGGGCGCCAGATGCAGCATGAGGAAGGTCATATTGAACATTCTCTCGTTGCGGCTCTGCAAATCCTGCAAGAGATTTTTCGCCGCGCCGCCGTAGGTGGAGAGGTCGGAGGGGAGAATATCCAGATCGTAGCCGCTGCGGGCGGCCTTCTTCTGCTCTTGGATCTTCATGGCGTCCAGATTGGTGATCTTGCGCTTGACCATCTTGATGGCCTCGTTCTGGTTGATGCCGCGGACGTGCATGGTGACGAGAAGGTTTCCCTCCACATCCATGAAATCCGTGAGGATACGGTCCTGAATCTCCGGGGCCAATATCTGCAAAAAGGACACCGCGCCGTACATTTCGCCGATGCGGAAACGCCGCGTCTCGCCAAACTCGAAGGAAGAAGGCGCGATAAAGTCCTTGACGGACAGGCCGCTTGCCGGGAGCCAGTTCCATTCAAAGGCGAATTGTCCGCCCTCCGGATGGAGAAGGCCATGCAGCAGCGCCAGCCGCTCTTTGCCGTCCAGCACCCTTGCGCCCGCGCCCATGACCTTGAAGCGGTTCAGGGTGTCTGCCTCGATCCGGGAAAACCTTGCCCGCGCCGCCGGAAGATTTTCCGCCTCGATGGTCAGCGTGACATATTTGCGCTTTACAAAGCCGTTGTTGCCGCGCTCATACTGTATTTGCAGGATGCCGGACGCCTCCACGCGCATATCATCCAGCGCGTCGCCCTGGGCGTCCATGCCGAACAGGTTTCCGTTCTTGTCCTCATGGCGGCTGCTCAGGGTCATTTGCACGCCGATGGAGGGATCATAGCCGTTATAGAAATCGCAGAGGCGTTCAAAGATATCCCGCTGGTCGTCCGGCCCCGCCAGACGGTAGTTGACGTCCTCATAGGCTATGGTCTTGGAGAAAAGCCGGTCGTCCAGCCTGCACAGGCCGTCCGGGTACAGGTTCCGAAACGGGATGCTGTCCTGCACGGTATGGGGCTTGCCGTCGCCCTTCGCCTGCCGGATGATGGCTTCAATCTGTTTTCGCTCCGCCCGCGTGAGCTTACGCTTTGCGGCGGGCTGCGAGTTTTCCGGTTTTGCCGTTCTTTTCAGCAATCGCCCGTACCTCCTTTTCCAGTTTTGCCTGCCGCACCAGGGCGGAATAGGCGTTGTTGGTCTGATAGATGCGCCGCTTCGGACGGATGAACTTGCATTGGATCAGGTGCCCCAGGATCACTTCCAGCGTTTGTCCATTTTTCTCATAGAGGGCAAACAGGAAGAACGGGAGCATGACAAGGATCATGCACAGCGCCGCCGAGGTCGTACCCATGCTGCCCTTGCTCAAAAAGAAAAGCGGCACTCCCACAAGCGCCGCCGATCCGAAACACACAAGCTGCCGCTTCGTCAGGCCGAACAGCATCTTGCTTTTGATTTTTGTCAGGTCCTTCGGGACCGTTACGTATGCCAAAATTGATACCTCCTTTAATGCGCTCCGAACAGGCTTTTTGCAAGGCTGCCGGTTTTGAACAGCGTGTAGCACAGCAGCACCGTGTAGCCCATGCACTCCCAGATCGCCACGGTAATATCATCCCCCACGGCGATATTCTGTACCAGCACCGCATAGATGCCGACGCAGACCATAATAAGAAATGCCTGAAAGCCCAGCGCCAGCAGGGACTTCAAGTAGTTCTGCCCCGTATGACCCCATTCCCGGTTGACCATCGTGGCAAACGGGATTGGCCCCACGGATACGGTCAAATACACCTCGATCATTCTTCCGTAGATCACAAGGAAAATGGCAATGGTGAGGATATGCGAACAGAGGCCCACAAAGACGCTCTGAAACCACAGGCCCAGCAAAGAACCGATGCTCCAGTCCGCCAGCGTTGTTTCCAGATCACCCACGACGCCGGAAATGTCGATCCCAGCATCGGAGATGATGACGCCTGCGCTCTGATCGACCACGCTCTGCGCCACGTCGAACACCGCCATAACGATATTCCAGGTGTTCGTGACGATCAGCACCGCGCAGAAGGTCTTGAAAATCCACTTCCAGAAAAGCCAGGTGTCAAAATCATGGAGATTATTTTTCTCGACGATCAACTGGATCAGCTCATAGCACATGACGAAGGTGAGGATGATGCCTGCAATGGGGACAATGACCGTTTCGGACAGGCTGCGGATCATGTTGAAGATACCGCCGTTCCAGCCGGAGGGCGTCATGCCGACCTCGCCTGCGATCTCGGCCACCTTCGTATTCACGGTATCAAAGGTCCCGGAAAGGTTTGAGATGATGCCGTCGATCAGCACCTCCTTGAACCATTCCTGGATCGTGTCGATTATCACGGGTGGTCACACCTCCTTTCGGGGGCTCCCGCCGTGAAACGGGAGCCTCCGGGTGGGATGGTCCTGCCGCCGCTCAGCCAAGCAGGCCGGACAGCAGGGGGACAAGGGTCACGCCGATCAGGGCGACGCCGCCGCCCGCGACGAGCTGTTTGACGCCCTGGCTTTTTGCTTATGTGTGATAAAGAAGTAATAGAAGTGTAAAAAATTTTGCCTTTCCTATCCGATACTTGTCTTTGGTATCGGATAGGGCAGGCGGTCATTCGGGCAAGTCCACCTTGCCGACGAAAGAATAGTAAATCTCAATATCCTGTCTGCGTGTGCCGTTTTCATCGTAGCTGCACTCATGCACAACGATTTTCTCTACAAACTCACGTAAGAGGGTGTGGGTCAGTTCTTCAAAGTTCATGTGCTTGCGGACAATGTTCATAAACTTTTCTGCGTTTACGGTAGCTTCCTGTGCTTTGGAAAGCTCCGCCTGTATTCTGGCAACACGCTCTTTCAATTCCTGCTGTTCGGCTTCATAGTCTGCCGAAAGCTCCGTGAAACGCTCGTCAGAAATGCGACCGCTTACGCTGTCCTCATACAGCCGCTTGAAAATAGCGGAAAGTTCACCGATACGCTTTTCGGCAGCTTCCAGTTCCTTTTTCTTGGCGGCGTTCCGGCGTTTGCCGCCGTCCTCGTTCTGCTCGATCAGCAGCTTCATAAAACGGGCTTCATGCTTTGCCGCATAGCTCGTCACTTTCCGTAGATTGGAGAGAACGCCCGCAGTCAAAAGGTCGGTGCGGATAAAATGTGCGGTGCAGTCATGGGTGCGCTTCTTGTAGTTCCCGCAGATATAGCAGTCCTGTTTCCGCTTATCGGTCTGGTAACGCTGCTGATACATGACGCTGCCGCAGTCCGCGCAAAAGAGCATACCAGAGAACAAGCCCACTTCATCATAGCGGTTCGGACGCTTGCGCTGTTTGCGTAATTCCTGCACACGCTCCCATGTCTGGGTGTCGATGATAGGCTCATGGTGGTTCTCGAAAACTGCCTGTTTCTCAATGGGATTTTCTATGCTGTGCTTGGTCTTGTAGGACGGTTTCTCCGTCTTGAAGTTCACCAAACAGCCCATGTACTCCCGGTTTTCAAGGATATGCACCACGGTATTTGTCGCCCATTTGCACTCATAGCCGGGGTGATAGCGGCGTGTGCTGCCCGTCCTGCGGTATTCCAGCGTTCCCGGCGTTGGGATTTCCTGCTCGGTCAGCATACGGGCTATCTTGGTCGGACCGTTCCCGGCAAGGCACAGACGGTATATCTGCTTGACCACGGGTGCGGCTTCCTCGTCAATGATGAAGTTTTCGTCCTCGTCCATGAGGTAGCCGTACACGGGTTTGCTCGTAACAGGCTTGCCGCTCATGCCTTTTGACCGTTTTACAGCTTTGATTTTCTTACTCGTATCTCTCACCAGCCATTCGTTGAAAATGTTCCGCAGAGGGGCAAAATCATTATCGCCCTGTGCGCTGTCCACTCCATCGTTAATTGCGATAAAGCGGACGCCTTTTTGTGGGAAAATCATCTCGGTATACATTCCCACCTGCAGGTAGTTTCGCCCTAACCGTGACATATCCTTTACGATAACGGTAGCCACTTTCCCGGCTTCAATGTCCGCAAGCATGGATTGAAAGCCCGGTCTTTGGAAGTTCGCACCAGAATAGCCATCGTCCGTGTACCAGCGCAGATTGGAAAAGCCGTTCTGCTTTGCGTAGGTTTCAAGGATACGCTTCTGGTTGGAAATGGAATTACTTTCGCCTTGCAGCTCGTCCTCATGGGATAGTCTTGGATAAAGGGCAGTGATTTTCTGGGTGGTCTGTCTTAACATAAAATCCTCCGTTTCCGACAGCCAGCCCCACTATTCCGTATTTCGATTATACCACATGGGGCGGCTGTCTGTATAGCGGCTTCTGCTTCTTTACCGCCCGGTAAAATGACGATTTTTCTGTGCGGCTTGTAGCGTTAGGGCGAAAGCTGGGCTTTGTGTCCTGCGGCGGCTTCCGCCTCCAGCACTTTCATCATCTTATCGGCTGCGGTGTCGGTGGTATCTTTTTTGAAAAATCCGGAAACGACAAGGACGGTGTTGCCCATGCGGATCTCTGTCACGCAGTCCGGGCGGCGTTCCGGGGTGGTGTTCTGCTTGTTCTCTGCCATAGGCAACTCCTTTCATTTCATCAATTCTTTTAGTCTGTTCAGCTTGGCTTGCGCCGTTTCACGGCGGAAGTTCTCTCCCGTAAAGAGGATAGGGGCGCACATTTCCAAAAGGCGGCCATAAATCCGGGCATGGGCGGTGTCCAGCGGATTTTGCAGGCTGTCCAATGTCAGATTGGTGGTAACGATTAAGGGCTTGCGGCTGCGGTAGCGGCTGTCAATCACATTGTAGACCTGTTCTAAACCGTACTCTGTGCCGCGCTCCATTCCAAAATCATCAATGATAAGCAGAGGAAAACGGCAAAGACGCCCGATATACTCGTTGCGCCCCTCAAAGCTGGCGGTCAGGTCATTCAAAATCGCAGAGAAGTTCGTCATGCGGACAGCGACTTCCTGCTCCATGAGGGCATTAGCGATACACCCGGCAAAATAGCTTTTTCCTGTGCCGACCTTGCCCCATAGCAGATAGCCGATATTTTCCTCGCGCATGGTTTCCCAATGCTCCACATAGAAGTGTGCAATCTCTATTTGCGGGCATTTCCCGTTGTCGTTGGCGAAAGTCCATTCCTGCATGGTAGGATTGGTAAATCCCCGGCGCTTCAAGTCCTCCACGGTGTCAAGGTGCTTTCTGCGCTGTTCGGCGGCTTCACGCTCCAAACGCTGGGCTTTCTGGCAGTCACATTCTGCCGGGTGGCGGTCACGCCCAAACAGGGCGGCTTGCTTTTCCGGGAAGTAGGCTTCTTTCGGAGTGTAACACTTGCCGCAGTAAAGCAGTCCGTCCTCGCCCGTGTAGTCCTCCGGCTGTGGGGTAACAGCCGCCATATTCAAAACTCGTTCTGTAAACAGATTACTCATAAGCTCTCGCCCTCCTTGCAGGTGTATTCGGGTATGCCCTGTTTCGGGGCAGCCTTTGCGGTATCGTCTGCCGCCCATCTGCGGATAGTGGCGGCGTGGTTTTTATATTTCTTGCCCGTGGACGCGATATAGCCGGAAAGCCGCTCAATGTAGTACGCCCATTTTTCGGGCAGCTCCGCTTGCAGTTCGGAAAGCTCCGTATCAGTCAGAAATACATTCTCATATCTGCCATAGCTGCGGGCGATGGCTTGTCCCTTTAACTCTCCCTCTTTTTCTAACTCTATATCTATCTCTTTCTTTATCTCTATCTCTGGTGGACGAATGTCGGACAAATGTCCGCCATTTGTCCGCGGCGGCAAAAGTGCCTTATTTTCAAGCCTTGCGGCGCGTTTCCGTTCCGCTTCGGTAGAGGATTGACCGATCATCAGCTCGATGTCGGTCATATAAAGCAGCCCGCAGTCAAGCTGCTCCACAAGTCCTAACTGCTGGAAGATGGCTAATGCCCGTTCCACCGTCCCGATTTGGTGACGGGTCAGCGTGGCTATCATCTGGGCGGTATAGGGGATATGCTCGTCAAGCTGCAATCTGCCGCCATTTTTCAGCGATTTTAAGTACAGCTTCAAGAGGATATTGGAATACAAAATCCCGTCTTTCATGTCCTCCAACAGCACAATGGAATCGCTGTCGAAGAAGTTTTCTTTCAGTTTGAGGTAGTAATATTTGCGGTTATCTGCCATTGGCGGTGTCCTCCCTGTGTTTCCATCTCTTAGAGAAATACCGGGGGCAGAGGACGATAATCGCCCGGAAGCTCTGCTTGCAGCCGTGTGTGCAGCCCCGGCAAAGGTCATTGTAGGTAATACGGTTTCGGTGGTTGAGGAAAAAGCTCCATTCCAACCGCCGCTTTTTGCTCATGCGTGGCATTTCTCGCTCCTTTCTGCCGTTTCCGCTGGTATAAGCGGATAGGTCGGTAAAAATGTAGTTTCTCGGTGTCATTTTCGGGGATTTCCTGCGCTGTGCGCCCCGTTTCAAAGGTGGGCAGTATTGCGGATAGGGTGCAGGGCATATCCCCGTTTTGGTATCGTTTCGGGGCGGTTTTTAACGCTCATGTTCGTGCTTTTTCTCTCTGTCTTTCTCGCCTTGCAGGATTTGAGAAAGATTGCTTTTCACGGTATGCAGCTCCTTGACACGGGCTTTTTTCTCCCGGTATTCGTTGTAATGGGCGTTCTTTTCGGCGGTAAGCTGCTCGATTTCCGCTTGCAGGGCTTTATGGCTTGGCAGCTTGGAAACGCCATGCGCCCGAAAATAACGGGTGGCTGCGTCCGCTATGATAAAATCGCTTTCGTGCCGTTCCCGGTAGGCGCTGCGGGCTTTTTCCGTTTTCTGCGCTTTCAGACCGTCACGGGCAGGCTTGGTCTTGGCATAGGCAAGCACCTGTGTCTGAAGTTCCTTTTTCTCCCGGATAGCAGCGTCCAGGGCTTTCAGCTTGGCGGTGCTGTCCTGTAAATCCGCATTGGCGGATACAAGGGCTGCGTCCAGCTCCTCCGGCGAATAGCCGTACTGCCCGTAGGCGGCAACGGTAGCCGCCATTTGTTTCAGATTGTGGACTGCCGCCCAGCGGTCATAGCCCGCGCCCTTTCCCTCCGCTCGCTTCGCTGCCCGGTCAACCATGCGCTGAATACCGTCCTTTTCCGGGGTGGTTTGGACAGCTTTTTTGCCCTGCAAACGCTCCCTTATGTTGCGGGGGTATTCGGGTACGGTTGCGGTCTGCTCGGCGGCTCTGTGGGCGTTCTGTTCCAAAAGGGCAAGAACGGCAGCGCGGTCAAAATCATCTCCCAGCTTGCGGGCGGTAATGGGCTTTGTCCTGTCCGGCGTGAGGTAGGATAGCCGCCATCGGCTCTCCTTGACAGTCACGCCCTGTTGCAAGAGAACGGCGGCGAACTCGCCATAGCTTGCGGCAGAGGACAGCGCGGTGCGTATGGCCTGCCGCAATTTTTCCTTGTCTGTTTCAAACTTCGTGGGCTTGGCTGGCTGCTCCTCGGCTGGCAAGGCGGCAGCTTCCTTGTCCAGCTTTACCTGCCCTTTCCGCTGCGCCCAATACTCACGCTCGGTAATGCGGCTTTTGCTGCCATGCAAAAGGTCGATTTGATAGAGATTTTCCCGGTGGCACAGCTCCATGACTTCGGCTTTGAAGTATTCCATCGCCGCGTCTGTGCAGCGGTGTTTGCACCCGGCGCGGGTGTCTGCCGGTCTGTCCATATAGGGCAAGAATGGAACTTCGGCTATCCGCAGAGAATTGATAACGATATGCACATGGATATTGCCGCTGTGGTTGTGTCCGTCCGGGTGGGTGCAGACAATGGCTTGGTGTCCAGGAAACTGCTTCCGGCAAAATTCCTCGCCCAACGCCTGCGCCCGGTCTACGGTCAAACCGTTGTCCACCGCGTCCCGTGGGTCAAAGCTGATAATGTAGTGGTGGCTTTTTACATCTTCCCGCTTCTGGTTCTTCCCATAGCGGAGATTGGAGCGCATACAGGCAACGGCAAAATCCTCGTCGCCGCAGTTCAGCGTGGCTATTCGATAGTCCTCCCTGAGCATGAGCCGCCCGTTTTCATCAAGGGTGGGCTTCATGGTAAACTCGTCATGTTCAAAGGTGAGGTACTGCTCGGCTGCGCCATAGTCCGCATTTTTAGAGCTGATATGTTTGAATGTTGCCAACAGCGTCACCTACCTTTCGCAGGACTTCAAACTTCAAGGCAGCAAGGTCAGAAATGGCGGCGCGGACTTCAACGGACAGGGCGTTGTATGGTGTGCCGTACTCGTTGAGGGCGCGGGCAATCTGATTGAGGTTGCCACCGATTTTTCCATATTCGGCGGTCAGCCTGCCAACGGCGGACAACAGTTCATCATTGACCGGGGAAACGGTAACGATGGGGCGAATGGTCGCCCGTGTAATGGCTTGCCGGATAAATTCGGCTTGGCTCATGTCATAGTGTTTCAGCCGCTCGGTAAAGTCGGCGTATTCTTCCTCGGTCATGCGGGTTTTGACCACATGGCAGCGGTGGGGCGTGTTGTATTTTTTCTTCAAGCGTTGACCTCCTTTCTCGCCCGACAGGGCGCATGAGCAGGGTTTGGGGAAGGCACTCCCCAACAAGATTTACCAAAGGGGGCAAAACCGCAGATATGCGGATTTTGGCACCGTGGTAGAATCTTGCTCTAAAAAACTACCGCTTTCCTCGGCGGCTCTGGTTTGCGGATATACTGGCTTGCTCCACCAATATAGCGATTGCGGCGGCGTGTTCTGCCCGCTGTTCACCACTACAACGGTGAAAAGGGGTCGTTTTGGCAAACGCAGCGGAAATTTTTTTGTTTTTCCTGTCTGCTCCCTACAACAATCCGGCGGTGTGGTTTGCCAAAGATTTTTGAAAATGGGCGCAAAAAAAGCAGTAAACCTTTTCAAGATTTACTGCTTATCTGCCGCTGTGATGGGCGGCGGTATTAAATTGTCAGCCGTTTTTCAAATGGAATTTATCTGCAATCGCTTTCTTTCCGCTTTCCAATTCCTTTTCTGTAATCTTCCATAATCCTAACGCAATGATCTGCTATCTTTTGCATTCCGAGTTCTTCAAAAAAGGCAATTTGTATTTTCATCAGTTCTTCACAAACAGTCAACTTCTGCTCATCCATATTGCTAATAGCAAGCCATGGGAACGCTTTATATTTCTTAGTGTCCCCAATGAGAAAATTGTACCCTATCAACTCATTTTCACGGAAAACGAAATAGAATTGTGGGCCTGAACCTGGAACTGACTTTTCCATAATTTGCTGCATTGTTCTCACGCCGCCGTATGCCGGAAAAAAACCTATTCGCTCAAGAGCATTTAATATGTCAATCCTTTTATCTGTGGGTATGTCTCTATAATTGATAATCTGTTCCATTTGCTCTACCCTCATTGAAGTTTAATTTGTCAGGCTCTAATTATACAACTTTTCTGTTTAGCGGTCAAAGCGGAACTTCAACAGGCTTTCTATCAGTTGCCTGACGATATGCTCCTGCATATCTGTGTTAATCTGTCCGTCCATCTTCGCACAAGAGCGGACATATCCCGCATAATGGGATAGGACGGCGGCAACAGCTTCCGGGTCGCCCTCGCTTGCCTTAACGATTGTCTCATAGGGAAGTAGCTGGCTCATAGGACAAACCCTCCAACTCTGCCCGTAGCCGCCGTAAAATCATCTGAATACGCCGCCCGGTTGTGTTGCCAGCCCGTCCATATCTCCGTCCAATCTCCCTATGCGTCAATCGTTGGAAGTAGTACAAGAAAATGATTTCCTGTTCCATCTGTGATAGTGCGGACAGGGCTGCGGCAAGCTCTGGACTTTCCAAAAGCACCATCTGACCACAGACGAAAAGCGGATAGCTGGTCATGCCGGATTGCTCCGCAAAGTATTTATCTGTGGTACTGAATGGATAGTGTTTTTCTTCTATCAGATATTCAAGCGAGATTTCCCGCTTGCGGCGGCTCCGTATGCTCCGAGCTGCGTCTATGGCAGCGTGGCGAATAACAGTCTTGCAAAAGGCATCGTGTGTATGCCGGATATGTTCTTGATACTTTTCGTGTTCGGTCATGGAAAATCCCCCTTTCTGAATAATGGCAGAGGGCGGCAGCATCTTGTGCTGTCGCCCTCTTGATTACCGAACAGCAAAGACGGGCGGGGCTGTCAACGGCGGCGCATTTGCGCCGTTCATCTTGACCGTTGACAGGCTCGGCTGGGTTTGCTATCTGCTCACGGCAATTCACTCTCATTGATAGGAATTGCCTCAAGTTCCGTATTCAAATTGTTCCAATAAGAGCCGATATCCGCACTTGTGAAATACTTAAAACCGCCTGCTGCTGACTTCAATTCGCCGTTTTTAACCCCATAGCAGGCGTAAATCAAATCGTAGCTTGTTCCATCTGAGAGGTTAAATCTAAAGCTGGTCACATCTGCTCTGGCAGTTTCCTCAGTCGTTTTGTCTTTTAGGGATAAGCCCTTGAACTTATCATACAGGGTCTTTATATCATTTTCAGCAACAACTACTTTCTTTTCTGCTGATGCAGGCACTCCGTCATAGTGGTACATTTCAACGTTTTCGACATCTTCAACCTCAAATGGGAAGTCGATTTTGACAGGCTCATAAGCAATGTTTATAGGTAACAGAAAGAGAGCTGTAAAAATTGCAATGATACAAAGAGCGATGGAAACGAGAACAGCAATCGTTATCTTTTTTCTGCCTCTCTGCTTTTCTTTTGCCTCATGGCGCATAATAACGCTTTCGCTTTCTTCGTGAAGAACATCTTCGCTCGTGTGAGAAAGCAATTTCTGATAAATTGCGTTACAGTCAGCACAGGCGTTCAAATGCTCTTTTACCATCTCTGCGCTTGCTTCGCTGCAAGCACTGTCAACATACAGCGGAAGAATATCTCGAACAATATCGCATTGTTTACTCATGCTTTTCATCCATCCTTTCTTGAATTTTTAGCTTTGCACGATGATAAGTAACTCTCGCCCATGATTCTGTTTTTCCAAAAATTGCAGCGATTTGTGAAAAAGATAGTTCCCCGAATACGCGAAGCTGAAAGACTTCTTTGTATGGTTCTTCCAAACGGTGAAGAACGAGGTGTATGCGGAACGCCATGTCAGAATCTGCAACTGAGTTCTCAACATTTTCATTTGATGGCAAGTCATTGATTTCACTCACATCAGCTACTCGCTGACGGCTTCGCATTTCATCATGGTAAAGGTTTTTTGCTATGGAGCAGAGCCATGTCAATTCATCTGACTTACCTTTGAATTGTGATGTTGTAGAAACAGCCTTATAGAATGTGTTCTGCGTGATTTCCTCTGCTATCTCACGATTTTTGGCAAGAGAAATAGTATACGAGTATACCTGTAAATAGTAGGCTTTATAGAGCTTTTCATAGTCCATACTTGTCATCACCTCCTTCAGCTTCATAGGTTAGACGGAGAAATCGGAATTTCGTTACAAAGAAGTTTGAAATTTTTATACCTTTACGCTACTCTTGCTTTGTGCGGACTATTGGTAGACGCGCATTAACGGCAAGTAAAGAGATTGCTGTGTCAGCTTGATATGTTCAAATGCTAATTAAGTATAGCATACAGCTATGAATTTTTCTATTGCGTTCCCCTGACTTCGGAATAGTGGCAGGGCTGGCTATCCTTGTTTTGCTTTGTGCTTCTCTACCGTACATGAGCATTGGCCGCAGGGTTATCCTGACCGTAACCTTCCAGAAGGTTGATGCCGCCCCACACGCACAGGCCGCCGCCCAGGGCGATCACGAGAGTCTGCAATACGTCAATAGCACTGTTGAAGAAATCCATAAATCATTTTTCCTTTCGTTTTGTAGAATTGTTGTTGTCGGGTTCCAGATCGGATGCGTTCAATTCGTACATATCGAAAGGCTCGTCCGGCTTCACAATGGCCGGTCTGCGTTTCATGTACCGTTCTACGTCAAAGACGTTTCTCTTGTCGGCGTCGGACAGGTATTTATATCGGGGATGCTTCGTGATATCAAACTTGTCGCTGAAAAACGGGCGCACACCACGAAGCTGCAAAATACACTTGCCGCCGTCCATGACTGCAATTTCGTCCTGGGTCATCAACTCCTTTCCTAATTTCTGATAACTGAGGCCGTGAGAAGTCTGCGCGCCGCGGTTTTCGGACTGGCTCAGGCTGTCGATGGTCTCCTTGCCCAGCAGCTCCGAAATCTCTTTCAGCGTCCCTTTCTCCTTGCCTCCCAAAAACAAGGTGCTGTCGCAGTTGCCGACGATGGTATCTGCCGCGTCCTTGTAGATGGTCTTTAGCTGGCTTTGCGACTGCAAAATAATAGAAGCCGATATCTCACGGCTTCGGATGGTGGCGATCAACTTATCAAAGTTTGGTATCTGGCCGATGTTGGCAAATTCGTCCAAAAGGCACCGCACATGAACAGGCAGCCGCCCGTTATAGAAATCGTCCGCCTTGTCGCAGAGCAAGTTGAAAAGCTGGCTTTGCAGCATGGCAATGACGAAATTGAAGGTGGTATCGGTATCGCTCATAATGAGGAACAGCGCCGTTTTCCGGTCACCCATTGTGTCCAGCTCCAATTCATCCTCCGTCATAATGTCCCGAAGCTCCTTGATATCGAAGGGGGCGAGGCGGGCGCCGCAGCTCACCAAAATGCTTTTGAGTGTCTTGCCAGAGACGAAAAGTCAAGGACTTTTTCATCAAATTCAAAAAGAAGTCACATTTTGCGGACTTCTTCACGGAGCATACGCTTGATTTTGTCCTCCATCGTCTCCTTGGCGGTCTCGCTGAAATGGACACGGACGATATAGGTGGTCTTGCCAATCTGCTTTCTGACAGTCGGGCAAGTGGCGGTGTTGGTTGCGGTATTGTTCATTCAAAATCCTCCTGTAAATGAAAAATGCCCGGTGACTGTTCATCATCGGGCGGTGTCGGTATGAGGGAACAAGGCAAGGCGGCAACATTAAGGTATCTATAAAAACCTTGCCGTCTTTGCCACGCTTGCCGTGTTCCTGTTGTCAGTCTCGGAGATAGCAAACCCATACTGTGCCGTCTTTCTCGGTCACAAGTCTGTCTCCGATACGGCTTTTTGCCGTTCTCATGGTGCGTGAGGAAATCCCACGCTCATTGACTGCCTTTTCCAGCTCTGCACTCGGCATACGCTTTCCGTCCGCAAGCAGTTCCAGAATAAGCATTTGCGCCTGTGCGGTCTTGCTTTCCGTCTTGGCTGTGTCTGTCCCGTCAAGAAGCTCGTCAGCGGTAATGTCATAAGCCCCTATCCACTCAAAACCTTTCTCGTCTCCCAGAGAAAATGCAAGGGACTGTCCGGGCGGCGCAAGGGAGCTTTTCTCATGGATAAGCACCCTCGTTGTGGGGCTGTCCTTCAGCTTGCCGATAAAAAGCAGGCTGCGGACTGCCGCCGTAATGTCGATAGACCCCAATCCCCGGTAGGTGCTTTGCGTTCCTGCGGCTTTATTAAGGTGTCCGATCAGCACGATAGCGCACCCGGTAGCCTGTGCAATGTCTCCCAGACTGCGAAATATCGGGCGCACCTCGTTTGCTCTGTTCATGTCCACATCTGCACCCAGAAAAGCCTGTACTGGGTCAATGATAACCAGCCTTGCGCTGTTTTCCCGGATTGCCCTTGCTATGCGTTCATCGGCAAGGGTCAGCGGCGTGTCTCTATCGTCAATGACAAGCACTCGTTCAAGGTCTGCGTCTGCTTCTATCAGTCGGGGCTTGACGGTATCACCCAGACCGTCCTCGGCGGTCTGATAGATGATATTGAAAGGTTCAAGTGTCTCCATACCGGGCAAAGGCTTTCGATTGGTGCAAGCCGCCGCAAGGCGCATGGCAAAGTAGGTCTTGCCCTCGCCGGGATTGCCCTGGATAATTGTCAGCTTTCCAAATGGGATATAGGGAAACCATAGCCATTCCACGCTCGTCAGCTCCACATCAGCCATACGGAGCATTGGGACAGGCTGGGCGGTTGGCAGCTCTCGCAGCGTGATTGTCTCGGCTATGAATTTGCGGCTCGGAATATCCCCTTGCTGGCGGAGAACATCGTTCCAGTCTTTCCTTGCCGGGACAAGGCGAATGACGGCTATCTCGCAGGGAATGGACTGTGCCAGTCGGGTACAAGCTTCATTTCCTGCGGTGTCGCTGTCAAGGCAGAGGAACACTTTTTGGGTGTCCTTGCGCTCAGAAAGAAAACGGTCAAGGGCTTTGCCAGAAACGCCGCCCAGGGCAAGATAGCTCCTTGTCTGCCAGTCCTGCGGATAAAGGCAGATAAAGGACAAAAGGTCTATCGGCGCTTCAAAGACAAAGAGCTGGTTGCCGTTTCCCTCATAGCGGAACGGATAGGACTTGTCAGACCCGGTAATATCCTGTCTGAATGTGTCTGCCGTTCCTCGCACATGGGCGTATCTCGGTGTGCCGTTTCGGTCTCTGCCGACAAAGACAACATTGTGCCGCTTTGCGTCCTCATAAATATCCCCGGAAAGAAGAAAAGTCTCAACCAGTTTCGGGTTGAGACCTCGGCTTTCGCAAAGATATTGAATTGCTCTGTCGGCTGTTCGGTTGTGCAAGGGCAAGTGGAACGCTGTGGGCGGTGCTGTGGTGGCTTCGGTCTGTCCCTCGCCGTTTTCGCCTGTCAACATCTGGACGGCTTCGGGAAAGGACTTGCCGTAAAACTCTATGACAAAATCAATGGGATAGCCGCCCTTGCTCTGGCTGTGGCGAAACCACTTGTTTCCCCGGACGGTCAGACTGTCATGTTCTTTCCAGCGGTATTCTCGTCCGCTTTTTATCAGTGTCTCTCCCTGTGTGCGGAGAAAATCTTCCAGACTGACGGCATTTGCCCGGTCAATCTGTGCTTGGGTGTAATTCATCGGGATAGTTCCTCCTTTTTCTGTCGTGTTTGGGGTCGATTTTGGAGCTTTTGTTCCTCTGTACGCTCGTTAAATCGGGCGGCAGTATCTACGCATGACTTGACCTTCCAAAGGCGGTGTAAATCGTCTCTGACAGCCTTAAACTCGCCATAGGTGGTTTCGTGCGCCTGTTCCAGTTCGTCATACTCGTCGGACAGCTTTTTCATATCCACCTTGCCGTCCGGGAATTCCCCGGTCAGCTTTCGTCTGGCGGCGTAGAACTGTATCAGTTCCGCTTCATGCTCTGCCTTGTACTTGGCTCTGGGCTTCTCAAACTTGATTTTCTGCAAGCCGTCATAGACAGGCTTCAAGTTCTGGAAAGCAGCGGAGCTGTCATAGAGCTGCTTAATTGCTTTCATTCGGGCGGTCTGCCCGTCCAGCGTTTTCTTCAAGCTCTCTGTGGTGGAGCTGTGTTCATTGACATGGCTTTCCAAATCTTCAAGGGTGTAAATGCCGTTTGCCCGGAGATAATTGAAAGTCTCGTTCATCTCCTTTAGGTTGCTGATTTTGCCTTTCTGGGAATAAGCCCCGGCTTTGCGCTGGGTGTAGTAGGCGTTCAGCAGAGAAACAAGGTCGGGGGTCTGCGGCTTGGCAAGCTCTGCTTTTGCTTCGGCAATCCAATCAAACAGGAGAGTGATTTTCTTCTTGATGTCCCGGATAACGGCATTGGTTGCCTTGGTCCAGCGGTTGAACTCGCCTTTCTCGGTGCGTATGCCTTTCTTCTCCATTGCCCGGACGGTTGCGCCCTCGTGGACGGTGGGAAGAAACTCCACGCCCTGACGCTCATAGCTCCGGTGGTCGATACGAACGTCAAGCTCCTTTTCTGCAAACTTGGCGTTGCATAGCTCCGCCCATGTCTGCCGCCAGTATTCCAGCGTTTCGGGACTGCCCCAGTCGGTAGTGGGAACGGCGTTGAAAACAAACTCGCCGTTCTGGTCTCGGATACGGTTGTCGTCCTCGTCCAGCTCATACACCCGGCGTTGCTTTAGCCCCCATTTGCCGTCCTGCTCGATGGGGCGGATAGGGCAAAGCACATGAAAATGCGGGTTTGGTATGCCGCCGTCCTCCCGGTCTGGCTGGTGTACGGCGAAGTCAACCACCATGCCCCGGCTCACAAAGTTCTCCAATAAAAATTGCCTTGCAAGAGCGATGTTTTCCTCAAGGGAAAATTCATTCTGCAAGGCAATGTCAAAGCTGTATGCAAGCTGGGCGTTCTTTCCACGCTCGGCTTTTTCCACGGCGTTCCATAGGGTCTGGCGGTCTGCGTATTCGGGCGGTGCATGGGACGGCAGGAGAATGTCAGAGCAGATCACGCCGCCCTTGCGGGTGTAGTCGCTGTATTCGCCGTAATACTCGCTATACAATCGCTCCCCGGCTCGGTAGGCAGCAGAAGCGATAGCGGACTGTCCTGCGCTTCGCTTAGTCTGCGTGACGCTCAGATGAAATAGTGCCATCGGCTTTCAACTCCTTTTCTCTGTTTGCTTGGCTGATGTGGGTAATCGCCATGTGACGGACGGCTCGCTGGACTTCGGACAAAGAAAAGATTTGTTCCATCAGCTCTGTCATTTCGGTGCGTGTGAGATCTTTGACCTCCGGGGCAAGGCTCTCAATCGTGCCGCCCAGATTGCAAAGGCGGTGGGTGCGTTTCTTTCTTTCGCCCTGTTCCAGAAATTTCTTTCGGTTCTCCAGACGCTCCAGCTTGTGCTGTTCCTGTGCAAGCTGTGTCTCGACCTGTTCCTTTTCGGCTCGGAGCTGTTCAAGGTTTTTCGGTTTTGCCATTTTTCGTGACCTCCTTTTTTGAAAATGGGGATAAAAAAAGACCGTCAACTTTTCGCAGATTGCGACCAGTCAACGGTCAGTTTTTCGGTATTCAGTTGTTGTGTTCAGTTCGGTAAATTGAAGTTGGTCAAAGTTGTTGGCGAAGATATTCCACAACATTTCCATTCGTATCATAGAAACAGATGTTTCCTACATTGAGGGGCAGGACAATGGCGAAAGGCTTGCCACTATCAATATCAATCACCTGAATGCCGTTGCCATCATCTACTTCAAGTCGAACAATATTTTGGGTATTCATTGAGATAAATGCCCTTTCGTTATTTCCCTCAACAACAAACTCTGCAATGTAATCATCAACCTCAACTATATCTCCACCACCACGGAAGAAATATCCAAAAGACAAGCCAGGGCGATTTACATAGACAGAAAAAGTGTGGTCTGTCTTGTCCTGTGGGTAAGAAATAAATGCAGCCATTGTGTCGGAAATGCTTCCATCAACAATCCAATCATCCAAAATTTTTTGAGATTGGCGAATGTCTGCTTCTAAACTGTTTGCGGTTTTACCAATGTCATTGTTTGCATAAAGGAAACCGAAAACCAACACACAAGCCAAAATAACACCCAAGAGGATTATGGGTAATTTCTTTTTCATAGAATCACACTCCTTTATCAAATTAAGATTCTTGATTTTCAAACTTGCTGGCGGCGAACGGTTTGTCAAAACCGTTTGCGGACGGCAAGTCCACAGGGGATAGCCGCTTTAGCGGCGCAAGGGGGTGTAGCCACCTTGACGGAACGAAGTGACGCAACATTCTCGGTCATGCAGTTTTCTTCTGCTGACGGAGAATGAAGCTCCGCAGGACGCACTACTCTCGACAGAGAGTATAGAAGTGCGCCCTTTAGTTCCTAAAGGGTTTTGCTCCGGCTTAATTTCTCGACAAACTGCAATTAGTCATTTCAGTAAGTATTTTCCGAGTCCTATCTGAATCAAATATAGGACAAGGATATGTGCTGGATAAAAAACATAGAAGAAGTATTTTAGCTTCAGTTTACCACGCTTTCCGTTGTATAGCAGAATAAGCAAGCAGGCAAGAAGCGTACATAAAGGCGGTTGATTCCCCGTTGTCCCCATGTAAGCCAAAAGGAACAGCAACACTTGATAGATTCGGTGATTACGGCAAATATAAAATGCTGATATGAATAAGATCCCCTGCATACCGTAGTCACAATGGATTCCTTCCGCAATGCCGGAAAAAAGCACTACACTGAGAACTTGCAGGACTGCTGATTTTATTCTATCCACCGGTAGGTCTGATTTACACGAAAATCTTTCAAGGCATACCAATGTCAATAAGCCTAAAAACAAGGTGAAAAATACATTTTGATACTTCAAGTAAAACGGAAATGTATCTTCCATTCGTGAATACGCACTAAAGAAACCTATGTCAAATGGAACTTCCGAAATAAGGGCAAATGCAAGCATCAACCCAATATAGCGTTTTTTACTTCTTGTGTGTTGGAATCCTTCTGCCAGCAAAAAACAGAATAGCGGAAAAGCAATCGTCCCAATGCTTTGCAAATCAAACCGTATGAAATAATCTATCTCTCGGAATCTCTCCCACGACATTTGCCCGTTATCTGCCATAGCCCCCCAGTAGTTTGATAGCAGCCATTGCAGCACAATTTTACATAGATGGTCAATAAGCATTGTCAGTACAGCAATAACCTTTAGCGAATTTCCTGAGAGAAATTGAATGCGATTTATTTTCCTATCAAGGCTCATAAAGCAACCTCCTACCAACTTCCAATTCTACGATTTTTCGCATTCAAATTATACCATAAAACTCGTGAACAATTCTATCGCAACTTTGGAATATATGAGAAAAGTCCGAACAGTTTTCTGCCCGGACTTCCTCACTCAATCATAAATCAATTCTGCTTTCACAACTTCCTCTGCCTGTGCCTTGCAAGCGTTCATCTGCCGCACCCATTCCATTTGGTTTTCAGCTTTCAGTTGCTCGGTCACGCCGTACTGTTTTGCCAGCTCCGGCACGATCAGTTCCATGCGGTTTCGTGCCGCTTCGTCAATCTCGGCGCAATGTTCAAAGAGCTTGTCGGATAGCACCAGTTCATTGAACAGTATCGGGCGGTGCATTTCTAAATACGCCTTGCGAAGTCTGCCGTAATGTCCGAGGGGCTTGGTCTTGCGGATAACGATGTTCGGGATAAGATAATCACCGTTCTGTGTGTAAGTGATATTCATGCTGTTTGTACTCCTTTCATCGGCTCTCTCTGCGGTAAACTGCTGACAGGGACGAACACGCCATTTGCAATATCCTCCGCACGAATGGCGGCTTTCTTGGCTTCGATTTCTGCCTTTTTCCGCTTCTTGATTTTGTCCTCGTATCGTTTCTGCGCTCCGCTGGCTTTCCGCTTCAAGTAGTTCTGATGAAGCCTATCCTTGCGTTCCTCACGCTTGCGGATTTCCTCTAATTCCTCCGGGGTAAGCTCCTCTTCTCCAAACGCTGGGGGAACGAAACGCCCGACAAAATTGAAGTAAATCTCGACCTCCTGTGTGGTCTGAATACTGCCCTTGCGGTCACGCTCATGCACAAGGATTTTCTCGATAAACTCGTTGAGCATGGCAATGGTCAGCTTGTCGAAGTTCTCATATTTGTCAATCAGAGCGATAAAACGGTCAGCGTCCTTTTCGTGCTTCTCATAGCTCTTGACTGCCTTTTCCAGAACAGAGATTTCAGCGGTAAGCTCGGACTGTTCCTTTTCGTATTGAGCGTCCAGAGTGGCGTATCTGCTGTCGGACAGCTTTCCCAAAATGTTGTCCTCATAGATTTTACAGAGCAGGACTTCCAGCTCGGACACTCTCTGCTTGGCGGTGGCAAGGCGTGTACGCTGTTTCTTGACCTCTGCCGTCTGCTGGCTGGACTGCGCTTCCTGCACCACACGGACAAACTCGGCTCGGTCATGCTTGGCATACTCGGCAATAGCTTTGAGCATTTCGGAAACAAGGGACAGAACCACATCTTCATTGATACGGTGCTGTGTCGTGCAGAGCTTTCCAACTGGGACTTTGCTGTATTGGGAACAGGTATATTGAGAAATACGCTTGCCGTTGTTGGTGCGGTGGACATACATCTTGCCGCCGCAATCGGCGCAATAGAGCAAGCCCGTGAGGGGAGCTGCTTCGCCCCAGCCGTCCGGGTAGCGTCTGACATTCCCACGGATTTTCTGCACAAGGTCAAAGGTCTGCTGGTCAATGATAGCTTCATGGGTATTCTCGAAAATCGTCCATTCGTCCTCCGGGACATAATGGCTTTTCTTGTCCTTGAAGTGCTTTCGGGTCTTGAAGTTGATGGTGTGTCCCAGATATTCACGCTTTTCAAGAATGTTGCAGATGGTGGAAGAACCCCAGCCGTACACATCTTTGAAAGTCTTGTTTTTGTTCACGCCCTCGCTGTGCTGGGCAAGGTAAGCGGACGGAATGAGGACTTTTTCTTCTTTCAGCTTGCTGGCGATCTGATACGGACCGTAGCCCTCAATCGTCATGGCAAAGATGCGCTTGACCACATCAGCGGCTTCGGGGTCAACCAACCATTGGTCTCTGGCTTCGTTCCAGAGATAGCCGTAAATGACCGTGCCTGTGAGGTGCTTGCCGGACTTGCCTTTTGACTGGAAAGTGGAACGGATTTTACGGCTGGTGTCTCTGGCGTAATACTCGTTCATAATGTTGCGGAAAGGGGTAAAATCATCGTCCCCTCTGGCACTGTCCACACCGTCATTGATGGCGATAAGGCGAACGCCACGCTGACGCAGGATTTCCATAATCTGACCGACTTTCAGATAGTCACGACCCATGCGGCTCATGTCCTTGATACACAGATACTCCACATTCCCGGCTTCAACCTCTTTCATCATTGCCAAAAATCCGGGACGGTCAAAGCAAGTACCACTAATGCCATCGTCCGTGAAATGGACAATGTTTGTAAAGCCCTGCCGTGCGGCGAACTCCTCCAACATAGCCTTTTGATTGGAAATGGAATTGCTCTCACGCTGTTGGTCATCATCTTTGCCAAAGTCATCACGGCTCAGTCGTTCGTACAGAGCTGTGATTTTCTCGTTTTTTTTCATAACTTGCGCTCCTTTCTTCGGTTTTAGGTTGTGTGTTCTAAGAGACTTCCCAACCGCTTGATTAAGAAGTCTTTTAGAGCATACAACACCCGCCGCCATTTTGAATTTGACATACTGCTTGACGGCGAAGTGCTCCGGCTGCTTTTTTGCCAAATCGTCAAAGAGGATATCTACGGGACTTTTATAGGTCTCGTCGTCCTCTCTGGCTTCGCAGGCGTTTAGCAGGTACAGAAGCGTGATGAAGTTCCGTTCCTCTGGCTCTGCCTCATACCAGATGTAGCCGATCAGGGCGCAGTATAAAAGCCGCTCGGCTTTGACCCAAAAATCTTCGGAGGATTTTTCACCGTCGCCCTTCGTGTTGGCGATGATGACATTGACCAGCTTGAGGATATCCTTCTCGGAGCGCACATAGGCCAGCGGGTTATATTTCATGCTTTTGGAAAAGTTGATGGTGTTCAGGACCTTGATGCGGTATGGCTCATAGACGACCTTGCCGCGCTTATCCCGCACCGGCTTTCCGTTCTCGTCCCGCTTCGGCCCGCCGTGCGCCAGGAGCTTTCCCGTCTCCCGAAGGAGCTGCCCTTTGGGATCGGTGACCACATAGGAGCTGTGCATTTGGAGCAGGGACGGCTTGACAAAAAACCTTGTCTTGCCGCTGCCGGAGCCGCCGATGACCAGGATATTTTTATTTCTCGCCGTTTTTGGATCCTTCGGGCGGCTGGTCATGGTGAGGCTTTCCGTCCGGGTCAGAGGGATGTTCCAATCGGGAACGGGGTCTATGTAGGGCGCGATATCCTCCGCCGTGCCCCAGCGGGCAGAGCCGTATTCAATACCCTTGCGGTATTTCTTCGCGTTCTTGCCCTTGACATACACCGTCAGCCGGACGAGGACTGCGCCGAGGATGCCGACGCAGATATCCAGCGCGTGAAAGCTGGGTGCGGAGCTGGCGAAGGCCGTCTGAAAGCCCTGCCCGATATGCAGCAGCTTTTCCGAGGCATCAAGCCCCGGCGCCAGCCGCACCGCCTGGCAGAGCTTATCAAAGAGATACACAAAGAACAGATACGGCAGGTTTGGCAGAAGATATTTTTTGAGCTTATCCTTCATCGCTCCACACTCCGTTCTCTGGTCTTGACCTTTTCGCCGCGCTCCTGCTCCTTGTGCTGCGTTTTGGACTGCTCCTGTGCCTTTTCCAGCTTGTGCCGGATAGAAGGTGCTTTCTCACGGCTCAGATTTTTAGCGGAGAACTCCCGGAAGGCCGCTGTAATCACATCGGCGTCCCGACCCTTGAAGAACACCAGGTAACGGGTATGCTCGCCGGAAGTGTCCTTCTTCAAAGCAAAATCCAGGCCGTACTTCTTCGCTGTGGAAGAAAAGGCCCGGATATTCTGATCTGTGATCTCGATGTTGGAAACGCCGGTGTTGTGCTTCATAAGCTGCCGGAGCGTCTGCTTGCCGTGCCGGAGCTGCGGATTTTTCTTGTGCTTCTCCATGTCTGCCAGCACCTTCTTTATAGCCTGCTGCAAGAGCTGGGCGGTCATTTTGCTGGCCTCCACACATAGCGCAAGGGTTTTCTGCGTGATTTCTTCCTGCAAGGCGTTCACCTCCGATCTCCGCTGCCGTACAGGTCATGGCTGACAAGGGATGTGTAATAGCTGTCCATCGTGACCGGCGCGTTATACAGCGCCGCCAGCAGATATTTCTTGATATTGCGGACATAGGTGGTGTTCTCCCGCATCCGGTCAAGGACATACTCGATATGCGAGGCGTTCAGCTTCAGGAACCGCGACCGGACGACCTCGGCAGGGTAATCGTCCCCAGCCACACGGATCATCTCCCGGTTGGAGCAGACGGTATCCACCATGAGCTCCACCAGCTCGTCCAGCCGGTCCTTGTCAAGCTGCACGTTCTGCGAGAGTACGTCATACTCGATGTTCTCTAAGATCAATGCCCGATAGCTTTCCCGCTTTCGCATCCCGTCCTGTCCGGTCCGCTCCCCGGGGGCTGGGGGACTTGATGGGATAGGACTTGATCCTTGCGTAATTGATAGATCTGTCTTTGATGGATAGTTACTTGATTCTTCTTTATTTAATTGGGCGGGGTTCTCCTGAATTGGAGCGTCCAACATTGGATTTGCCTGTACGGGATTTTCCCGTATAGGTTTTTCCTGTGTAGGTGATGGCGCTTTAGGTTGTTCCAGAATAGTGTATTCGATAGAGCCGAGCTGCCCGTTTGCGCCACGGACACGCGCACGGATCAGATAGCCGTGCGCCTCCAGCTCCCGGATGCCACCACTGATGCTGTCAATTCCATCCTTGCAGATACGGGCAAGACCCTTCATGGTGTAGTCCCAATTCTCCGGCAGAGACAACATGAGAGATAAAAGCCCTTTCGCTTTCAGCGACAGCGACATATCCCGCAGATGATAGTTTGACATGACCGTGTAATCCCTGGTCTTTTCGATACGGAATACAGCCATCTTCGCACCTCCTTCCTCTGAAAATGAAAAGTGTTGATTTCGATGAAAAAAGCCTCCGGTTTGCCTCTCGGATGTGATCCATAGGAAAACATCCATGCCCGCCTGCTTGCGGCGGGCAGAGAGGAAAAAACAGAGGCTTTCGCACCCTAATCACAACACTTGAATTTAGGTATAGAAAAAGGGCGGCTGTCTTAAAAACAGTCGCCCGAAAAGGGGATATATACAAGTTATTTGCTACTCGTCCGCCTTGAAAACCGTTGATATTACTGGCTTTTTCAAAAAGTTCTGTATCACCACTCGCACCACGCCCCGGAAGCTTCGGCTTCCGGGTTTTTTTCTGTCTGCAGCAAATATCACAGCAAAAAAGCGCCGGCCTCCCGCGGGAGACCGGCGCCGGTTTTTTTACGCGCCGAAGCACGTGAACATGATGACGAGATAAACGATGTACAGTCCGCCGATGAAAAAGCCGACCCAACGCTTGAATTTGCCCTGCACAAGCGCAGGGATGAGCGCACCTGCGCACACGACAAGGCACGCCGGAATGTCCAGCAGCAAGCCCTGCCGCTCGACCGGCAGCGGCTTGCCGAGGATGAGCGCGCACAGCGGCATGATAAGCGTGAGATCCATGATGTTCGCGCCGATGATGTTGCCCACCGACAGGGACGACTGCTTTTTGCGGATGGCGGTGATGGTCGTCACGAGCTCCGGCAGCGACGTGCCGATGGCGATCATGGTCGCACCGATGATGGCATCCGGCACACCGATCATCTGTGCGAGCGCGGTGCCGTTGTCGATCAGCAGCTGCGCACCAAGCACAATGGCCGCAGCGCCAAACACAAACTTGCCGATATTGAGCGCGACCGTCCGGCCGTCCGTCTTGGGGCGGGCATCCTGCTCCGGGGCCTCAAGCGACTGCTCACGCCGCGCAGCGACAAGGCTCTCGGCAATAAAGCACACAAAAATGACAAGGATCAAAACGCTCTCAAGGATGGACAACTGCCCGTCGCGCGTGAAGCCAAACAGAACCGCGATCGCCGCGAGCAGCAGCACCGCCTTGACCGCATACTGCCGCCGCGGCATGGTGCACTCCATGCAGATCAGCGACAGGCACATGATCAGGCCGGTATTGGCCGTCACCGAGCCGACGGCGTTGCCGATGGCGATGTCCGCATTGCCCTCCAGCGCGGAAAAGACGGACACAAGCATCTCCGGCAGCGTCGTGGCAAAGCTCACAACGGTCGCGCCGATGATGAATTTTGGGATGCCGGAGGCCTCCGCGATCCACGTGGCGGCGTCGACAAAAATGTCGCCGCCCTTGATGATGCACACAAGGCCCGCCGCGAACAGCAGCAGGACAAGAAAGAGGGTACTGCCGGTAAAATCGAGGTTCATAACGCATTCTCCTTCGTGATCGCACAAAAAAATGAGACTTTCGGCACGATCATAAATATGATGTGCTAAAAGTCTCATTACCTATCACAATAGGCGCATGACCACCGGCGGATGCCGGGAGATTGTTGGTCATGCATTTGTAACTACTCCCTTTTAACGAGAAAGCATCATAGCACACCGCGCCGGGCTTGTCAAGCGATTCCACACCCGGTTGCCGCTCAGCGCACCAGCTTCATGAGCAGGCGCTCAAACTCGCCGAGCATGCCCACGGAATCGGCAAAGATCATGCTCTTTTCGTACATACGGCGGTAAGCGTCCACGTTCTCGTCCGTGCGCGCGGTGTAAATGATCGGGATGACGAGCAGGCCCCGGCGGCGCGCCGCCTGCACGGCCGTGCGCACGTCGTCGATCGCCTCCGCCTCGCTGAAATAGCCGGACGGCAGCCCGTCGGAGAGCACCATGAGGATCTTGCGGCGCTCGGTGCGCTTGGCCAGATCCAGCGCGGCGGCGCGGATGGAATAACCGTCCTTGTTGCCGTTGCCGGCGGCGATCTGCTCCATGGCGTCGATGCAGCGGCTGCCGATCTCCTTCTGGTCGAAATCCTTGATGACGCAGTGCTCCACGGCGTTCGTGCCGCCGTCAAAGGCGACAATCTTCGTATAGGCGATGCCCTTGAGCGCCTCCTCGAGCACGGCCGCCGTGGCCAGTGCCGTAAAGAGCTTGGATGTCCCGTCGCCGATACCGGCGCCCATGCTGCCGCTGCGGTCAATGAGCAGGTAAAACGCCGTCTCGCGCTTGGACGGCGGTGCTTTGCGGCGAAAAACGTCCTTGGCATCGAGCGGGATCTTCCACAGCTCGCGCTGCGAGAGCGCGCCGGTGCGCTGGCTGGCGCTGCGTTCGCGCTGCTGGCGCAGGAGTTTGTCGAGCCGGTGGTGCAGCGCCTTTGCCCGCTCGGCAAATGCGGGCGGCAGCCGCCCGCCACCCGGCGTGATATACGTCTCCGTAAACGTCAGGCCGGCATACCGCTCGGCCAGCCCCTGCCGCTCCCCGGCGTCGAGCCGGGCAGCACGCGGGCCGGAGACATGCAGCTGCTGCTCAATTGCCCGCTCGCGTGTGAGCGCTTTTTCCGCCGCGGCGAGCATGGCGTCCGTCTCGGCCGCGCTGAGCGCAAAGCCGCGGTGCGCGCCCCAGCCCGTGCCGAGCACTTCGCGCAGGCTCTCCGGCCCGCCGGAGGCCGCCTTCTGCGCAGCAGACACCGTATCCGACGAGGTGGCGGTCGCCCCGCTCTGGCCGTGATTGCCGCTGCGGCCGACGCTGGACGATCGGCCGCGGTCCTCCCTGCCGTTTGTCCCGGCTGAGCCGCTCGGCTTGACCTCCTGACTGGCGAGGCTGCCGCTCATGTCGCCGTGGCGCTCGGAGTTGTCGCCGCTGCCGCCGGCTGCGCTGTCGCCTTTTTCAAGATCGGCGTCCTCCCCGTCGGCAGACGGGCCCTGGCGCGCCGCATCCTGCGCCTCACTGCGCAGGCGGAGGCGGCTGTCGCAGCCGTCGCCGAAGGCTTCCGCGCGGTCGCCCTCGCTGAAGGCATAGTCCACGAGCTGCGATGCGATGCGCGCGAGCGCATCGGCATCCGCGATGCCGCACAGGCGCGCCAGCTCCGGCGCGAGCGCCGCGAGGATCTGCCGGCCAATGTCCGCGCACGCGGCGGCCGACGGCGCAAGGATCGCCGCCTCCACCTCGGCCCGGACGGCGGCGAGCGCCGGAGTCCCGCACGGGATGCCCGTGAGCGCAAAAGCCTCCAGCTCATCGAGCAGCGCCGCGAGCGCGCTGCCGGGTGCGGCCGCCTCGAGCTGCGCATAACACACGAAGCGCAGCAGCGGCAGGTAGCCCGGAAAGCGGCGGCAGAGGATGTTATCCGTGCGCGCCTGCTCCAGAATGTTCAGTATCCGGTGCCCGAGCAGCGCCCCGGTCTCGGGCGCGAGGGCATAGTGCGCGTGAAAATATGTGCCGGCCTCCGCCGCGAACGCCGCGCAGACGTCCCGGTCGGAGCTGCTGTCGTGCTGGATCTCGCGCGCGAGCAGCACGCGCAGCGCGGCCGTCCAGTGGCGGGCGTCAAAATCCGTGCGCAGCAGATATTCCGCCCCGCCGACGGTGACGGCCGTGCCGTCCGTCGTGCAGCGCAGACTATCGTCCGCCGTGACGGTATCGACCCGGATATTCCCCGGGACGAGCAGTGCGAGGCTGCGCCGGAGCAGCGGCGTGATGGGATCATGCGCCAGAAACGCCCGGTAGCGCGCCAGCGCGGCGTCAAATCCGTCCATCCTGCGGCACCATGCTCTCAATGAGCTCGGTCAGCTGGAGGCGGGTGTAGGCGTCCTGCGGCTTGGAGGCCACGTTGTCGAGCAGACCCCAGCGCAGGCCCAGCAGGGGCTCCGCGCGCAGGGCGTCAATAAAGCCGCGGATCGTCATCGCGTCCGGCTCGAGCCCGCCGGCGCTGCGGATGCGGTCGCGGATGGCACAGTAAACATAGTCGCAGATATTCAGGCTGGCGGCGCTCGCCTCGGGCACGACGCGGTGCAGCACATCGACGATGCTCTCCGGCTCGGCGATGTGGATGGGCGTGAAGCGGTCGATCGTCGCCTCGTTCATGAAGTTCGTGCCGGCATAGTCCTCGTTCATCGTGATCGTGAACGCCGAGTGCGGGTGCATCTGCACGAGCCCGTAGCCGGGCACCTGGATCTGGCGCGCGGCGTCGGTCAACGAGTGGAGCACGTCGGCGCACTCGGGCTTTATGGTGTTGCCCTCGTCGAGCACGACGTCCGCGCCCGCCGCGAGATAGCGCAGCATATCGCTCAGGCGGTAGCGCATGGTGCCGTTTTCGATCGTCGGGCCGCCGAGCAGGTCGAGCTTGTCGAGCTCGGCATTGCCCTGCATGCGGTACTGCGGCACGTTGAGCAGCCAGTCGACTGTCTGGATGAGCGTATTCTTGCCGCAGCCCTTGCTGCCGACGAGGCGCAGGTGCATGCCCGAGAGCCGGTAGGCAAGGCAGCGCGTGAGCGCGCCGAAGCCGTCCGCCTGCACATAGCGCACCGGCGGATCGGGCACCAGCTCGGGGTATTCCGGCAGGGAGAACATCTCCGCGAACACGCGCAGGATGATCGGCTCCGGCACTGCCTGCTCGAGCAGATACTCGGCGCGCGCAGTCAGCGCTTCCGGGGACGCGCAGCCGCGCGCGGCCGCGCCGTCGATGGCCGCGCGCACCGCGCCGCTGAGCGGGTCGCCGCAGCGGTATTCGGCGAGAAAGCCCCAGACGTCCGGTGCGCCGCCGTCGCACGGCTCGCCCGCGGAATCGCACAGGGCCGTGACCCGCGCCCGCACGGGCGCGGTGCGCAGCAGCGCCGTGAGCGCCTCCGAGGGCGCTGTCACGATGCCGATGCGCGCAAATGGGTCGCCCGCCGCCGCCTCGGACAGGCAGCACACGGGCAGCGTCTCGCCCTCGACGCGGCAGAGCACGACCTCCGGCCACGCATGGCGCTCCTGCGCGCAGAGCGAGCGCAGGAAGTCGAGCTTCATCGGTGCTTTCAGATTGCTGCCGCCGCAGACGGCGGTCTCAAATTGCCGGGTAGGATGCATATCGGTTTCCGCCTTTCTCAGTTGCCCCGCGTCGCGCCCCAGGGAAAGCCCTTGGCGCTGCCGTGGTAGATCACGCGCCGCACATTCAAAAACGCGCAGCGGCCGATGCGCTCCACGCTGTCGGGGATGACGACCGTGTCCAGATTGCTGCACTGGTAAAATGCCTCGTCGTGGATCTCGCGCACGCTGTCCGGGATGACGATGCCCGTCAGACCGATGCAGCGCGAAAACATCCCCTCCGGAATGACGGCGAGACCGCGCGGCAGATTGGTACTGCGCAGGTGCACCTTATCATAAAATGCATAGGGCTCGGCCGTCTCGATGCTGTCCGGGAGGATGAGCGTGTCCAGATACGTATAGGAAACCATGGCGTAGGACGCCAGACGGCGCACGCGCACCCCGTCGACCGACGACGGCAGCTCGAGCACCGTGCCGCCGTTGAAGCAGCCGTCCGTGCCGATGCGGCCGGTCGCCGCGTCAAAGGCGAAATTCTGCTCCGCCGCCTGCGCCGCCGTCACGGGGTAGGTGTCCCACGGGCGGTCACGCAGCCAGGTCTGGATGTCCGCCTGCGTGCGCGCGCGCTTTTGTGTCAGGTAGTCCTGCATCTGCTGCAGGCCGCACTGCTGCGAAAAAAAGACTGCCAGATCCTCAGCCTCCAACGGAATGGAAAAGCCCTTCGGCAGTGTAAGCCTCAGCTGCATGGTCAGGATGCGGCGGACATCGCTGCACGCATCGTCATACCGCGAGAGCACCTTCTGATCGCAGACGAAGGGCACATCCAGCCGCGAGGCCTCGATGCCGCCGGCCGTCAAAAGCCCTGCAAAGCCGTGGGCGCGGTCCAGGATCTTTTTCACGTCACGAAACTGCGTGCTCTGGTAAAGAAGCATCTCCATACGAGGCCCTCCGTCAAATTGTTATAAAACTATCATACAGGTGCAAGGACCTTTCTTCTGTAACCTTTGCTGCACAGAAGGCGGTTTCCTTGTCTCTTTTCCGGCGCTTTGGGCAAATTTTGTACACGGTGTACATCGTTTATTCACTGGACAGTTCTTTCCTGTTGTGGTAAACTAAAGTTACGTTACACAAGTCCCAAAAGTGCACACATTTTATCAAGATAAAGGAAGCGTTCACATGAATGAAGTGAAAAGCCCCAAAAAGCCGTTGGTGTATTATTACGCCATCGTCATTCTCGTGATTCTGGCGCTCAACTTTCTGGCGGTGCCCTGGCTGAGCCAGCGGCAGGTCAAGGAGGTCGACTACGGCACGTTTATGACCATGACGGAAAATCAGGAGATCGGCCGTGTGGAGGTGCAAAATAACCAGATCCTCTTCACGAACAAAGACGACACGCAGGTATACAAGACCGGCCTGATGGACGATCCTGACCTCATCTACCGCCTGAAGGACTCCGGCGCGGAGTTCTCGAGCGAGATCGTCGAGCAGATGTCGCCGTTTCTGTCGTTTCTGCTGACGTGGCTGCTGCCGATCGTGTTTTTTGTCGCCCTCGGCCAGTTCATGCTCAAGCGCATGACGAACAAGGCCGGCGGGCCGAACTCCATGATGTTCGGGCTCGGCGGCTCGAGCGCGAAGGTCTATGTTAAGTCCGCCGAGGGCATCAAGTTCTCCGATGTCGCCGGTGAGGACGAGGCCAAGGAAAACCTGACCGAGATCGTCAACTACCTGCACGACCCGGCGAAGTATCAGGAGATCGGCGCATCCATGCCCAAGGGCGTTCTGCTCGTCGGCCCTCCGGGAACCGGCAAGACGATGCTGGCCAAGGCCGTCGCCGGCGAGGCGAACGTACCGTTTTTCTCCATGTCCGGCTCGGAATTCGTGGAGATGTTCGTCGGCATGGGCGCGAGCAAGGTGCGCGACCTGTTCCGTCAGGCCAAGGAGAAGGCGCCGTGCATCGTGTTCATCGACGAGATCGATGCCATCGGCAAAAAGCGTGACGGGCAAGTCGGCGGCAACGACGAGCGCGAGCAGACGCTCAACCAGCTGCTGACCGAGATGGACGGCTTCGAGGGAAACAACGGCGTCATCATCCTCGCCGCCACGAACCGGCCCGAGTCGCTCGACCCGGCGCTCACGCGCCCCGGCCGCTTTGACCGGCGCGTGCCCGTGGAGCTGCCCGATCTCAAGGGCCGTGAGGAGATCCTCAAGGTGCACGCCCGCAAGATCAAGGTCGCCGAGGACGTGGACTACAACAAGATCGCGCGCATGGCCTCCGGCGCATCGGGCGCGGAGCTGGCGAACATCGTCAACGAGGCCGCGCTGCGCGCCGTGCGCGACGGCCGCCGCTTTGCCACGCAGTCGGATCTCGAGGAGAGCATCGAGGTCGTCATCGCGGGCTATCAGAAGAAAAACGCCATTCTCACGGATCAGGAGAAATGGACGGTCGCCTACCACGAGATCGGCCACGCGCTCGTCGCCGCGCTGCAGACGCACTCCGCCCCCGTGCAGAAGATCACCATCATCCCCCGCACGTCCGGTGCGCTGGGCTACACGATGCAGGTTGAAGAGGGCAACCACTACCTCATGACGAAAGAGGAGCTGGAAAACAAGATAGCCACACTCACCGGCGGCCGCGCGGCCGAGGAGGTGCGCTTCGGCGTCATCTCCACCGGCGCGTCCAACGACATTGAGCAGGCAACAAAGCTCGCCCGCGGCATGATCACGCGCTACGGCATGAGCGAGGCGTTCGACATGGTCGCGCTCGAGACGGTCACGAACCAGTACCTCGGCGGCGACGCCTCCCTCGCCTGCTCGGCCGAAACGCAGACGCAGATCGACCATCAGGTCGTCGCACTCGTGAAAAAAGAGCACGCCAAGGCCGTCGGCATCCTCACGGAAAACCGTGCCAAGCTCGACGAGCTGGCCAAGTACCTCTATGAAAAGGAGACCATCACCGGCGAGGAGTTCATGGCCATTCTCAACCGCGCCTGACAGGCTGCGATGCGGTCGTGCAGCGATCCTGAATCACCCCGCGAAAGGAGGACCACCGCAACCGTATGAATGAAAAGCTGAAAGAAAAAGTCAAGGAATCTCTCTCGAGCGTGCTGCCCATCACCCTGATCGTGCTGGTGCTGAGCGTCACGCTCGTCCCGATGGAGATCGGCACGCTGGCGCTGTTTCTGACCGGCGCCGTGCTGCTGATCGTCGGCATGGGGTTTTTCCAGCTCGGCGCCGAGATGTCCATGACGCCGCTCGGCGAGGGCGTCGGCAAGACGCTGGCCAAGCGCGAAAAGGTGCTGCTGGTCGTACTCGTGGCGTTCGCGCTCGGGACGATCATCACCATCGCGGAGCCGGACCTGCAGGTGCTGGCAAACCAGGTCGCGTCGATCCCGAACAATGTGCTCATCTGGACGGTCGCCGTCGGCGTGGGCGTCTTTCTGGCGCTGGCCGTGCTGCGCATTTTGTTTCGCGTCTCGCTGGCAAAATGTCTGCTGGCCGCGTATGCGCTGCTGTTTGTGCTGACGCTGTTTTCCCCGAAGGAATTTCTCGCCGTCGCGTTCGATGCCGGCGGCGTCACGACCGGGCCCATCACCGTGCCGTTTATCATGGCGCTGGGCGTCGGCGTGTCGGCCATCCGCAGCACGCAGGGACACGACGACGACAGCTTCGGTCTCGTCGCGCTGTGCAGCATCGGGCCGATTTTGATGGTGCTGCTGCTCGGCATCTTCTACCACCCGACGGACGCGGCCTACTCCGCTGTGGAGATCGCGCCGGTCGTGACGACGCGCGACGTGGCGCGGCAGTTCGCGCTCGGCTTCCCGGGCTATGCCGAGGAAGTGCTGCTGAGCATCCTGCCGATCGTGGCGGTGTTCGTGCTGTTTCAGCTGCTGACGCGCTGCTACCGGCGGCGGCAGCTGCTGCGTACGGGCGTCGGCTTTCTGTACACGGTCATCGGCCTGATCCTGTTTCTGACCGGTGTGAACGTCGGCTTCACGCCCGTGGGCAACCTGCTCGGTTCGGGTCTGGCCGGCAGCGCGTACCGCTGGGTGCTCATCCCGATCGGCGCGCTCATCGGCTACTACATCGTCAAGGCCGAGCCCGCCGTGCAGGTGCTCAACAAGCAGGTCGAGGACGTCACCGGCGGCACCGTGTCACAGAGCATGATGAACACGGCGCTGTCCATCGGCGTCGCCTGCGCGGTGATGCTGTCCATGGTGCGTGTGCTGACCGGCATCAGCATCTACTGGATCCTCGTGCCCGGCTACGCGCTCGCGCTCATCCTCGCGCGGTTCGTGCCGTCCGTGTTCGTGGGCATCGCCTTCGACTCCGGCGGCGTCGCAAGCGGGCCCATGACCTCCACCTTCCTGCTGCCGCTGGCCATGGGCGCGTGCACCGCGCTCGGCGGCAACGTCGTCACGGACGCCTTCGGCGTCGTAGCGCTCGTCGCGCTCGCCCCGCCGGTGGCGATCCAGATCATGGGCGTTCTTTATGTACATAGATCCAAAGCCGTGGCACAAAACAAAGCTGACCTGCTGTCCGATGACGGCGTCATCGACCTGGAGGACGAAGAGATATGATACATGCCGAAAACCGACTCGCACCGCGCATGGTGCTCATCATTACGAATCATGAATACCGCCGCAAGCTCGAACAGACGTTTCAGAATTTCCGCATCCCGATCTATTATCAGTGCCAAGGGCACGGCACCGCGCCGTCGGAGATGCTCGACATCTTCGGCCTGAGCGGCAGCGGCCGCCTGCTCACGATCGGGCTGCTGCCGAAATTTCTCGTGCGCGACCTGCTCGACGCGCTGCAGCAGCGCATCCCGCTGCACAAACGCGGCGGCGGCATCGTGCTGACGATCCCGATCACGGGGCTGCAGCGGCCGATGCTGCAGCTCCTGAACGATCAGATGCGCGAGACGATAGAACAGAAGATCGAAGAAAGGGTGGATAGCGATATGTCCGATATGCAAACCAGCGCCGGTTACACCGCCATCTGGGTCGCGCTCAGCAACGGCTACAGCAGCGACGCGATCGACGCGGCCAGAAGCGCCGGCGCCATGGGCGGAACGATCCTCAAAGGCCGGCGGCAGAACTCCAAACGCATCAGCCAGAAGCTCGGCATCTCCATGCAGGAGGAAGAGGAGTTCGTCGTCATCGTCACGCCGCGCGAGAAAAAGGCCGCCGTCATGAACGCCATCAGCGACGCCTGCGGCCTGCGCACAGACGCGCACGGCATCATCCTCTCGCTCCCGGTGGACGAGGTCATCGGCCTTGAGACCGGAGAAAACACGCTGTAACATTCCGAATAAAAAGCGCAAATGCCGCAGGCAGCCGCCTGCGGCATTTGCGCATCCGCGCGCTTTTGCAAGATTCTTTCAGGCACTGTAAGTGGATTTTGTGCGCCGGGTGTTGTACCATGGCAGCAGAAAGCAAAGGAGGTACATGCAATGGAACCCATTCTCGAAATTGCAGCCCTGAAAAAATATTACGGCAAGGAGCAGAATCTGACCCGCGCGCTCGACGGCATCTCGTTTCAGGTCATGCCGGGCGAGTTTCTCGGCATCATGGGCAGCAGCGGCTCGGGCAAATCGACGCTGCTCAACTGCATTGCGACCGTCATCGCACCGACCGGCGGCGCCGTCGCCCTGCACGACAAGTGCATCACGACGCTGCACGGCAAGGCGCTCGCCGACTACCGCGGCAAGGAGATCGGCTACCTGTTTCAGAGCTTTGAGCTCATCGACAACCTCACCGGTCGGGAGAACATTCTCCTGCCGCTGGCGCTGCACGGCGTGTCCGAGGGCGAGAGCCGCGAGCGGCTGACAAAGCTCGCAGACTATCTGGAAGTGACGGACGTGCTCGACAAGTTCCCGGCGCAGATGTCCGGCGGGCAAAAGCAGCGCATCACGGCGGCGCGCGCGCTCATCCTCGGCCCCGAGATCGTGCTGGCCGACGAGCCGACCGGCGCGCTCGACTCGAAAAACGCGCGCTCGCTCATGGAAAAGCTCTCCGGCCTGAACGCGGACGCCGGCACGACCATCCTCATGGTCACGCACGACTGCAACGCGGCGAGCTACTGCAAGCGTATTCTCTTCATTCAGGACGGCGTGCTCTTCCACGAGCTGCGGCGCGACGTGCCGGACGAGACACAGCAGGAGTTCTATGGGCGCATCCTGGCCGTCATGGCGCAGCTGGGAGGGGGGAGTGCGAATGTTCTCTGAGCTTGTTGCGCGCAACAGCCGCCGCAGCCGCCGGGAAAACGGGCTGTTTTTCACATCGCTGGTCATCTCGATCATCGCGTTTTACATCATCCTCTCCCTGTCGCATCAGGACGTGATGATGTTTCTGCAGCGCATGGAGAGCAGCGCCGTAGACCGGCTGCTGTCGCTCGTCCCGGTGCTGTACGGGCTGACGCTGTTCATTTTGTTTTTCCTCGTATACTACGCCAACCGCTTTCAGCTCGCACGGCGGCGGCACGAATTCGGCGTGTACCTCATGCTGGGCATGCAGCGGCGCAAGCTCTTCGGCATGCTGCTGGCGGAGGATCTGCGCTCCAGCCTCATCGCGCTGGCCATCGGCCTGCCGGCGGCGCTGCTGATCTCAGAGGTCATCAGCCTCGTCACGGCGCGGCTCGTCGGCCTCGGCATCGTGGGGCACCAATTCACGCTCTCCCTGTCCGCCATCGGGTGGACGGCCGTGGGCTTTCTTGCGATCAAGCTGCTGGCCTCGCTCATCCTCAGCGGGAAGATCGTGCGCGAGGAGATCGGCGCGCTGCTCACGGAGACACCCGAGGGCACGAAAAAGCAGCGCCCCGCCGCTGTCTACGCTGCGGCGCTCGTGCTGGGCACGGCGCTGCTCGCCGGAGCGTACACGTTTGCCATCCTCGGGTATGCGTGGAGCGGCCTGCGCTATATGGCGGGCACGATCGCGCTCGGCGTGGCGGGCACGCTGCTGCTGTTTTACGGGCTGCGCGTCATCATCGACCGGCTGGCCCGGCGCGGAGACCGCGCGGGCAGGCTGCGGGTGTTCAACTTCCGTCAGGTCGAGGAGACGGTCATCCACCGCTCCGGCGCGCTGGCGATCTGCTCGCTGCTGATTCTGGCGGCGCTGTGCTGCTTCGGTGCAGGCGTAGCGACCGCGCGCACGTCCCGCGCCGAGACGCACACGCTCGACTACACCTTCCCCACTGACAGCAAAAGCGCCGACACCGTGCGCGAAACGCTGACGGCGCACGGGCTCGACAGCGCATTTTCCGACCTCTTTGAGATGCGCATCGGCCGCGTGCGCACGAGCACTGACTACCAAAACACCGTGAAATTCCCCGCCTTGCAGCGCTCCATCGATGCCATGCCCGTCTCCGACGAGCAGCAGCAGCTGCAATACACGCTGGAGGCCGTGGGCTACCCGTACCTCATCGCGCTCAGCAGCTACAACCGCCTGCTGACGACCGCCGGTCTGCCGGAGCTGACGCTCGCGGACAACGAGGCCGCCGTCTACTGCGACAGCGAGGTCTCCCTGGCCAGCCGCACGGCGCTGATCAACCGCCTGATCGCAGAGGGCTCGTCCATCACGATCGACGGCGCACCGTTCACGCTCTGTGGGCAGGTGCAGTCGGTGAGCGTCGTGACCGACCGGTCGATCACGATGTCGTTTGCGCTCATCGTGCCGGACGCGGTGTTCGACCACTACACGCAGGGCGACTATGACGTCTACCTCGACGGCGTGCTTGCCCCGTCCATGACGGAGGGCAAGAGCCTCATGAACGCCATCGCGGACATGAACGCGCTGCTCGATCCGCTCGGCCTGAAATACGAGAGCTACCTGCAAAATCTCGGCCGCGAGCTGTTTTACATCGTCGCGGCGAGCTACCTGACCATCTACCTCGCCATCATCTTCCTCGTCGTGGCCAACACCATCATCGGCGTGCAGTTTCTCATGGGCCAGCAGAAGGCCGCGCGCCGCTACCGGACGCTCGTGCGTCTCGGTGCGGAGCACGACACGCTCTGCCGCGCGGCAAAGGCGCAGATCAACTGGTATTTTGGTCTGCCGGTCGGCGTGGCGGCAGTCAGCAGCCTGTTTGGCGTGCGCGCGCTCTTTTCCGGCATTCTCTCCGGCAGCGCGCAGAGCGGCATGACGGAAATGATGATCGCCGCCAGTGCTATGATTTTGCTGCTGTGTGTGGTAGAATGGCTGTACATGGCGGCCGTCAAGCGGTCCAGCAGCCGGTATCTGCTGGGGCTGATGGCGCCGGAACGCGAAGAATAACGCATACGGAAAGGGGGCGGCGCGATGAAGCACATCGCCGTCGTGGAGGACGAGGCGCTCATGCGCGAGGAACTGGCGGATATGCTGCGCCGGGCGGGCTACGCCGTCACGGAGGTCACGGACTTTGCGGACGTGACCGGGCAGTTGCTCGCACTCGCCCCCGATCTGGTGCTGCTGGATCTGAACCTGCCGGAGGTGAGCGGATTTCAAATCTGCCGCGATCTCAAGCGGCGCAGCGCCCTGCCCGTGCTCGTGCTGACCTCGCGCGACCAGCTGCGCGACGAGGTGCACGCGCTCGAGCTCGGCGCGGACGAATACCTCACCAAGCCCTATCGGAAGGAGCGGCTGCTCGCGCGCATCGGAAACGTCCTCAAGCGCTACGAGGGGCGGCCGAACCTGCTCGAGGGGGCGGACTTTCTGCTCGACCGGCAGACCTACACGCTCTACATTCACAATCAGTCCGTCGTCCTGCCGCCGAATCAGGGCAAGCTGCTCGAGACGCTGCTGGCACACGGCGGGCAGACCGCCACGAAAGACGAGCTGAACCGCGCGCTTTGGGGCACGACGGAGTTCATCGACGAGAATGCGCTGCAGGTCAACCTCACGCGGCTGAAAAAGACGATGGCGTCCCTCGGCATGTGCCAGCAGCTCGTGTCCGTGCGCGGCGTCGGCTACCGGCTGGAGGTGGCGCATGAAGCGTAACGGAAGCTACCTGCGGCAGTACCTGCCGTGGCTGGGTCTGCTGCTGGGTGTGGACGCGCTCGCCGCGCTGCTGCTCTGGCTGGTGGACGCGCGGGCCTTCGCCGCCATGACGGCCGTGATCGTGCTGGCGACGGTGTTTCTGTTCGCCGGCGTGTGCGCGGTGCTCTGCGCGCGCTCGAAAAAGCGGGAGCGGGCCTTCACGGCCTTTCTGACCGCGCCGGACGCCGCGCACGAACAGGCGCTGTGCCGCCTGCTCTCGGCAAACGAGGCGCAGAGCGTGCACCTGCTCGGCGAGACGCTGCGCGCGCAGCAGCAGGCCATCGCGCAGTTACAGGCGCAGATGGACGACTACGAAAACTACGTGGAGCTCTGGGCGCATGAGGTGAAAACGCCGCTGGCGCTGCTGACGCTCGTGCTCGACAACCGGCGCGACACGCTGCCGGAGGCCGTGGGCTTCAAGCTCGACTACGTGCGCAACCGGATGCAGGCGTTCATCGACCAGATGCTCTACTACGCCCGTCTGCGCGGCGCGCGGCGCGACTATCGCTTTGAGCGGCTGACGCTGCGCGGCTGCATCGACGAGGTGCTCGACGATTACCGCCCGCTGCTGGAGGAAAAAGGCTTCCGGGTCGAGATCCGGCCGACGGACGAGACGGTCTTTGCCGACCGGCGCGGGCTGTGCTTCCTGCTCGGGCAGGTCGTGAGCAACAGCGTGAAGTATGCGCTCGAAAAGCCGGTGCTGACCTTTTCCCTGGAAAACGGCGGCACGGCGACCGTCCTGTCCATCCGCGACAACGGCCCGGGCGTACGCGCGTGCGACCTGCCGTACGTGTTTGAAAAAGGCTTCACCGGAGACTCCGGCCACGAGAAGAACAAAGCCACCGGCATGGGGCTCTATCTCGCGCGCGAGGTCGCAAAGGATCTGGGCCTCACGCTCACCGCCGCGTCCGACTGGGGCGCGGGGTTCGAGGTCCGGGTCACGTTCCCGGTCGTAGAAGAATGAATATTGAAGATCCGGCGCCGCTGTTCGCGGCGCCGGATTTTTTCTGCCATGCCTTCCCCCCTCGAACTCCCCCACCACGCAAAATGCCCCGGCAGCTTTTGCTGCCGGGGCAAAGGGGGGATGCGACATCTAACGGGATGGTACGTCAGACGATGTTATACTTCTTGAGCAGATCCACCACGACGTTGTTGACCAGCGGCTCCTTGACGAGGTCGAGCAGCGGCAGAACCGACGGGAGCAGGAACTCCAGCGGCTTCTTGCCGTCGAGCAGCTTGCTGGTGGCGTAGAGCAGGTCGCGGATATCATACACGCTGCCCCAGACTTCCGGCACGCCGCGGTCGACATTGCAGAGCGTGTAGACCGCTTCCATCGCGGTACGGATGGAGTACTCGGTGGTGAACACGGTGTCGCGCGGGGTATCGGCGAACTGGCCGACGAACGCGAGGTTGACGGAACCATCGGGCACGACCTTCGGGCGGTCGCCTTCGGCTCTGGGCTCAAAGAACGTGGTGACGTAAGGCATCATGCACGGCGTGGTGTTGCATTCGTTCGTGGCCAGATCCATGATCTGATCCTCGGGGATGCCGATGTGGTACAGCCACTCTGCCGCCAGCTCGATGCCGGTGCAGTCGCACATGTTCTTCTTGATGAAGTCGCCCTTGTCGTCCCAGCAGTTGAGGCCGTAGACCCAGATCAGGCAGTGATCCTTCGGCTGCTCCTGGAACTGGCCCTGACGGTTGATGGTCCAGCTGACGAGCCAGCTCGAATCGCGGCAGGTGACGATGCCGCCGGTAACGACCTTGCCGGACAGCGGGTCGCGCTTGCAGATCTTCTGGATGGCGTCGAGGATCTGCTTGTTGGCCGTGTCGACGGTCCAGGACTCCCAGCTGGTCTCCTTGATGTCCTTGAAGAACTTCTCGGGATGGCCGAACGCCGGATCCTGCGCGGCGAGCTTCTTCCACATCTCGATGGACGGGCCTTCGCCGTTCTTGACCTTGATGACCGGAGCGTGCGTCTGATCGCCGTAAGCGGACGCATCGCCCTGGCAGCCATTCGTGCAGATGACGAGATCGTTCTCGGTCAGCTCGATGACCTTTTCCACGCCGCCCTGGGTGTACTCGATCTTCTTGGCGACCTTCTTATCCTCGGTGCAGTCGCAGACGATGTTCGTGACCGTGGTGTCGAAGAGGACCTTTCCGCCGTGGTCGGTGATGTATTTGCACATCGGGAGGATCATGGACTCATACTGGTTGTAGCGGGTGAAACGCAGCGCGCTCAGATCCGGCAGGCCGTCGATGTGGTGGATGTAGCGCTGCAGGTAGAGCTTCATCTCGAGGGCGCTGTGCCACTTCTCGAACGCGAACATGGTCTGCCAGTAGGTCCAGAAGTTCGTGGCGTAGAACTCATCGTCGAACACGTCATCGATCTTCTTGTCCTCGAGGGACTTGTTGGTCGCCATGAACAGCTTCAGCAGCTGGGTGGCGGCGCCGGGCGTCAGGCCGTACTTACGGTCGGTGTGGGCGTCCTGGCCCTGCTTCTCGGTGACACGGCACAGGGAGAAGTTCGGGTCTTCCTTGTTGAGGTAGTAGTACTCGGAGAAGACCGTCTCGCCCGGGTTCACGATCGACGGGATGGACTTGAACAGATCCCACATGCACTCGAAGTGGTTATCCATCTCACGGCCGCCGCGCATGATGAAGCCCTTGGTCGCGTCGTAGATGCCGTCGCAGGAGCCGCCGGCCACCGGCAGGTGCTCAAAGAGCGTGATGTGCTCGCCGGGCATCTGTGCATCGCGGATCAGGAAGCAAGCCGCCGCCAGACCGGCCAGGCCGGTGCCGACGACATATGCCGACTTGTTGTCGATGCCTTCGGGTTTTTTCGGTGTTGCAAACGCCTCGTAGTTACCGCTGCTGTAATACATTCTGTGTACCTCCCATTCATGATGTGTTTTCCGTATTTTTTGTGCAGTCCGCTGCACGAGTTTCTTCTGTTATGGTCACTAACACTTGCCTCCAAAAAAAGAAGCAGCTTCGTTTGACAATTATCAATATAGCGTATTTCGCCGTCTTTACTGCACCATTTGTTACGCAAATGGCGATAATTAAACATAACCATTTGGTTTCGTTGAATGTCACTAAACTGACGATTTGCGATTGTGTATTTTGACCGTTTTTCGCCGAACGTCCAATCAAAATGCGTCAAATAGCACAAAAGAAAGCTGCCAAAAAGCGAAATTCGCTTTTTGACAGCTTCCAGTTTGGACATATATGGTCGTCAAGTGTGCCCTACAAGTTGGCCATGCCCTCCAGCGCAGGGCGGTCGAGCACATAGATCTTGCCGCGGCCGGTGCGCAGAAGGCCCATCTGACGCATCCCCTCCAGCTCCCTGCTGATGACCTCGCGCGTGGTGCCGAGGTGGTGGGAGATCTCCTCATGGGTGATGCGCGCAAAGCCATCCTCGGGGTGGGCATCGGCCTTTTCGAGCACGACGCGGGCGATGCAGCTGCGCAGAGGATGGAAAAAATAATACTCTATGTTATTGAGCACCGTCTGGACATTGCGCGCCTGCGTGCACTGCAAAAACTGCTGCACGACCGGCGATTCCGCGCACAGCGGGCGCAGGGCCACAATGTTGATGTAGGCAAACACGGCGTCGCTGGTCGCCTGCAGGATGGGGACCGTGTCACCCGGCGCTGCACTGTCGAGCGTATTGAGCATGCAGCAGCCGCCGCTGACGATCGACATGAGCGTGATCTCGCGGCCGGTGTCCGTCGCAATAAACACACGCACTCCGCCGGAGAGCACGAGAAACAGGCCGTTTTTTTCCGGCATGGAAAAGATCACGTCGTCCCCCGCGCGGTACGAGCGGACTATCGTATTCAGGCGCAGCATCTGCTGCTGAGAGCCCGTCAGCGAATCCCAGAACGGCAGGCACACCGTAAAGTCATAGGAACGTTTGTTTTTATCCGTGCTGCACACCTCCGCCGTTTTGGAATGATATGTTAGCGCCACTAACATATATGCGCAAAAAAAGAAACTTGCTGCTTCTTCTCACATCTTATCAAATTGACACGTCCGCACCGTATCATTTGTTACATATCTGACGCCTTTTCACGTTTTCCTGCCAGTACGGAGGCGTCTGGTTCATTCTTGATATAGCTCACGAGCAGCTCGCCGGTAAACTGGACGACATCGACCGGAGAAACGCCGAAGGACAGGTTCTCATAGATCGTCGTACCGGTATAAGCGTTGAGCAGACACTGATACACCGCGTAAATATTCACATCCGGGCGGATCGAGCCGTCGGCCACGCCTTCGCGCAGGGCCTTGAGCGCCGGGACGGGGATCTCCTTGTCGTAGTACTTCCAGAACACATTGTTGACGTCGCTGCCGGTGTTCTTCTCGGAATAGGCCGAAAACATCTCGCGCGTGTAGTCGTACCACTCCGGCTGGTCATCATAAATGCGGAAGTAAATGTGCATGCAGACGACGAACTTTTCATACCCCGTCGTACACGCTGCGGACTCTCGCTTGTACTGCTCCATAAAATCAGTAAAAAACGTAGCCAATGCGTCGCGCCAGGCGGCAAACACGAGCGCGTCCTTGTTGCGGAAATAGCGGTACAGCGACGTCGGCGTCAGGCCGGCCGCCTCGGCGATGCGGCTGATGGGCGTCGCGGCGATGCCGTCCGCGATGAACAGCGTCTGCGCCGTGTGGATCACCCGCCGGATGTTCTGTTCCCGTTCCTCACTGCGTTTCACGGTCTGCACCTCCCTGCGCAAAGTTGTTTACAGTATGCCATGTTTTCACGCCGTTTGCAACCGCAAATGTGCCGGGTGGAAACATTTGTGCCTTGCACGGCGCGGCGCAGCGTGGTATGCTCACGGCAGACAGAGAGATTCCTCCCCGCCGGAGCGGATGTCTTGGCCCCGACGGAAGTCGAGGCCTTTTTTTATGACCGGTTTCACCGGTCATAAAAAAAGACCGGATCTCATTCGAGGCGGGCCTTACCCCCTCGAGCTCCCCCGCGACGCTTTATCCGTTTCCCTGCCGCATCTTTCGAACGGCCGCGATAAACCCATTTTGACCGGTTTCACCGGTCATAAAAAAAGACCGGATCTCATTCGAGGCGGGCCTTACCCCCCTCGAGCTCCCCCGCGATGCTTTATCCGTTTCCCCGCCGCATCTTTCGAACGGCCGCGATAAACCCATTTTGACCGGTTTCACCGGTCATAAAAAGACCGGATCTCATTCGAGGCGGGTCTTGCCCCCTCGAGCTCCCCCGCGGCGCTTTATCCGTTTCCCTGCCGCATCTTTCGAACGGCCGTGATAAACCATTTGACCGATTTCACCGGTCATAAAAAAGACCGGATCGCATTCGAGGCGGGCCTTGTCCCCTCGAGCTCCCTAGCGACGCTTTATCCGTTTCCCTGCCGCATCTTTCGAACAGCCGCGATAAACCTATTTTGACCGGTTTCACCGGTCATAAAAAAGACCGGATCGCATTCGAGGCGGGCCTTGTCCCCTCGAGCTCCCTAGCGACACTTTATCCGTTTCCCTGCCGCATCTTGACGATAGACAGCAAAAAGAGCACGTTGCCAAAGCAGCGTGCTCTTTATATGGTTTGCGTTTTGGCTGGTTGGCGCCGAATCAGGCAGCCTTCTTCGCCTTGGCCTGCGCTGCGAGTGCCTTGCTGCCCTCGACGACGAGGTCAATGGCAAGGATGACCAGCAGGATGGCCAGGATCGCGCGGATGTAGCACCATGCAAGGCCGGTGCCGCCGGCGATGATCGCAGTGATCTGGGACTTGATGGTGAAGACCAGAGACGTCAGCGTCACGAGGATCATGAAGATCATCGGGAAGTAGAACATCTTGTTGTTTCTGCCCATCTTGCCGAGCCATGCGGCGACGGCCAGCAGGCCGAGGCCGGCCAGGAGCTGGTTGGCAGCGCCGAACAGGGGCCAGATCTTTGCGTAACCGGTCATGCCAAGGGCAATGCCGAGCACGACGGTGATTGCGGTGGAGACGTACGGATTGCAGAGGACCTTGCGAGCGCCGGTCACGGTCGGATCGCCGGCCTTCTCACCGGGCTTGAGCCAGAATTCCTGGAACATGTAGCGAGCCAGACGGGTCGCGGTATCCAGAGAGGTCAGGCAGAACACGGACACGGCCAGGACCATCAGCGTGTAGGTGACGGACACGGCGCCGGAGCCGAAGATCTTGCCGAGCATCTGGGACAGGCCGGTCGCGAACACGACGGTCGGGGTGACAGTCGTGCCGGCTTTGTAATCCTGCCAGATGTACGCAACCGCGCACAGGGAGACGAGCGCGAGCACACACTCAATGAGCATGCCGCCGTAGGCGATGGGCTGTGCGTCCTTCTCATTGTTGAGCTGCTTGGCCGTCGTGCCGGAACCAACGAGGGAGTGGAAGCCGGAGATGGCACCGCAGGCAATGGTGACGAACAGAGCCGGGAACATATAGCCAAGGGAGCTGCCCGTCGGGGCGATGGTGTCTTTGAAGCCGGTGAACGCAGGCATATCCAGCGTCGGGTGGCAGCCAATGACACCGACGATCGCGAGGATCATCATCGCATACAGCAGGAACGAGCTGAGGTAGTCACGCGGCTGGAGCAGGATCCAAACAGGCGTGACGGAAGCGACCAGAATGTAGATGCCGCAGATGATCATCCAGGTCTGGTAGCTCAGGTAGATCGGATGCCACTTGATGCCAAGCCACATCACCAAGGCAATGGCCACAACACCGATGATCGTGGACACGCCGATCGGCGCATTTCTGCGGTACACGAAGAAACCGAAGAAGATGGCCAGGACGATGAACAGCAGCGAGATGATCGCCGTCGTGGCGTTGGCCGCGGAAGCCGCCATATCCACAACACCATCCACATAGGTGGCCTTGAACGTGTTGGCAACGATGGACGCGAACGCGGCCACGACCAGGATCAGGGTCAGGTAAGAGAAGATGAGGAACAGGCGCTTGGCCTTCTTGCTGATGCTGGTCTCGACAACGGTGCCGATGGACTGGCCGTCATTGCGGACAGAGGCAAACAGCGCGCCGTAGTCATGCACACCACCGAAGAAGATGCCGCCGATGAGAACCCACAGCAGCACCGGAACCCAGCCGAAAACAGCGGCCTGGATCGGGCCGTTGATCGGGCCGGCGCCCGCGATGGAGGAGAAGTGGTGACCCATCAAAACAGGGGCCTTTGCAGGGCAGTAGTCCATGCCGTCTTCCAGCTCGTGAGCCGGCGTCGAGCGGGACGGGTCGATGCCCCACTGTTTGGACAGCCATCCGCCGTAGAAAACGTAGCCCAGGGCGAGAATGACAATGCCAACAATCAGAATTACAGCAGCATTCATTGAATTAACTCCCTTCTTTCATATTCTTAAACAGTGTTGTCTTCAACAACTGTGCTGTACTGCGTCCGCTGCCATTGGCAGCCGTTTTGCCGGTGCTGAGCTCCACGACGCCGGTGTGGTAATCCATCCAGCCGTGGAACGCAAGCTTGAAGCTCTTATAAATACGCGTGCGGCGCAGGGCGCGCAGCGCATCCGGCTCACAGGTGTCACACAAGAAGATCGCCGTGATATAAGAGCACATATGATTCGGGCCCGGCTCGATCCGCTGCATGCCGTCGGCACGCGCCTGCTCGCGGCACTGCTCGAAGATCTCCTTCGTGAGCACGGGGGCCGAGAAAATGTAGACATATTCGTTGTTGTCCGCTTCCCAGAGCTTGGCGGCCTTGACCAGCACATACTTCTCGGAGTGGATGTGCAGCCCGGCCTCTGCGACGAGATAACCCTTCGGTTCCTCGTGGCGCACAACATCAAAATATCCCGAATAACTGTGGCACAGTTTGTCGAGCGCTTCCTCGCGGGTCATACGCCGTCCTCCCTGTTTGATGCAAAATTTTCATGGTATGATTTCACCAATTTCATGAACAAACTAAGAACAAAGTGTAAACATACCGCTAGTGTTATGATAGCGCGCCACCCGGGATCTTTCAAGTGAAATTAATGACAAATATCCACATCCGTTTTTGTCAACTTTTCATAACGTACGCACAAAAATGTCGAAGAACTTGGAATTATGTAAATCATTTTCCGCAAGGAACAGACAAACGTTTCACCTGTGCGGACACTGATTTTTCAGCGAAAATGTGGCTGCGTTTTTTGCTTGACGATCTTTTCCTGCAGTAAAATATAATTATGTAAACCATCTTGCAAAGTCGCTCTGCCGCCCTCAGTGCAGGTACGGACGGCAAGTGCGATTCTTGTCGAAAAGTGATTGACAGGACGTGCAAATCTTGCTACAATGAATCGTCTCAATTGGAATGATGCCTAGAGTCTTTCCGAAGCAAGATGCGACCGCCGCCGCGCCCCGCGCGACGGCCAAGGCCATACGGACAGCCGGGTCGAATGCCGCAAACCGCACCGCGTGCGGTGGCAACTTCTGTTGCCTTATTGATTGAGTTAAAAGCTCGAGTTTTATAAGTTGGTCACTTAAAACCAGGCTGCTTTCAGCATCCAAACTTGTGAAATGGTCAATAAGAGTAGTAAAAGTAATCTTTGCTATATAGACTCTCAAGACACAACATCCTGTTGGGAACGGTGCGCACGGGCCGCGGACGGCCGCTGCGCGCCCAATGGCATATGTTTGTTCACAAGCGCCGCTGCTGATCTGCAGCGGCGTTTTTTGTGCACAAGGGGGAAACACAGCCATGAAAAAAGTCATTGAACTCCGCAACGTCAGCAAACAGTTTGACGGCGAGACCGTTCTCGACAGCATCAACCTCGACATTTACGACAACGAATTTCTGACGCTGCTCGGCCCGTCCGGCTGCGGCAAGACCACGACCCTGCGCATGATCGGCGGCTTTGAAACGCCGGACCAGGGCGACATCCTCTTTCTCGGTGAGCGCATCAACGACATTCCGCCGCACAAGCGCAACATCAACACCGTTTTCCAGCGCTACGCACTCTTCCCCCACCTGAACGTGTTTGAAAACGTGGCGTTTCCGCTGCGCGAGCAGAAGCTGCCGCGCAACGAGATCGAGCAGAAGGTCAACGAGATGCTCGCGCTCGTCAAGCTCACGGGCTTCGAGCGCCGCAACGTCACGCGTCTGTCCGGCGGACAGCAGCAGCGCGTCGCCATTGCGCGCGCGCTCGTGAGCCGGCCGCGCGTGCTGCTACTCGACGAGCCGCTCGCCGCGCTCGACCTGAAGCTGCGCAAGGACATGCAGCAGGAGCTCAAGAACATCCAGAAGGCCACCGGCATCACGTTCGTGTTCGTCACGCACGATCAGGAAGAAGCCCTGAGCATGTCCGACACGATCGTCGTCATGTCCGAGGGCAAGATCCAGCAGATCGGCACGCCGCTCGATATTTATAATGAGCCGCAGAATGCTTTCGTGGCGGATTTCATCGGCGAGAGCAACATTGTCGACGGCATTATGCGGCAGGACTTCCGCGTGACGTTCTCGGGCCATACGTTCACATGCGTGGACAAGGGCTTTGCCAAAAACGAGAACGTGGACGTCGTCATCCGCCCCGAGGATGTGGACATCGTGCCCATCGAAAAGGGCATGCTGCGCGGCACGGTCACGTCCGTCACGTTCATGGGCGTGCACTATGAGATCATCATCGACATCAACGGCTTCAAGTGGATGATCCAGACGACGGACTACGTCGACGAGGGCGCGGAGGTCGGCCTGTATATCGAGCCGGACGCCATCCACATCATGAAAAAGTCCGAGTATTCGGGCATGTACGGCGACTACTCCTCGTTCAGCAACGAGCTGGACGAGCTCTCGGACGCGGAAAGCGAGCCGGACGAATGAACAATCGCATCCATTCCGAAAACCGCCGCGCCTCGCTGGCGCATCGTCTGGCGCTCGCACCGTATTCCGTGTGGGCGGTCATCTTCGTGGCCGTGCCGCTCGTGTTCGTGGCCTACTATGCGTTCACGGACGAGAGCTTCCGGTTCACGACCGAAAACCTGACGAAGTTTTTCACCGCCGTGAGCACGATCACCGACGACAGCGGCGCTGCGCGCGAGGTGCATACGTACCTGCTCATCTTCTGGCGCTCGGTGAAGCTGGCCGTCATCTCCACGGCCATCTGCCTGCTCATGGGCTACCCCATCGCGTATATCATCGCCCGCGCCGCCCCGCGCACGCAGAAGACGATCATCACGCTCATCATGATCCCGATGTGGATGAACTTCCTCATCCGCACCTATGCGTGGATGACCATCCTGCAGGACTCTGGCCTGCTCAACATGCTCTTTTCCGCGCTGCACCTCGGCCAGGCGCACATCATCGGCACCGAGGGCGCCGTCGTCGTCGGCATGGTGTACGACTACTTCCCGTATATGATCCTGCCGATCTACTCGGTCATGGCCAAGATGGACACGCGCCTGATCGAGGCCGCGCGCGACCTCGGCTGCAACAGTCTCGGCGTGCTGCGGCGGGTCATCTTCCCGCTGAGCCTGCCGGGCGTCATGTCCGGCATCACGATGGTGCTCATCCCGTCGATCAGCACCTTTTATATCTCGCAGAAACTCGGCAACGGCAAGTTTTTCCTCATCGGAGACGCGATCGAGGGGCAGTACGTGGCCAATAACCTGCACTTTGCCGCCGCCATCGCCTTCATCCTCATGCTGATCCTGCTGGCCGCCATGGCCCTGATGAAACGCGGCACGAACAAGCGCGTCTACGGAGGTGTGTGACATGAAACGAGCTGCTAAGATCTATACCGCCCTCATCTTCGTGTTCCTGTTCGCGCCGATCGTGATCCTGCTGGTATTCTCGTTCAACGAGGCCAAGAGCCTGTCGGTGTTCTCCGGCTTCTCATTAAAATGGTATCAGGAGCTGTTCCGCGACGGGGAAACGCTCAACGCGCTCAAAAACACGCTCATCCTCGCCGTGATTGCCTCGGTCGTCTCGACCGCGATGGGCACGGCTGCCGCCGTGGGCATGAACCGGATGCGCAACAAATATCTGCGCGCCGCGCTCGACACGGCGACCGACATCCCCATGATGAATCCGGACATCATCACCGGCATTTCGCTGATGCTCATGTTCGTGTTCTTCGGCCGGCTGCTCGGCACGTCCACGAGTCTCGGCTTCTGGTCGATGCTCGCGGCGCACATCACGTTCTGCCTGCCGTATGTCATCATGCAGGTGCTGCCGAAGCTGCAGCAGATGGACCGCTCGCTGCCCGAGGCCGCGATGGATCTCGGCTGCACGCCGGTGCGTGCGTTTTTCCGCGTGGAAGTGCCGGAGATCCTGCCCGGCATCATCACCGGCATGATCATGGCCTTCACGCTCTCGCTTGATGACTTCGTCATCAGCTACTTCACGCAGGGCAGCGGCTTCCAGACGCTCCCGATCCGCATCTACAACATGACGAAAAAGACCGTCACGCCGAAAATGTACGCCCTGGCGACGATCATCTTCTTCGTCATTCTCGCGCTGCTGCTGCTGACGAACCTCGTCGACGAGGACGACACGCAGCGCATCCGCGACGCCCGCCGTGCCAAGCGCGCGGGCAAGCCCGCCCGCGCCAAGCGCAGCGGCAGCGGCCGCCGCCCCGTGCGCGCCGCCGTGGGCATCCTCACCGCCGCCGCGCTGCTCATCGCCGGCATCAGCATCTACAGCAGCCGGCAGGAGACGCGCGTGCTCAACGTCTACAACTGGGGCGAATATATCTCCGACGGCTCGGACGATTCGCTCGACACCATCGCCGCGTTCGAGGACTGGTACAAGGCGACCTACGGCGTGCCCGTCAAGGTCAACTATGACACCTACGCCAGCAACGAGGACATGTACGCCAAGCTCAAGAGCGGCGCCGTGAGCTACGACGTGGTCATCCCGTCTGACTACATGATCGCGCGCATGGAAGCCGAGGACATGCTCCTGCCGCTCAACTACGACAACATCCCGAACTATCAGTATATCTCCGAGGACTTCCGCGGCCTGTACTATGACCCCGACGACACCTACACCGTGCCGTACACCTACGGCATCGTGGGCGTGATCTACAACGCCAATGTCGTGGACGAGGCCGACACCGGCGGCTGGGATCTGATGTGGAACCCGAAATACGCAGGCAACATCCTGCAGTTCAACAACGCGCGCGACGCGCTCGGCACGGCCATGTACCGCGCCGGCATCGACGTCAACACGACCGACCACGCCGACTGGCAGCAGGCACTGCAGGCACTCGTCGACCAGCGCCCGCTCGTCAAGAGCTACGTCATGGATGAGATCTACAACATGATGGAGTCCGGCGAGGCCGCCGTGGCCGCCTACTACGCAGGCGACTACTTCACGATGTGCGACGCACAGGCCGACAGCGTGGATCTGCAGTTTTACTACCCCGAGAACACGAACTACTTCATTGACGCCATGTGCATCCCGACAAGCTGCCGGGATCAGGAGCTGGCCGAGTGCTTCATCAACTTCATGCTCAGCCGCGAGGCCGCCGTGGCCAACGCCGAGTATATCTACTACGCCTCGCCGAACCGGCTCGTGTATGACGACCCGGAGTATATCGACGACATGGGCGAGGACACGATGGCCATCCTCTACCCCGACATCGGTTCGTTCCGCGATGCATACAACCGCAGCGCCTACCGCAACCTCGACCAGGACACGCTGACCTATGTCAACAGTCTCTGGGAGACGCTCAAGATCAACTGACCCCTCCGTCATGGGCAGACACCGGGCACGGTGCCTGCCCATTTTTCTGCCATTTTGGGGCTTGCCATCCGCGGGCGGATATGCTATACTCTTTCACCGGTTAGTCTACTTTAACCATAAACATTGGTTAGATGTATCTAACGAAATACCACATGACAACACGCCGCTTCCCTCCGCATCCCGGCGCGCTTGCATAGAAAGAGGATGTCATGGCAGAAGAAAACAAATTTCTGGAGATCGTGGACCTGAAAAAGGGCTACGGCAGCGGTGAGACCCGGCAGGAGGTCCTGCGTGGGATGACGTTTTCGGTCGCGCGCGGCGAGATCTGCGTCCTGCTCGGCCCTTCCGGCTCGGGCAAGTCCACCCTGCTGAACATCATCGGCGGGATCGACAGCGCCGACGCGGGCTTCATCTCCATCGGCGGCGACAAGCTCGAGGACATGGGCGAGAAAGCGCTCACGCAGTACCGCCGCAAGCACCTGGGCTACGTCTTTCAGCTCTATAACCTGATCGCCAACCTGAACGTCAAGGAGAACATCGAGGTCGGCGCCTATCTCTCGGACGCGCCGCTGGATATTGACGAGCTGCTGCACACGCTCGGGCTCTACGAGCACCGGCACAAGCTGCCCAACCAGCTCTCCGGCGGCCAGCAGCAGCGCGTGTCCATCGGCCGCGCCATCGTGAAGAATCCGGACATTCTCCTCTGCGACGAGCCGACCGGCGCGCTGGACTATGCCACGTCCAAGGAGATCCTGCAGCTGATCGAAAACGTCAACAAAAAGTACGGCAACACCGTCATCATGGTCACGCACAACGAGGCCATCCGCAACATGGCCGACCACGTCATCAAGCTGCGCGACGGCACCGTGCGCAGCAACGAGAGCAACAGCCGCAGGATTCCGGCCGCCGAGCTCGAATGGTAAGGGGCGTGACAGGATGAAAAAGAGGACCAATCCCCTGACCCGGCGCATCCCGCGCGAGCTCGCCGGAGACTGGCGCAAGTATCTGGTCGTGTTCCTGTTTCTGGTGCTGACGATCGGCTTCGTGTCCGGCATGTACGTTGCCAACGAGAGCATGATGCGCGCATCCGTCGACGGTGTGACGACCTACAAGCTCGAGTACGGCCACTTCGAGCTCAGCCGCGCCGCGGACGATACGCTGCTCGCCGCGATCGAGACCGGCGACAAGGCGGACGTCCGGCAGTTTTACACCGACAAGGCGCGCCGGGAGCTCGACGAAAAATTCCCTGGGGAATTCCGCGGCCAGTTCGACAGCGAATTCCGCACGAAGTTTGACGCGGAGTTTCAAAACCAGGTGAAGCAGACGCTGCTCGCCGGCGGGCTTGACGCCGACACGGCCGCCGCCATGCTCGACACCGCCGTCGCGCAGGCGAAGGCGGACGGGACATACCAGAGCGCCTATTCCTCCGCCTACCAGAGCGCGTATACTTCCGCCTACAATGAGGCTTATAACGAGGCGTGGGCAAAGATCGCCGACGAGATCGACGAAAAGTATGCCGACGCGGAGGAAAAATACGACCTCAACGACCCGGATTTTCAGGCCGTGCCGGTGACGCTGTATGAAAACTTCTACCGCAACGAGGACGAGGATCACGACAACGACGGCACGTCGGACGGGACCATCCGCGTCTATACCCAGACGAACGATGTGAACCTCGCCTGCCTCATCGACGGCGCGTTCCCGGTGCGCGACGATGAGATTGCCATCGACCGCATGCACGCCGACAACGTCGGTCTGCGCACCGGCGACACGATCACCGTCGGCGGCAAGACCTACCGCATCTCCGGCCTGATCGCCTACGTCAACTACGCCACTCTGCACGAAAAGGCGACGGATCTCATGTTCGACGCGCTGAAGTTTGACGTCGCCATGGTCGCGCCCGGCGGCTTTGCCCGCCTGCAGAAGCCGGTGCACTATGTCTACGCCTGGCAGTATGCCGACGTGCCCGCGGACGAGACGGCCGAGAAGGCGCTGTCGGACGACTTTCTGCGCGCGCTGCTGACGCAAACGGTCGTGGCGGAAAATGATCTCGAGGACTACACGCCGCGCTACGCCAACCCCGCCATCAACTTCGCGCCCGACGACATGGGCTCGGACGAGGCGATGGGCGGCGTGCTGCTCGACATCCTCATCGTGATCATCGCCTTCATCTTCGCCGTCACGATCAACAACACCATCACGAAGGAAGCCTCCGCCATCGGCACGCTGCGCGCCTCCGGCTATACGCGCGGCGAGCTGGTGCGGCACTATCTGGCCATGCCCGTCATCGTGACGCTGGCCGCCGCCTGCGTCGGCAACGCGCTGGGCTACACGGTGTTCAAAAACGTCGTCGTGTCCATGTACTACAACAGCTACAGCCTGCCGACGTACAAGACCGTCTGGAATCCGGACGCTTTCCTGCGCACGACGCTGATCCCGGTCGTGCTGATGTTCGTGGTGAACTTTCTCATCATCACGCGCATGATGCGCCATACGCCGCTGCAGTTTCTGCGCCACGACCTGAAAAAGGCCCGGCGCAAAAAGGCGCTCCGCCTGCCAAACTGGAGCTTCTTCGCCCGCTTCCGGCTGCGCATCATCTACCAGAACATCGCAAACTACCTCATTTTGTTCGCCGGCGTGTTCTTCATCATGGTCATGCTGGCCATGGCCATCGGTATGCCCAGCACGCTCAAGTATTACCAGAGCCGGACGGCCGACATGATGTTTACAAACTACCAGTACGTGCTCAAATCCTGCGAGGACGAAAATGGCGACGCCGTCACGACGCAAAACCCGGACGCGGAAGCCTTCTGCATGACCTCCCTCGTGCGCAAGAGCGACGTGCTCGACGAGGAAGTCAGCGTCTACGGCATCGCGGACGGCAGCCGCTACGTGCAGATCGATAACCTCTCCGGGCTGGAAGGCAATAAGGTCTACATCTCCGCGCCCTATGCCGACAAATACCGTCTGGCCGTCGGCGACACGTTCACGCTGGACGAAAAGTACGAGAGCAAGCAGTACACCTTCACGGTCGCCGGCATCTATGACCGCTGCCAGAGCATCGCCGTGTTCCTGCCGATGGATCATTACCGCGACATCTTCGACCTCGACGCGGATGCTTTCTCGGGCTTTCTGTCCGACACGGAGATCACGGACATCGACGAGGACAACGTTGCGACCGTCATCACCGAGCGCGACATCACGAAGATGGCCGATCAGCTCGACCACTCGATGGGCTCCTACATGACCTATTTCCAGTACCTGTGCGTGCTGCTGTCGGCCGTACTGATCTACCTGCTGACCAAGCTCATCATTGAAAAGAACGAAAACGCCATCTCCATGGTGAAGATCCTCGGCTATGAAAACCGGGAGATCGCGCGGCTGTACCTGCTGTCGACGACGATCGTGCTCGTGCTCATCGACGCCGTCAGCGTCTGGCTCGGCGCCGCCGCCATGAAGCTGGCCTGGCGGGAGATCATGTTCTCCTACAGCGGCTGGTTCGCCTTCCACATGGAGCCGGCCGGATATGTCAAGATGTTCGTGTTCGTGCTCCTCGGCTACGCCATCGTGACGATCTTCGATTTCCGCCGCATCCGGAAGATCCCCATGGATGAAGCACTCAAGAGCGCGGAATAAGCGGCGGACACCGTCCGCAGTCCTCCTTCGGGAAAAAACAGCGCCCGGACAAACACAGCCGCGTTTGTCCGGGCACTTTCCTGCTGTATCCGAGCGGAAGCGGCCGCTAAGAAATTGTATATTTTTGCTCTTGCATCCGTGCCGCCTTTGGCATATCATAGGGCCTTGGAACTTTACCCATTTGTAAGAAAAGGTGAGAAGATCTATGCAGACAGCGACCAAGCCGCAGCATCTGGACATGCTCAACGGCCCGATCTGGAATAAACTCCCGCGCTATGCCCTGCCCGTCGCCGCGACCGGCATCCTCGGGCAGCTGTTCAACGCGGCCGACATCGCCGTCGTCGGCAACTTCACGGGCGATATGCGCACGGCCGCCGTGGCCGCCGTCGGCGCGAACAGCCCGGTCATCGGCCTGCTTTTGAATCTGTTCATCGGCATCGCGCTCGGCGCGAACGTCGTCATCGCCAACGCCATCGGCCGCGGCGACCGCGAGACCGTGCACCGCGCCGTGCACACCTCCATCGTCACGGCGCTCATCGGCGGCGTGATCGTAGCGGTCTTCGGCCAGTTCATCGCGGCCGGACTCATGGGCCTGCTCAACGTGCCGGAGGATGTGTACCCGCTCGCGCTCGCGTATCTGCGCATCTACCTGCTGGGCATGCCGGTCATTTTGCTGTATAACTTCGAGGCGGCCATCTTCCGCAGCGTCGGCGACACGAAGGTGCCGCTCATCGCGCTGACGGTCTCCGGCGTCCTGAACGTGATCCTCAACCTGTTTTTCGTCATCGTGCTCAAGATGAACGTCAACGGCGTCGCCATTGCGACGGTGCTCTCCAACGCGGTCAGTTCCGTGCTGCTGCTGCGCCGTCTGCTGCACGGCGATCTGGTGCGCGTGGAGCTGAAGCAGCTGCGCATCGACCCCGCCATCTTCCGCAAGATCATGCGCATCGGTCTGCCGGCCGGTATTCAGAGCGCGATCTTCTCGGTGTCGAACATCATCATCCAGTCGGCCATCAACAGCCTCGGCACCGTCGTCATGGCCGCCTCGAGCGCCGCGTTCAACATCGAGATCATCGCCTATGACGTGCTCAACTCCTTCAGCCAGGCGTGCACGACCTTTGTCGGCCAGAACTACGGCGCCGGCAAGATCGACCGCTGCAAAAAAACCATGCTTCTGTCCCTCGGCGAGGACATCATCGCCTCGGCCATCGCCATCGTGATCGTGCTGCTGACGGGCAAGTATCTGCTGGCCATTTTCAACAACGACCCGCAGGTCATTGAGATCGGCTACAGCCGGCTGCTCATTCTCTTCGGATCGTATATCTTCAGCCTGACGTATGAGATCCTGTCCGGCTACCTGCGCGGCTTTGGCATCTCGCTCGTTCCGGCGATCCTGACGCTCTTCGGCGTGTGCGGCGTGCGCATCGTGTGGATCAACACCGTGTTCCCGCTGCACCACACGTTCCGGTCGATCATGCTCGTGTATCCGATCAGTCTTGCGACCACGGCGGTGCTCATCTTCATCGCGCTGCTCATCTACCGGCCGTCGCGCCGGTTCGCGGCGGCGCACAGCAAAAAAAATCCGCAGGCATGATCCATGCAGCCGGCGCGCCCCGCACGGGGCGCGCCGGCCGCATTTGCAATGGCGATGTAAAGAAATTTACATCGCCGGCATGAAGTGATATAATAAAATCCAATATTTTGCATCCTCCCCATTCGGGGCTCATCCTGCATGACCGGAGGATCACTGCCATGCCCAACAGATTGTATCGTCTGAGCCACGGCATTATGACGGTGCTGGCCTGTCTGTTCACGGTACTGGTCTTTTTGCTCAACGTGCTGTACCAATCCGAAGTAAGCTGTACCGCACATGAGGTAACGACCATTTCCGGCAGTCTGAAATTCAGCCTGCTTGTGCTTGTCGTCTGGGCCGTCCTGATCGTCGCGGCCGCTTTTGTGCGCGGCCGATTTCCGGTGCGCAGCATCGAGGAAAAAAGCTGTTTTGCCTGCTGACGGCGCTCTATGCGGTCGCCGCCCTCTACCTGATCCTGAACGTAGATACCACGCTGCGCGCAGACGCCAAATCAGTCTTCAATGCCGCAAAGGCGTTCCGGCTCGGCGACTGCTCCATGTTGCAAAAAGGCGGATATATATACCGCTATCCGCATCAGCTCGGTCTGATGCTGTATGACTGCATCCTGATGCTCTTTCGTGCGGATCCGGCGCTCAATTTCGTCATGAACTTTGTGTTTGTCATCGGCATCAACCATCTGAGCTGCAAAATTTCGGACGCGCTCTTTCACGACAAAGCCGTCAACCTCCTCACAATCGTCTGCACCTTTGCATTTTTGCCGACGGTATCCACGTAGTATTCTCTGCACCAGAACTCCCTATTTCTATACTTATACTTCAGTTCCGGGTATTTCTCGTATATCATCAGACTGCTCTTTCCTTTCAAGTACCCCATAAAACTGGACACCGACATGTAATGACCTCCTTTTGCTTTTTCGTGCAGTTGGCAGACCGCACGCTCATTCTAAAGCAAAAGGAGTTTTTTGTCTTCATGATCGCCACAAGGCTTTTTTTGAACCACTCGCCTAGCGAGTGGTTTTCGCTATACAAAAAACGGCCGCATTCCCAATCTGGGAATGCGGCCGTTTGAAGCGGGGCTGCGATTGGTGCGCGCAAAGCGCCGGGTCACTGTTCCTCGCGGATGGCAGCCTGCGCGGCGGCGAGGCGGGCGATGGGCACGCGGAACGGCGAACAGGACACGTAGTCCAGGCCGACCTTGTGGCAGAACGCGATGGACGACGGATCGCCGCCGTGCTCGCCGCAGATGCCGAGCTCGAGCCCCGGATTCGTCTGGCGGCCGAGCTTGCAGGCCATCTCCACGAGCTTGCCGACACCGTTGACGTCCAGGTGCTGGAACGGGTCGTTCTCGTAAATCTTCGTATCGTAGTACGCGCCGAGGAACTTCGCGGCGTCGTCACGGCTGAAGCCGAAGGTCATCTGCGTCAGGTCGTTCGTGCCGAAGCTGAAGAAGTCCGCCTCCTTGGCGATCTCGTCGGCCGTGAGCGCGGCGCGCGGGATCTCGATCATCGTGCCGACGTGGTACTTCATGTCCACGCCAGCATCTTTAATCAGCGCGTCCGCCGTGCGGACAACGATGTCCTTGATGAACTTGAGCTCCTTACGCTCGCCGACCAGCGGGATCATGATGTACGGCGTGATCATCGTGCCGGTCTCGGCGCTGACCTTGAGCGCCGCTTTGATGACGGCGTTGGTCTGCATCTCGGCGATCTCCGGATAGGTGACGCACAGGCGGCAGCCGCGGTGGCCCATCATGGGGTTGAACTCGTGCAGGGACACGACGACGTCCTGCAGCTCGTCAAACGTCATGCCCATCTCCTGCGCCAGCTCCTCAATGTCCGCCTTCTGGGTGGGCAGAAACTCGTGCAGCGGGGGATCGAGATAGCGGATGGTCATCGGGCGCGTGCCCATGATGCGGTACATGGCCTCAAAGTCACCCTGCTGGAACGGCTCGACCTTCGCCAGCGCGACCTTGCGCGCCTCGACGGTGCGGGCACAGATCATCTCGCGGACGGCCTTGATGCGGTCCTCGGCGAAGAACATATGCTCGGTGCGGCACAGACCGATGCCCTCGGCGCCGAGATCGACCGCCTGCTGCGCATCGCGCGGGTTGTCGGCGTTGGCCTCAACGTTCAGGCGGCGGGCCGCGTCGGCCCAGCCCATGAGGCGGTTGAAGTTCTTGTTGCCGGTGGCGGCGACGGTCGGGATCTGGCCGGCGTAGATGTTGCCGGTGCTGCCGTCGAGCGAGATCCAGTCGCCCTCCGTGAAGCGGTGGCCGTTGATCTCAAAAACTTTATCCGCATAGCTGATGTGGACGGTGTTGTCGTTGCCGCAGCCGGAGACGCAGCACGTGCCCATGCCGCGGGCGACGACGGCCGCGTGGCTGGTCATGCCGCCGCGCACGGTCAGGATGCCCTGCGAGACCTGCATACCCACGATGTCCTCGGGGCTGGTCTCGAGGCGGACGAGCACGACCTTCGGCATGGTCTTGTTCTTGACGGCTTCCTCGGCCTCCTCGGCGGAGAACACGATCTGGCCACAGGCAGAGCCGGGGGATGCGGCAAGGCCCTTGCCGATGGCGTCGGCTTTTTTGAGCGCCTCGGCGTCAAACTGCGGGTGCAGGAGCGTATCGAGCTGCTTGGGCTCGACGCGCAGCACGGCCTCGCGCTCGGTGATCATGCCCTCGTCGACGAGGTCGCACGCGATCTGCAGCGCCGCCTGCGCGGTGCGCTTGCCGTTGCGGGTCTGGAGCATGTAGAGCTTACCGTCCTCGATGGTGAACTCCATGTCCTGCATATCCTGAAAATAGTGCTCGAGCCGGTTGGCGATGGCGACGAACTCGTCGTACACCTCCGGCATCTGATCCTGCAGGTGGCTGATCGGGCTCGGCGTACGCACGCCGGCGACGACGTCCTCGCCCTGCGCGTTGATGAGGTACTCGCCCATGAGCCGCTTCGCGCCCGTGGCCGGGTCGCGCGTGAAGGCCACGCCCGTGCCGGAACGGTCGCCGGAGTTGCCGAACGCCATCTGCTGGACATTGACGGCGGTGCCCCACTCATAGGGGATCTCGTTCATCTTGCGGTAGACGTTCGCGCGCGGGTTATCCCAGCTGCGGAACACGGCCTTGACCGCCTCGATGAGCTGCTCGTTCGGGTCCTGCGGGAAGGGCTTGTGCTCATTGTCCTCATAGATCTTCTTGAAGATGACGACGAGCTGCTTGAGATCATCGGCGTCCAGATCGACGTCGTTCGTGACGCCCTTGGCGGCCTTCATCTTGTCGATCTCTTCCTCAAACAGGCTCTTGGACACGCCCATGACGACGTCCGCAAACATCTGCACGAAGCGGCGGTAGCTGTCGTAAGCGAAGCGGGGGTTGCCGGTCTTTTTGGCCAGGCCCTCGACGGATGCGTCGTTCAGGCCGAGGTTGAGGATGGTGTCCATCATGCCGGGCATGGACTGGCGCGCGCCGGAGCGCACGGACACCAGCAGCGGGTTTTCCACGTCGCCGAGCTTTTTGCCGGTCAGATCCTCCAGACCCTTAACGTGCGCGAAAATGTCTGCCTGGATCTCCGCATTGATCTGGCGGCCGTCCGCGTAGTACTGCGTGCAGGCCTCGGTCGTGATCGTGAAGCCCTGCGGCACCGGCATACCGGCCGCGGTCATCTCCGCAAGGCCGGAGCCCTTGCCGCCGAGAATGTTGCGCATCGCGGTCTTGTCGCCGCCGAACGCCTGGCTGCCTTCGCTGAAATAATACAGATACTTTTTGCTCATTCCATTACCTCCATCTGTTCTGGTTTTTGGCGATTTCTTTTCGTTATTATTATAGCAAAACCGGGGCGACCCCGCCAGAATGAATGTGCGCAAAGTCGTCCAAATCTTCACAATGTCAGGAGCCGGTTTTTATGCAGTTTGCAAGATTGTGCCCATATTCGTAGAATTTTCCGAAACCAAATACAGAATTTATGAATTTTTGTGAATGATGACAGACAAAAATGCAAAAATATCCTTCCCTGCTTTTTCTCACACACGCCTGTCGAGTGACACAGTTTGGAAATTTTCGCAGTCCCAATGCATTATAACTGCGTTGTAAAACATTAGAGTAATATACAGCAACTGTGCGCGAAGTACAAAAACAGGATTTCCTTTGGATTATGTGCTATAACATACACAACCGCAATTCCCCGACTTTCGTCCGTTTTACGTCATTTGGCGGAGTTTGTGATGATAAGAAAGCATGAAAACTGATATACTTTGGAGGGAAAACATGATGAAACACAGCAAACGTTTTCTGTGCCTGCTGCTGACGCTCATTCTGGCCGCGAGCCTGTGCGTCTTTCCGGCGGCGGCCGCAGACCAGACCTGCCCGAGCAGCAAGGACGACCCGGTCGTGTTCGTGCACGGCCTGATGGGCTGGGGCCAGCGCGCCGGCATCAACGCCGTGCTGCCCTACTGGGGCATGACCACCGGCAGCCTGACAAGCTACCTCAACTCGCTCGGCTATGAGACGTACTCGGCCACCGTCGGCCCGATCTCCAGCGCATGGGACCGCGCGTGCGAGCTCTATGCCCAACTGACCGGCACGACGGTCGATTACGGCGCGGCGCACGCTGCGGCGCACGACCACGCGCGCTACGGCATCACCTATGACCAGCCGCTCTTTGCCGGCTGGGGCACGAAGCGCGCCGTCAACCTCGTCGGCCACAGCTTCGGCGGCGCGACCACGCGCCAGTTCCTCGAGCTGATGGCCAACGGCAGCGCCGAGGAAGTTGCCGCGGCCAAGGCGGCCGGCACTGCGCCGAGCCCGCTGTTCACCGGCGGCAAGCGCAGCTGGGTGCACTCCATGACCGAGATCGCCGCGCCCCACAACGGCACGACCTTCATCGAGTCCAACGGCGCGATCATGGACGCGGCAACAAATCTGGCCGAGACGCTCGCCAAGGGCTTCGGCATCACGGAGATCAAGAATCTCTATGACTTCCAGCTTGAGCAGTTCGGCATCTACAAGGATCCGAACGAGACCGTGCTCGAGACGCTGCAGCGCGTGTTCAGCACCGACTTCATGTCGCACAACGACAACGCTTTTCTCGACCTGACGATCGACCGATCGCTCGAGATCAACGACGGCATCGGCATCGAGCCGAACGTCTACTACTTCTCCTACGCCGGCAACCAGACCGTGCAGGACCCGGTCTCCGGCAACTACATCCCGTCGGCCAGGATGTGGACGCTGTTCTACCCCGGCGCGATCAACATGGGCAAATACTATGACAAGTACACCGCCGGCGGCTTCTACATCGACCAGAGCTGGCGGCCGAACGACGGCATGGTCAACACCGTATCCGCCTTCTACCCCATCCACAGCGACGGCACCTGCCTGACGCGCGACGGCAGGCAGGGCTGGACGAATTACGACGGCTACTCCAACATCCATTTTAAGCCCGGCATCTGGTATGTCATGCCCGTGCAGTCGTTTGACCACATCCAGTTCGTCGGCGGCATGCTCAACGGCAGCCTTGTCAAGACGCACGCGCTCTACCGCGGCGTCATGGAGGATATCTACAACACCTATACCACCGCGCCGAGCGGCGGCAGCTTCCCGTTCACGGACGTGGCCGAGAGCCGCTGGAGCTATCCGTACATCCGGGAGATGTATGAAGCCGGCGTGATCGACGGCATGACGCCGACGACCTTCGAGCCGGCCGGCAATGTCACGCGCGCGCAGTTTGTGAAGATGCTTGCCCTGCTGCAGAGCGCGGACGTGTCCGCCTATGCGTCCGGCCCATTCACCGACGTGCCGGGCGACGCCTGGTATGCGCGCTACGTCAACTGGGCGGCCGCGAACGCGATCGTCAACGGCACGAGCGAGACGACCTTCGATCCGAACGCGGCGATCTCGCGGCAGGATATGGCCGTCATGCTCTACCGTTATGCGCAGCAGTACGGCATCGCACTTCCGGAGCAGACCACAGCCCCGTTCACGGACGAGGGCAGCGTCGCGGCCTACGCCCTGCCCGCCGTGCAGGCGCTGCACCGCGCCGGCGTCATCAACGGTATGCCGGACGGCAGCTTCCGCCCCTACGACACCGCGACCCGCGAGCAGGCCTGCGCCGTGCTGTGCGCGCTCTGAGCACCAGAACGCAAACGTCTCCCGGCTTCGGCCGGGGGACGTTTTTTGCATTTGTGCACAGCTGTCCGCGCGGTTGTGCGACAGATGCGGCCGTGTGTCCAAAAACCTCACACACATCCGAATCTGATACAAAATCTTCTGCGTTCCCCGGATTGCAAACCGGTGCGGTTGGAATTATAATACTCAAAAAATAAATGCGCGCTCCGGCGCGCCGGAAAGGAATGTACGCAATACCATGAAAAAGAGCAAGAAGTTTCTGTGTCTGCTGCTCGCGCTGGTGATGGCCGGAAGCCTGCTGCTTCTGCCGGCCGCCGCCGCAAACACGGAGCAGTCCGGTGCCGAACGCTACCCGACCGTTTACGTCCACGGCCTGATGGGTTGGGGCGCACGCGACCAGATCTACGCCGTGACTCCGTACTGGGGCCTGACGAGCGACCTGATGCCGTACCTGACGGGCAAGGGCTATGAGAGCTATGCCGCCTCCGTCGGCCCGCTCTCGAGCGCGTGGGATCGCGCGTGCGAGCTCTATGCCCAGCTCACCGGCACGACCGTTGACTACGGCGCGGCTCACGCTGCCGAATACGGCCACGCGCGCTACGGCGTGACGTATGACAAGCCGCTGTTTGAAGGCTGGAGCGCGGACAAGAAGATCAACCTCGTCGGCCACAGCTTCGGCGGCGCAACGATCCGCCTGTTTCTGGACATTCTGGCCGACGGCTCTGCACAGGAGCAGGCTGCGGCCAAGGCCGACGGCACGGAGGTCTCCCCGTTTTTCCAGGGCGGCAAGGCCGACTGGGTCTATTCGCTGACGACGCTGGCAGCCCCGCACAACGGCACGACCTTCCTCGAATGCTGCGGCGACATGACGCAGTTCGCCGCCGAGGTCTCGACCACCATGGCAAAGCTGCTCGGCATCTCGGACTTCAAGGGCGTGTACGACTTCCAGCTCGAGCAGTTCGGCTTCTACCGCAAGGACGGCGAGACCGTGCTCGAGGCGCTCGACCGCGTGCTGCACTCGGACTTTTTGTCGCACAACGACAACGTGTTCCGTGACCTGACGATCGACCGCGCGCTGGAGCTCAACGACGACATTGAGATCCAGCCGAATGTGTACTACTTCTCCTACGCCGGCGACAAGACGCGCCAGAGTGCCCTCACCGGCGAGCGCACGTCGGCCGCCGATATGACGCCGCTGTTCGTGCCGTTTGCAAACCAGATGTGCAGCTATTATAACCAGACGACTGCCGGCGGTTTCCAGATCGACAAGAGCTGGGCGCCAAACGACGGCCTTGTGAACACCGTCTCGGCCCTGTACCCGACCAACAGCGCCGGAAAGTGCCTGACCAAGAGCGGCCAGACCGGCTATATCCAGCGCGACGGCTACTCCAACGTCAGCTATCAGCCCGGCGTGTGGAACGTAATGCCCGTGCGCCACTATGACCACGGCAACTTCATCGCCGGTATGCCGGTGCCCAACCTGTCCTCGCAGAGCACAACGGCCCTGCGCCAGTTCTACCTGAGCCTGATGGGCAATCTCTCCCACGTGACCTCGGCGCCGACCACGCCGGATCAGCCCGCCGGCCTGCCGTTCACGGACGTGGCCGAGAGCCGCTGGAGCTATTCGTACATCAAGGAAATGTATGATGCCGGCGTCATCAACGGCATGACCGCCACGACCTTTGCCCCGGCCGCGAACGTCACGCGCGCGCAGTTCGTGACCATGATCGCCCGGCTCGCCGACGCGGACGTGTCCGGCTATGCGTCCGGCCCGTTTGCCGATGTGCCGGCAGGCAGCTGGTACGCGCCCTACGTCAACTGGGCGGCCGCGAACGGCATCGTCAACGGCACGAGCGCCACGACGTTTGATCCGAATACGACGATCTCGCGTCAGGACATGGCCGTCATGCTCTATAACTACACGCAGCACTTCGGCGTGCAGCTTGACCAGAAGACGGTCACTGCCTTCACGGACGAGGGCAGCGTCGCGGCCTACGCCCTGCCCGCCGTGCAGGCGCTGCACCGCGCCGGCGTCATCAACGGCATGCCGGACGGCAGCTTCCAGCCGTACGCCACCGCGACACGCGAGCAGGCCTGCATCGTGCTGTGCGCGCTGTAACGCATCCCACAAGCCAGAATTTTGCCCATCCGGAGCGATCCGGATGGGCATTTTTCCTATCCTGCGCACACTCCCCTTGGATTCTCCCGGCGGCGGTGCGTAAAATCTCTCTGCATACACGCAGCGGAGGGAGACGCCATGGGAAACGATCTGCAGAAAAAATACGGTCTGCCGACGGCGATCGCGCTCGTCGTCGGCATCGTCATCGGCAGCGGCGTGTTTTTCAAAGCCGAGAAGATCCTCACCGCGACCGGCGGCAACGGCCGCGTGCTGCATCTTCTTTTGCGCGGCGGCCGTCGTGTCGCACGGCCGGGATGTACTCACCTACCTGAGCGTGTTCGCGGTCATCATGGCGCTGAGCATCCCGTTTTACCGGCCGGAGGCGAAAACGCAATGACCGCCGCTTTTTCATTGCCCGCGCGCCGCCGGTGTGGTATACTCACGGCAGACACCGAAACGAGGCGACGACATGGACATTCTCTATCAGGACAACAGCATCCTCGTGTGCATCAAGCCGGCAGGCGTGCTGTCCACGGACGAACCGGGCGGCGTGCCCGAGCTGGTGCGGCAGGCGCTCGGCGACCCGAAGGCCTGCGTGCGCACCGTGCACCGGCTCGACCGCGTGGTCAGCGGACTGATGGTACTCGCGCGCACCCCGGCGGCCGCGTCGAAGCTCTCGGCGCAGATCCGCGAGCACGACTTCGGCAAGACCTATCTCGCCGTCGTGCACGGAGAGCCGGACGCCCTGCAGGGCACGTACCGCGACCTGCTGCGGCGCGACCCGAACGAGCGTAAGACCTACGTCACGGATAAAATGGCCAAGGGCGTGCAGGAGGCCGTGCTCGACTATGACGTGCTCGGCACGCGCGCGGAGCTCTCGCTCGTGCGCATTTACCTGCAGACCGGGCGCACGCACCAGATCCGCTGCCAGTTTTCCGCACGCGGTCTGCCGCTCTGGGGCGACAAAAAGTACAGCACGCTGCCCGATGACGGGCCGATCGCACTCTGGTCGCACTGCCTGCACTTTGCCCATCCGGACACCGGCGAGGTGCTCTATTTCGAGCAGCAGCCGCCGGACATTTCCCCCTGGAGCCTGTTTGCAGACTAAGCACCCCGCGCCGCGGCGCGGGGCGTTTTTTGCGCAAGTGCGCGACAGTTTTCCGTCAAAGTGTCTTGCAATCGCCGGCTGCGCCCGGTATAATATGGGTATATCGCCGGCTTTGTGAGAAGGAAAACCATATGGATCTATGAGACAGGGGGGAAAACCATGAAAAAAACACGTCGATTTTTGTGCCTGCTGCTGACGCTCGTGCTGGCGCTGAGCCTGTGCGCCATCCCGGCCGCCGCGGCAGATACGCAGACCCGCTCGGACGACCCGGTCGTGTTCGTGCACGGCCTGTTCGGCTGGGGTCAGCGCGACAAAATTTTCAGCATCATGCCCTACTGGGGCATGACCACCGGCAGCCTGCCGGACTATCTGGCCACGCAGGGCTATGAGACCTACGCCGCCTCCGTCGGCCCGCTCTCGAGCGCGTGGGACCGCGCGTGCGAGCTGTACGCGCAGCTCGTCGGTGCGCGCACGGACTACGGCGTCAAGCACGCGCAGGACTTCGGCCACGAGCGCTACGGCATCGACTATGAGACGCCGCTGTTCGAAGGCTGGGGCACACAGCGCGCCGCGAACCTCGTCGGCCACAGCTTCGGCGGCGCGACGACGCGCCTGTTCCTCGAGATCCTTACCAACGGCTGCCCGGAGGAGGTCGCTGCGGCCAAAGCCGCCGGTGTGGCCCCGAGCCCGTTTTTCCTCGGCGGCAAGGGCAGCTGGGTCCACTCGCTGACCGCCATCGCCGCGCCGCACAACGGCACGACGTTCATTGAGGCCAACAGCAATTTCACAAAGCTCGCCGCCAACCTGGCCACAGGCGCCGCCAAGGCGCTGGGCCTGTCGTCGCTCAAGGGCGTGTACGACTTCCAGCTCGACCAGTTCGGCATCCGCAAGGACGACAACGAGACATTTGCCCAGGCGCTTGACCGCGTGCTGAGATCCGACTTTTTGTCGCACAACGACAACGCCTTCCTCGACCTGACGATCGACAAATCGCTCGAGATCAACAAGGGCATCGAGATCCAGCCGAACGTCTACTATTTCTCCTACGCGGGCGACCAGACCTCGGCCGATCCGCTCACCGGCAACCACTACCCCACCGTGTCGGCCATCCCGTCGAACGGTATGTCCGCGCTGATGATGCCCGGCTCGATCAACATGGGCAAGTACTGCGACAAGTACACCGCCGGCGGCATCTACATCGACCGGAGCTGGCTGCCGAACGACGGCCTTGTCAACACCGTGTCCGCGCTCTACCCGACCACGACGGACAAAAACACCACCGAGTGCCTCAAGCGCGACGGTACGCAGGGCTGGATTAACTATGACGGCTATTCCGACATCACCTTCCGGCCCGGCATCTGGTACGTCATGCCTGTCACGCGCGCCGACCATATGCAGTTCGTCGGCGGCATCGCCAACAAGAGCGTCATCGAGACGCACCTGTTCTATCGAAACCTGATGGACGATATCTACGGCACCTACGGCTCCGGGCAGCCGGAGGAGCAGCCCTTCCCGTTCACGGACGTGGCGGCCGGCCGCTGGAGCTATTCGTATATCAGGCAGCTCTATGAAGCCGGCGTGATCGACGGCATGACCCCGACGACCTTCGTCCCGACCGGCGACGTCACGCGCGCCCAGTTCGTGAAGATGCTCGCCAGACTGCAGGGCGCGGACGTCTCCGAATACCGGAGTGCCGGGTTTGAGGACGTGCCGGCCGACGCATGGTATGCGCCCTACGTCAACTGGGCGGCTGCCAACGGCATCGTCTACGGCATTTCGAGCACCGAATTTGCGCCGAATGCCAATATTTCGCGCCAGGACATGGCCGTGATGCTCGACCGCTATGCGCAGCAGTTCGGCATCGTGCTCGGCACGGACAATGCGGCCGTGACGTTCACGGATGAAGCCGACATTGCCGCCTATGCACTGCCCGCCGTGCAGGCGCTGCAGCGTGCCGGCGTCATCAACGGCATGCCCGACGGCAGCTTCTGCCCGCGCGGTAGCGCGACCCGCGAGCAGGCGTGCGCCATGCTCTGCCGGCTCTGAAGGACAAAACAAGACAACAAAAGGACGCATCCGAATGGATGCGTCCTTCCGCTTGGATAACAGGAAGAGAAAGCAAAATCAGAAAGAGAAAGCAAAAAGCGCTGTCGGATCAGGGGTGCGGCTTGCCCTCGCGGTAGTTTTTCATGACGTCGCGGAACAGCTCGCCGCTGGTCGGCGGCGTCCAGATGATGGCGTTGGCGCCGGCGCGGATGGTGGCGCGGATGCTCTCGTCATCCGCGCCGCCGGTCGCAAGGATCGGGTAGTCCGGGAAACGCTCGCGGATCTCGGCCACGATCTCCGGCGTCTGCGCGCCGGCGGCTACGTTCAGGATCGCGGCGCCGTCCTCGATGCGGTGGCGGTAGTTCGTGTCGGCATTGGCCACCGTGACCACGACCGGCACGTCGACGCTGCTGCGGATGCGGTTGAGGATGCGGCCCGGCGTCGGCGCGTTGACGACGACCCCGGTCGCGCCCTGCATCTCGGCGTACATGGCGAGGTTCACGACGCGCTTGCCCGTCGTCAGCCCGCCGCCGACACCGACGAACACCGGCAGGTCGCTCGCCATGAGCAGCGCCTGCGTGATGACCGGCTGCGGCGTGAACGGGTAGACCGCAAACACCGCGTCGGCGTTGACATTGCGGATGATGGCCAGGTCGGTCGAGAACACCAGCGACTTGATGCGCTTGCCGAACACCATGATGCCGCTGCACTCGTCGATCACGCTCGGTACGCGCAGCGCAAACTGGCGCAGCGTGCCGTCGATCGGCGCAGGCATCTGCGGGGCGACGTGCACGTCGCCCGGCGTCGTCACCTGGCGGTCCGCGGCGGAGGCCGCATCGTCGCCCACACCACCGAGCTGCAGCGGTTCATTATCCGCTGCGGGGTACGTCAGGACCTCCGGGTCCTCGGTCATATCAAAAATGAGATCACGATCTTTGCTCATAGCGATACCTCCTTGTCGTTTTGGGGGAGTATGTCTTGACTTTTGCGGCCGGTTGTGCTTTACTGAGGGGCAGAAAAGCTTGATTCGGCCTGTAGCGAGAAACCAAAGTTTCGTTTTTGATTAACGTAACTTTGGTATAAACCATTTCTACGGGTTTGTCAAGCCTTTTTCCGAAAAAAGTTTGAAAAAATTTACTTTACGGAATGGGAGGTCATTTTCATGGGCAAAGACAACGACGAGGCCGCCGGCGGTTTCGGCAGCGTGTTCCGTGACCGGCTGACCTATCTGATGAATGGCAACAACGTGTACGGCAAGCCCGTCAACACGCAGGAGCTGGCCGATGAGATCAACATCAGCCGCCCGGCCGTGCGCAAGTATCTCAAGCCGAACGACCGGCGCGAGGTCACGGTGCCGTCGGCACTGGTCGTGAGCCGCATCGCGCGGTATTTCCGCACGACGCCGAACTTCCTGCTCGGCTTTGACGAGGCGGCCGACGACGCCGATGCGCAGCGCGCCGGCGAGAGCGACGTCTACAGCTCCCTCGGCCTGAGCCAGGAGGCCATCGACGGCCTGCACCGCCTGCATGCACAGGCGGTCACAGACCCGAAGGCCGCCGACCTGCAGCGCCTGCTCGACAAGCTCATCTGCAGCTATGCACACGAGGCGGACAAGCTGCTGTGATCCGACACGACAGACACCCCCGACCGGAGTTTATCTCCGTCCGGGGGTGTCTGCATACTATATTCTCTAAAAATATATGAACAAACGGCCGCGCAGGTTGACCTGACCGGGAAAAAAGCGTATGATGGAGTGTAACTATCCTGAGAGAAAAAGAGGAAAAACTATGCAACCGATATCGTCGCAGGAAGCGGCCCGTCCGCGCTGGCTGCCCGGTGTGCTCATCAGCCTGTGTGCCGCGCAGCCGCTGCTGGATGTGCTGTCATTCTGGACGCAGGATCTGGCCTGGGGCAGCAAGCTGACGCTGTCGCTGCGCCTGCTGATCTTTCTCGGCGTCATGCTCACGGGCTTCGTGCTCTCGGAACGCCGGCGCTTTTACTGGATCGCCGCTGCCGTGTGCGCCGCACTCTATGCGGGGCACGTGCTGGCGTGCCTGCGCGCCAACGCTCCATTCACGACCGCGAACCTGATCTCCGACGCGACCAACTTCATCCGCTTCGCGCAGCTGCCGCTGTTTACGATCGCTTTTATCACATTCCTGCGCTGCTGCCGGCAAGGCTTTGCCAGCCTGGAGCGCGGCATCACCATCGCCTTCTGGATCATCGCCGCCGTCGAGCTGCTCAGCGCCCTGACCGGCACGGATCCTTATACGTATCCGGACAAGCGCATCGGCCTGTGCGGGTGGTTTTACTTTGCCAACAGCCAGAGCGCGATTTTGTCGATGCTCGTGCCGCTCGCGCTGTGTCCGGCACTGCGCAGCGGGCAGATCCGGCGCTGGCTGCCCATCGCCGTCGTCGGCTTCGCGGAACTATTCTGCTTTGCGACACGTCTGGCCTATATGTCCCTGTTCGTGACGGCGATCGGCATGGTCATCACGCTTGCGCTCACAAAGCGCGGCAGCGCAAAGGTCTGCGCCGTGCTGCTGCTGTGTGCCGCCGTCTGTGCGGCGGGCTACACCGTGTCCCCCATACACCGCAACCAGCAGGCCGTTGCGGCCAACGCCGTGCGCAAGCAGGAGAACATCGACCGGCTGGTCGCGCAGGGCAAGGCGGAATTCGGCGATCAGGGGTATGCCTACCTCACCTATGCCTATGATGAGTACCTCGGCGGGACTGTCGAGCGCTACGGACTCGAGGCCACGGCGGAAATGTACGGATACTCCACCAAAGCTGCCGACATCACGAATGTCCGCACGATCAAGATCAACTACTGCCGCCTGATGCTGAACACCGAGCCGCTTACCAGCCGCCTGTTCGGCCTGAGCTACGACGAGATGACCTACCATGGGTACTGCTATGACGTGGAAAATGACTTCCACGGCATCGCGTATCTGTACGGCTGGGCGGGGCTTGCGTGCCTGTTGGCTTTTCTGGGGTATTTCCTGGTCATCATCGTGTGCGCGCTCATCCGCAATGCCAGGCGTTACTTCACGGTCGAGGCCGGCGCCTGCGGCGTTGCGCTGTGCACCGCCCTCGCCCACATTTATAACACCGCCGGCGTACTGCGCCGCCCAAATGCATCTTTTTATCTCTGCCTGATTCTGGCATCCATCTGGTACCTGATCTATATCAGAGATTACGACGACTCAAAGGAGAACTGATATGTCCGAAGAAAAACACTCCCTGCGCGAGCGGCTCGCGCCGATGCTGCCGAAGTTTCTGATGATCCTTCTGATCCTGCAGCCGCTGATGGACATCCTATCCTTCTGGACGGACCGGCTCGGTATGAGCAACACGATCACATTGCTGCTGCGCTTCGCCGTATTCGCCGTTGTGTGCGTGCTCGGGTTTGTGACCTCGTCGCGCAAAAAGGTCTACGGCATCGCCATCGCCGCCTGTGCCTTCCTGCTCGTCGGACACTGCATCTCCTGCTTCATCGTCGGCTACCAGCGCATCGTCTACGACCTGACCAACTTTGTGCGCGTCGTGCAGATGCCGCTGTTCGTGCTGTGCTTCATCTCGTTTCTGCGGGCGAACAACAAGTGCTACCGCGCGTTTGAGACCGGCCTGATGCTCAACTTCTGGATCATCACGGCCTCGGTCGTCGTGAGCGTGCTCACACACACCTCCTCGGCGACCTATCAGTCCACCAACGTTGGCATTCTCGGCTGGTACTCGTTCGGCAATGCACAGAGCGCGATCATGAGCATTCTCGCGCCCATCGTCATCCTGCTGTGCTACCGCAGAAAGAACTTCCTGCTGTTCACGGTCACGAGCGTCGCCGCGCTGGCGCAGCTCTATCTCATGGGCACGCGTCTGGCATTCTTCTCGATCGCCGTGGCCGCGCTGGGCGTGCCGGTCGTGCTGGTGCTGACTGGCAAGGCCCGCACCTCCAAGCGCTACATTGCCGTGCTGGTGCTCATCCTCATCGCATGCTGTGCGACCTACAAGCAGTCGCCCATGTATATCAACCAGAACCGCTACAACGAGGCCATGAGCTACAAGCAGAACGACGCCGAGCGCATGATCAAGCGCGCCGAGGGCAACAAAACCGGCACTTCCACCGTCACGCCCGAAGAGCGCTACCACGCCCTGTGCACGATCTATAATTTCTACTCCCCGAATATGTGCCAGCGCTTCGGCACGGCGCGCGTCATGTCCGCCTACGGCTATTCCGATCAGGTCACGGACATCACGGCGACCCGCCACCGCAAGATCGTCTTCTGCGAGATGCTGCTCGACGAGCAGCCGTTCACCTCTCGCCTGTTCGGCATGGAGCTCGGCCGCATGGCCTTTGACGGCGAGATTTATGACGTGGAGAACGATTTTCACGGCATCTGCTTCCTCTACGGCTGGGTAGGTCTGGCCATGATGGTCGCCTTCATCGGCTATTTCCTGTACCTGATCGTCAAGTGCCTGATCAAAGATTTCCGCAAATACTTCACGGTGGAGGCCGGTGCCTTCGGCATCGGGCTGTGCCTGTGTCTGGTGTACGCCTACTTCACTGCCGGCGTACTGCGGCGACCGAACGCCTCGATCTACATGTCGGTGCTGCTGGCCGTGGTCTATTACCTGACGCAGATGCGCAGTGAACAGCCGGACGCCCTGCCGGACGGAGAGGAGAAACGCGCATGATTTTCAGTGTTGTCATCCCGGTCTACAACGTCAAGGACTACCTGCCCAAGTGCATCGACTCCGTGCTGGCGCAGGATTTTGAAGACTACGAGGTCATCCTCATCGACGACGGCTCGACCGACGGCGAGAGCGGCGCGATCTGCGACCGCTATGCTGCGGCGCACCCGGAGCGCATCCGCGCCATCCACAAGCCGAACGGCGGCGTGGGTGAGGCGCGCAACGTCGGCATCGAGGCGGCGCAGGGCGAGTACCTGATCTTCATCGACAGTGACGACTACATCGCCCCCGACATGTTCCGCGTTCTTGCCGACGCCGTCGCCCGCTTCGGCAGCGACATCATCGGCTTCGGCGCGGCGCTCGAGGCAGACGGCGTCGTGGTCAAGGAGCTCGTGGATCACCTGCCGACCGACCGCACCTTCACGCTCGCCGACACGCCCGAGCTGATGCAGACCATGCCCTCCCCCTGGAGCCGCATCTGGCGGCGCAGCCTGTTTCTGGATTCCGGCGTGCGCTACCCGGCGCGCATCTGGTACGAGGATCTGTGCACATCCGTGAAGCTGCTGGCATTGGCCAAAAGCGCCGCCTTCGTGCCGGACATCCTGTATTACTACGTTGACCGCACCAACTCCATCACGCGCAACACGAACACGGCGCGCAACGCCGAGCTGTTCACAGCCTTTGACAACCTGCTCGACTGGTACCGCGAAAACGGCCTGTTCGAGCGCTACTACAACGAGCTGTCGCGCCTGGCGGTAGATCACGTGCTGCTCGCGGCCTCGGTGCGCGTGCTGCGCGTGGACCCGGAGAGCGAACTGCTCGACCGCTTTCAGGACTATGTGCAGACGCAGTTCCCGGACTATCTCGACAATCCCCTGCTTGCGCAGCTCTCCCGCAGCCACAAGCTGATCCTGCGCCTGCTGCGGCAGCGCAAATACCGCACCGTGCGGGCACTTTTTGCCGTCAAGGACAAGCTCGGCTGAGCGCCCGGACTGGAGGAAGCTATGAAATTCAGTGTCATCATCCCGGTCTATAATGGCTGGGAATACCTGCGCGAGGGCGTAGACTCCGTGCTGGGACAGACCGGCGCGGACTTTGAGGTTCTGCTCGTGGACGACGGCTCAACCGACGGCGAGAGTGGCGCGCTGTGCGACACGCTCGCGCGCGAACATCCGGACTGCATCCGCGTGCTGCACAAGCCCAACGGCGGCGCAGGCGACGCGCGCAACGCGGCGCTCCCGCTCGCGCAGGGCGACTATGTGCTCTTTCTCGACAGTGACGACAGCTATACGCCGGAGGCGTTCACCGTGCTGGCCGCCGCACTGGACGAGACGCAGGCCGACGTGTGCTATTTCGGTCTGCGCATGACCGGCGACAACGACGGCGCGGTGTTCACCGACGACCTGCCGCTGCATACGCCGCTGACACTTCAGGAGACGCCTGCCCTGCTGCTCAACCGCCCGTCGGCCTGCATCGCGGCCTGGCGGCGCACCCTGTTCACGGACACGGGCATCCGCTTTCGCGCCCGCGGCTGGGGCGAGGATCTGTGCATGACGCGCAAGATGCTCACGGCGGCAAGATCCGTTGTGATCCTGCCGGACGTGCTCTACCTCTACCGGCAGCACGAGGGCTCCGTGACCAAGCGCGCGCTCGACGCCAACGCCGAAATCATGGACGCGATCGACGACGTGCTGACGTGGTATCAGGCGCGCGGCCTGTTCGAGCAGTATGAAAACGAGCTCGGTAAGCTCTGCGTGGACAATGTGCTCTACGATGCGTCCGTGCGCATTCTCAAGGCGCAGAGCGCGCACCCACTGCTGCCGCAGCTGCTGGACTTTACCGCCGCGCGCTTCCCCGACTACCGGCACAACCCCTATCTGAAAGGCTATCCGGCGCGCAAGAAGCTGGTGCTGTCCCTGCTCGGGAAGAAGCAGTACCGGGCGGTGCACCTGCTGTTCGCCGCCGCCGGACACTGACACTATGAAGCATCACAATCAACTGCGTTCCGGCTCTCTGCTCACGTATGTGCAGATGACGCTCAACATCATCGTCTCGGTCGCCTACACGCCGTTCATGCTGCGCATCCTCGGCAAGAGCGAGTACGGCCTGTACTCCACCGTCGCCTCGACGATCGCCATTTTGTCGGTGCTCAGTCTCGGCTTCGGCGGCAGCTACGTGCGCTATTACATCCTCTACCGCAAGGAAAAGGCGGACGATAAGATTGCGCGGCTCAACGGCCTGTTCCTGATCGTGTTTTCCGTCATCGGGCTCGTTGCGCTCGCGTGCGGCCTGTACCTGACGTTCCATCTGGAGATGGTGTTCAAGACCGGCCTGACGGACGCCGAGTACCACACGGCGCGCATCCTCATGCTGCTGCTGACGGCGAACCTCGCCGTGAGCTTCCCGATGAGCGTGTTCAGCAACATCATCAGCGCGCAGGAGCAGTTCGTGTTCCTGAAGGCGACGGAGATCCTGCGCACGGTCGTGTCCCCGCTCGTGACGCTGCCGGTGCTGCTGGCGGGCTACGGCTCGATCGGCATGGTCGTCGTCACGGTGACGATCTCGGTATTCGTGGACGTGCTGCGGCTGATCTACTGCTTCGGCAAGCTGCACATTTGGGTCTCGTTCCGGAACTTTGACGGCGCCGTGCTCAAGGACATTGCTGTGTTCTCTGGCTTCATCGCCATCAACATGGTCGTCGACCAGGTCAACAACAACCTCGACAAGCTCATCATCACGCGCTACTGCGGCACGGCCGCCACGGCGGTCTACGCCGTCGGCCAGCAGCTGCACACGTACTTCATCTCGTTTTCGACGGCGGTGTCGTCCGTGTTCACGCCGCGCATCCATCAGCTCGTGCAGGACAACAAGGACGACAAAGCGCGCCTGCGCACCGTGCTCACGGAGCTGTTCGTGCGCGTGGGGCGCATCCAGTTTCTAATCCTGTCGCTCGTGTGCACGGGCATCATCTTCTTTGGCAAGCCGTTTATCTATTTCTGGGCCGGACCGGGCTATGACGATGCGTATATCATCGTGCTGCTGCTCATCATCCCCGGCATGGTGCCGCTGACGCAAAACCTCGGCATCGAGATGCAGCGCGCGCAGAATCTGCACAAGTACCGCTCGATCATCTACGGGGCGATGGCCATCGGCAACCTCGCCATCAGCATCTGGCTGTGCCAGTACCTCGGCGCGATCGGCTGCGCGATCGGCACGGCCGTCGCCGTCGCGCTGGCAAACGGACTCGTGATGAACATCTTCTATCAGCGGCGGCTGAACATCGACGTGACCGTGTTCTGGAAAAATATCGGGCGCATGACGCTCGGCCTGCTGCCGCCCGCCGCGTGCGGCGTGCTGATGATGCTGTTTGTAAACCTCTACAGTATTCCGATGCTGCTCGGCGGCATCATCGTCTACACAGCGATCTACTGTGCCTCCGTGTGGCTGCTGTCCATGAACGGATATGAAAAGGCCCTCGTCGGCGGCATGGTGCGAAAGGTGCTGAGAAAATGAAACAACGCTTGAAACGCCTGCTCGTGCGGCTGCTGAGCCTGCTGCCCGGCAAGCCGGTCATCCTGCTCGAGAGCGCGCCGCCCCTCGGTGACAACACCGGCGCCCTGTACCGGACGCTGCTGGCCCAGGGCTGGAACGACCGATACCGGCTCGTGTGGGTCGTGCCGGATCCGGCCGCTTTTCGGAACGTACATGAAAAGAACGTGTCCTTTGCCGGCACGCGGGGAACATGGGCGCTGCTGCGGCTGTTCTGGCTGCGCGCCCGCGCCGCTGCCATCGTGGACTGCAACGGCCAGCTCCAGAAGCTCCGACCGGAGACTGTGCATCTGTACCTGACGCACGGCAGCCCGCTCAAGAGCGTGCACGACTACTATTTCTGCGACCCGACGACCGACTGGGCGCTGAGTCAGGCCCCGTTTTTTGACGCCGTGAACAGCTATGAATTTCACATCCCACCGGAAAAGCTCGTCACGCTCGGCTTCCCGCGCAACGACGACCTGTTCACGCACAAATGCGACCTGAAGGACATCTTCGGCGCGGAGTTTGACCGCTTCGTCGTCTGGTATCCCACGTACCGGCAGCACAAGAACAACCTCGTTGCGACGACGGACATCTCCGTCCCCGTCATCCATGACCCGGCGGCGGCCGCGGCCGTGAACGAGGCCGCGCGGGCGACGAACACGCTCGTGATCGTCAAGCCCCACCCGGCGCAGGACCTGTCGCACATCCGCGCGCTGGAGCTGAGCCACCTCCGCTTCATCGACGACGGGCTCTTCGCCGCGCACGGCATCACGTCCTACGAATTTCTCGCCTGCACGGATGCCCTCATCACGGACTATTCCTCCGTGCTGTTTGACTATCTGCTCACGGGCAAGCCCGTGGGGCTGACGTTCGAGGATATCGACGCCTACGCCAAGCAGCCGGGCTTTGCCATCGACCCGCAGCCGCTGCGCGAAAGCGCGGCCATGCTCGACACGCCGGACGATTTCCGCGTGTTTTTTGAGCAGCTTGCCGCGGGCGACGATCCGCTGCGGGCCAAACGCATGCAGCTCACGAAGCTGACCAACCAATACACAGACGGACACTCCGCCGAGCGCGTCGCCGCGTTTCTGGCCGAGCGCCTCCGGGAAAGGGAGCACACATGAGACGTGTCATCACTTACGGCACCTTTGACCTGCTGCACTACGGGCACATCAACCTCCTGCGCCGCGCCAGGGAGCAGGGCGATTACCTGATCGTGGCCCTGAGCACGGACGAATTCAACTGGAACGAAAAGCAAAAAAAGAGCTACTTCTCCTATGAGGACCGCAAGCGGATGCTCGAGGCGATCCGCTATGTCGATCTCGTCATCCCGGAGGAGAGCTGGGATCAGAAGATCACCGACGTGGACAAATACCACGTGGATGTGTTCGTCATGGGCGACGACTGGAAGGGCAAGTTCGACTTCCTGAAGGACAAATGCGAGGTCGTCTACCTCCCCCGCACGCCCGAGATCTCCACGACGAAGATCAAGACCGATCTGCACACCTGAATGAGCACAAAACGCATGCCGCCCGGCGAACGCCGGGCGGCATGCGTTTTGTCCCAAAGTCCTGCTCGGGCTTTGAGACAAGCGCTGGATTTTATCCGAGACGGGCCTTGCCCCCTCGGGCTCCCCCGCTGCTCCATGATTTTGTCCTTGTGCATAGGTTTGCAGGCGGCATGTTTTTCCCTCCCGCGCCATAGAGTGGTACAAACTGCGTCGGGAGGTCGCGCGCGTGCACACAAATCGCAGGCTCATCGTCAACACCGCGCTCATGACCGGCTCGTCGATCGTGATGCGCTGCATCGGGCTCGTCTTTCAGGCATGGATCGTCGGGCGCATCGGCGCGGCCGGCATCGGGCTGTACCAGCTCGTCATGTCGGTGAGCGTGCTGTTTGCAACCTTCGCCATCTCAGGCATCCGCTTTGCTACCACACGCCTGATCTCTGAGGAGATGGGGCTCGAGCGCGGCGCGGGCGTCACGGGCGCGATGCGCCGGTGCGCGTGCTACGCGCTGTTTTTCGGCCTGTGCGCGGGTACGATGGTGTATTTTCTGGCCGAGCCCGTGGGCTTTCTCTGGATCGGCGACGCGCGCACGGTGCGCTCGCTGCGCATCACGAGCATCAGCCTACCGTGCATCGCGCTCTCGTCGGTCATGGACGGGTATTTCACCGCCTCCGGCCGCGTGTGGAAGCCGACGCTCGTGCACCTGATCGAGCAGTTGGTGAGCATCACGTGCGTGATGTGGTTTTTGTCCTTTGCGGCCGCCGGCGACCTGGAGCAGAGCTGCGCCGCCGTCACGGCGGGCGGTGCGTGCGCGGACGTGGTGTCGCTGCTGATGATGGCGGCAGTGTATCTCCTCGACCGGCGCAAATACCGCACGGGCGGTGACACCGTGCCGCACCTGACGCGGCGGATGCTCTCCGTGGCGCTGCCGCTGGCGGTGTCGGCCTATGCGCGCACATCGCTCACGACGCTGGAGCACCTGCTCATCCCGCGCGGGCTCAAAAGCTCCGGCCTGACGGCCGACCGCGCGCTCGCGGGCTACGGCATCGTGCACGGCATGGCGCTGCCGGTGGTGCTCTTCCCCTCGTGCCTGCTGTACGCGCTGGCGGATCTGCTCGTGCCGGAGCTGACGACGGCGCAGGTCTCCGGCCGGTGCGGGGACATCCGGCGGCTGGTACGCGCACTGCTGTACCGGTGCCTGCTGTTCGCGTGCGGTACGGCCGTGCTGCTGCTGGCGTTTTCCGGGCCGCTCGGGCAGTTGATCTACCACTCGGACGACGCGGGACGGTACATCCGGCTGCTGGCGCCGCTCGTGCCGGTGATGTATCTCGACACCGTGACCGACGGCTGCCTGCGCGGGCTCGGCCAGCAGACACGCTGCATGGCCATCAATGTGCTCGACGCCACGCTCGGCGTAGTGCTCGTGTGGGTGCTGCTGCCGCGGTTCGGGCTGGCGGGGTACATCTTCATTTTGTATTTCAACGAGTGCGTGAACTTCACGCTCAGCTTCACCTTGCTGCTGCGCACGGTGCGCCGCATCTGCACAGATGAAAAACCGCCCGCAGGCTGATGCCTGCAGGCGGTTCTTTATGTACGATCTCAGTGCTGCGGGGTGGGATTCTTCGACTGGACCTGCGGCTGGACTTTCTCCTTCTTGCGCAGCTCCGGGAAGAGCAAAAACTCCACGCGCTTATACAGCAGATACGTCAGCGCCGAGTCCACAACGCCCTTGATGAGGTTGAACGGGACGACGGCGAACAGCACGAGCGTCGGCACACTGGTGATGCCCTTGTTCACAGCCGTGCCCATGGCGACGATCTGATCGATCGGCAGGTGGAACAGCTCGGCGAACTTCGGGATCAGGTACAGGGCATTGAAGAGGCTGCCGAAGACCGTCATGCACAGCGTGCCGACGGCCATGCCGATGATGGCGGTGCGGCGAGTCTTGTGGTGGTGGTAGATGACAGCGGCGGGAAGGACGAACGTGCAGCCGACGACGAAGTTGGCAAAGTCGCCGACAAAAGCTGTGCTCGTGCCCTTGAGCAGGAGCTTGAGCAGCACCTTGAGCAGCTCGGTGATAACACCGGCCACAGGTCCGAGATAGAACGCGCTCATGAGCACCGGCAGCTCGCTCAGGTCCATCTTATAGAAGCCGGGCGCAAAAAACAGCGGGATCTCGAGCAGCATCAGCACGCCGCCGAGGGCGGAGAACATGGCCACATAGCTGATGTTGCGGCTGCGGCTGCGGCGCTGCAGATCGTGGCAGACCGTGCGCTCAAACAGATACGCAAGGCCGAGCAATGCCGCGAACACAAGCGCGCAGACACCGATAAAGGACAGGTTTTCTTTCAACATGACAAAGCACCTCCATGGAATGAAAAACACCTGAAAGAACATGTCCTTCAGGCGCTGCGAACAATGGAGGTTCGTAACATCTTCTATCATCCAGACTATACTGTCGGTATCGGAATTGCACCGATTCAACCTTGCTCGGCTCGCGGACTATCACCGCCGGTCGGGAATTACACCCTGCCCCGAAGACATCTCGATTCAGTTGTTTTACTGTCTGCATTATAGCACAGTGGGAAAAGAATGCAAGTACTTTTTTGCAGGAAAGGTTTGACAGCAGCGCTCCGGGCGCGTACAATGGAGGCCACCACCGAAAGGAGGCACCGCCATGCCCGAGCGCGAAAACACCTGCTGCTTCACCGGCCACCGGGAATACAAGCTGCCCTGGGGCAGCGACGAGAACGACCCCCGCTGCCGCAAGCTGCAGCAGCAGCTCTTCGACGCCGTGGACGCCGTCTACGCCGCCGGCATCCGCCACTTCATCTGCGGCATGGCCAACGGCTGCGACCTGTATTTTTTCGACGCTGCGCGCTATCTGCGCCTGCAGCACCCGGAGGTCACGATCGAGGCGGCCATCCCCTTCGCCGGCCAGGCCGACCGCTGGCGGCCGGAGCTGCGCGAACGCTACGCCTACGACCTGCGCCAGTGCGACTATCAGACGCTCGTGCAGGAGGCCTACACCCCCGGGTGCATGATGCGCCGCAACCGCTACATGGTCGATGCCTCGCGCATCCTCATCGCGGCATTTGACGGCCGGCCCGGCGGCACGGCCCGCACGCTCGAATACGCCGCCCGCCGCCGGCTGGAGATCATCCAGATCCCGATCGACAGCGCGCCGGCAGACGAGATATAAAAACACGGGGAACGCCGAAAAGCGTTCCCCGTTTGCTCTTTTTGCGGCTGCTAGCAGGCTTCGATCTCCTTGATGGTGTACTCGTTGCCGCTGAGCAGATAGGTATGCTCACTCTTGCAGTGCGGGCATATCTTGGCGTATTTGACCGTTGGATATGTCTGTTTGCAGTCCTCGCAGTAGGTCACGGCGGGGAGCGTCTCGATCTTCAGCTCCGCGCCCTTGAGATACTGCGATTTTTCCACCGCCCACTTCCAGCAGTCGGTCAGGTAATACGGGATGATGCCGCTGACCTCGCCGACCTCCAGCGTGACGCTGGCGACCTGGGTCAGGTGGTTTTCCTCGACGACCTTTTCGACCTCCTGGATGACATAGAACACGGTTCCCAGTTCGTGCATCGCGTTTTCCTCCGGTCGGCTTACTTCGCGCGCTTGCCCTTGATGTCCTTGATGGTGAGCTTGGCTGCGCGCTTGACCATGTGCGGCAGGATGGCCTTCATCTTGTCCTCGGTGCGGTACATACGGCTGGCCTCCGGCATATCGCGCTGCAGGTGGATCGCATCAAACTCGCAGCGGGTGGTGCACAGGCCGCAGCCGATGCACTTGTTCTGGTCGACGACGGACACGCCGCAGCCGAGGCAGCGGGACGCCTCTGCCTTGACCTGCGCCTCGGTGAAGGTGATGCGGTCGTTCGAGAACGTCTTGGCCTTGCTCGCGTCGTGGGCGACGGTCTGGCGCGCCGGGGCGTCAAAGCAGTCGATGGGCACAACGGCCTGCTTCTTGTCGAGCTCGTAGAATTCACGCGGGTCACGCGCCAGCGTCAGGCTCTGGCCCTCATGCACGTAGCGGTGCAGGGAGATAGCGCCCTCGCGGCCGGCCGCGATCGCGTCGATGGCAAACTTCGGGCCGGTGACCACGTCGCCGCCGGCGAAGATGTCGGGCTGCGCGGTCTGATACGTCACGCCGTCGGCCTGGACGGTGCCGTTGCGGTTGAAGGCCATGGCCTCCGGCGCGATATGGCCGAGGTCAACGCGCTGGCCGATAGCGCCGATGACGGACGTGACCTCGATGGTCTCGAACTTGCCGGTGCCGACAGGCTTGCGGCGGCCCTTCGCGTCGGGCTCGCCCAGCTCCATGAGCTCGACCTTGAGGGCCTTGACCTTGCCGTTTTCGCCGAGGATCTCGGCCGGTGCGCTCAGGAAGCGGAACTGCACGCCCTCTTCCATGGCTTCCGCGACTTCCTCCGCGTCCGCCGGCATCTCGGCCTGGCTGCGGCGGTAGATGATGTAAGTATCCTTCGCGCCAAGGCGGATGGCCGTGCGGCAGACGTCCATGGCGACGTTGCCGCCGCCGATGACGGCGCACTTTTTGCCGATACGCGGCTTCTTGCCGAGGTTGACCCTGCGCAGGAAGTCCACACCGCCGTACACGCCGGAGAGCTCTTCGCCGGGCACGCCGATGGGTGCGCTCTTCTGCGCGCCGATGGCAAGGTAGAAGCCCTTATAGCCCTGCTCGCGCAGCTGGTCGATGGTGAGATCCTTGCCGATCTCGACGCCGCACTGGAAGTGCACGCCCATCTCACGAAGCACCTCGATCTCGGCGTTGACAACATCCTTCTCGAGGCGGAAGCTCGGGATGCCGAGGGTCAGCATGCCGCCGGGCACCTCGTTTTTATCAAACACGGTGACGTTTTCATAGCCCATGTTCGCCAGATAGTAGGCGCACGACAGGCCGGCCGGGCCGGCGCCGATGATGGCGATCTTCTCCGGGTAGGGATCGGCGATGCCGCGGTGGGTGATGACCTTCGGGATGTAGCGCTTGTCGGCCTGGAGCTCCTGCTCGGCGACAAACTTCTTGATCTCGTCGATGGCGACAGCGCGGTCGACATCGCCGCGGGTGCAGGCTTCCTCGCAGCGGCGGTTGCAGATGCTGCCGCAGACGGCCGGGAGCGGGTTATCCTGCTTGATGAGCTTGAGCGCGTCCAGATAGCGGCCCTGCGCGGCCAGATTGATGTAGCCCTGCACGGCGATGTGCGCCGGGCAGGCGGTCTTGCACGGGGCGGTGCCGGACTCGTGGCACTGCTTCTGGTTGTCGTCCTTATAGTTCGGACTCCACATGTGCTCGCCCCAGTGGTTGTCATCCGGCAGGGGCTGCTTCGGATACGTCACCGGGCCGGTCTTGGTGCACAGCTTCTGGCCGAGCTTGGCAGCACCGGCCGGGCAGACCTCGGCGCACTTGCCGCAGGCGACGCACTTTTCGGCGTCGACATGGGCGCGGTAAGCGGAGGCGGACATGTTCGGCGTGTTGAACAGCTGGCTCGTTCTCAGCGCGAAGCAGGAGCCGAGCGCGCAGTTGCAGATGGCAAAGATCTTATCCTCGCCGTCGATGTTCGTGATCTGGTGGACATAGCCGTTGTCCTCGGCGCGCTGGAGGATCTCCATCGCCTCATCATAGGTGATCTTGCGGCCCTTGCCGGTCTCGAGACAGTAGTCACAAAACTGACCGACGGCGATGCACATCTCATCCTGCAGCTCGCCGCAGCCCTCGCCCTGAATGCGCATGGCATTGCGGCAGGAGCAGTAGCCGACGCCGAGCTGATCCTCGTACTTTTTCAGCCAGTGGGAGATGTGCTCGACATCGACCGACTCGTTCGTGGCCGGGATGGCCTTCTCGACCGGGATGACGTGCATGCCGACGCCGGCGCCTCCGGGAGGCACCATGCAGGTGATCTTCGTCAGCGGCAGAAACGACATGCGCTCGAAAAACTGCGCGATCTCCGGGTGCGTCTCCACCTGCTGGAGGTTCATGTTCATCAGCTCGGCAGAACCGGGCACGAAGATCGGCAGCGTCCACTGCTTGTGATGGTCGGCGTTCTCCCAGTTGTACTCGAGCAGGCCGATCATGGACATCTGGTCAAACAGCTGCTCCACGTAGACGGGATCCTTGCCGACCTTTTTGCCGATTTCGGCCGGTGTGGTCGGGACACGGACCTTCATCGCGAGCGCAAGTTCCGCCATCTCGTCGGTGACGACGCTGGCCAGGCCGTAATACTCGGGCGAATTCTCGTCGAGCTTGGTCATGCCGAGCTTCACGTCCACGCGGTCCGTGATCTTTTTGCCCAGCTTCAGGATCAGTTCTCTTGCCATGTTTCAGGCTCCTTTCTTCCCCTTAAAATGTTTTGTTTTCATTCCCTGGTTTGTGAATAGATGCGCAATCTATTGTAGCACATCTCACGCATACAATTCAATACGCAAATGCACAGCACATTGTTGAAGATTGCAAAATCCCGGTCGTTTTCCCCGCCTGTCTTGACATTCTGCACAGGCGGTGATATGCTTTTTAGTAACCATTTGGTCAATATCGCGTACATTCACGAGGAGGGAACGGCCATGGCTCAGATCCGGATCCATGTTCTGCACTGCGGGAAGATTGGCGTGGCGCCGAACCTGCCGGCGAGTGCCCAGTGGCGCTGGCCGGCAAAAGCGGACGCGCGGCGGCTCAAGAGCGGCGCGCGCATCTGGCTGCCGGTGTCGGCGTATCTGGTGGAGCACCCGAAGGGCCTGTTTCTGGTGGACGCCGGTCTGCCGCGCACCGTGAGCCCGACCGGCATCGAGGACCGCGCGGCGCAGCTGCGGATGTTCGGCCGCGGGTGGTACACGCTCGTGCACAGCGTCGTGGAGCCGGGGCAGTCGATCGGCGAGCAGCTGGCCGCGCGCGGCATCCGGCCGCAGGATCTGGACTATGTGCTCTTTTCCCACCTCGACCCGGATCATGTCGCGGGCATCAGCGAGGTGCGGGGCGCAAAGCGTCTGCTGGTGGCGGAGGAGGAATACTTCTGGTCGTGCCGCGTGAACCTGCGCTACACCTCGCGCAAGCTGTGGATGGACGAGCCGCCGGAGCGGTTCTGGTACCGCGTGAACCACATCGGGCCGGAGAGCCGCTCGTACGACCTGTTCGGGGACGACTCGGTGCATCTCGTGCACATCGCCGGGCACACGGAGGGCATGTTCGCCACGCTCATCCGCAATGGCGGCCGGTACGTGCTGCTCAACGCCGACGGCGCGGCAAGTCCCCGCTCCTGGGCGGAGGGCACCGTGCCCGGCATCTGTGAAAACAGCGTGCGCGCGAAAAAGGCGCTCGACTGGATCGGCGAGATGAGCCGAGACGGCGCCTGCGCGGCGTCTCTGTGCAGCCACGACCCGGACGTAACGCCGCAAACGATCAAATTTTAGAATCGATGGATTTGCTTTTTCTAATGCGCGTTTCATACTGCTTTTGTGGATTTTGGGGTTGACAAGCGCAGAAAACTGCGTTATACTGCGCTCGTTTCCACCGGAAACCGTGATTTTTAACGAAAGGAGACGCGTCGTATTATGAAGTTTGCTCAGACGAACAACATGATGATGGCTATGATGATGTACATGCCCGGCTGCATGTGCATGTCTCGTCGTGCTCAGAAATATGACTCGTCTTGTGTTCGCTTCCAATAACGGCTGATCCAGAATTCCAAGCCGTATCCGCAGAGGCCGGAAGACAACGAGTCTTCCGGCCTCTGTTTTTTGTACCGAAAAATTATTCTGCGAGGGAGAATCCACCATGATCGAAATCGAACATCTCAACAAAACTTACCCCTCACCGGGCGGCGACATCCACGCACTGCGGGACGTCAACCTCCGCATCGAGGACGGGGAGATCTTCGGCATCATCGGCCTGAGCGGCGCCGGCAAGAGCACGCTCGTGCGCTGTATCAACCTCCTCGAGCGGCCGACTTCCGGCACGGTGCGCATCGACGGGCGCGACATGACGCAGCTCAGCCGCCGCGACCTGCTCAAGGCCCGGCAGGACATCGGCATGATCTTCCAGAGCTTCAACCTGCTCGAGCAGCGCACGGTGCTGCGCAACATCTGCTTCCCGCTCGAGATCGCCGGCGTCAAGCGCGACGAGGCTCAGGCCCGCGCCGCCGAGCTGCTCGAACTCGTCGGATTGTCCGACCGCGCGAAAAACTATCCCTCGCAGCTTTCCGGCGGCCAGAAGCAGCGCGTGGCCATCGCCCGCGCCCTCGCCACGCGGCCGAAATACCTCCTGTGCGACGAGGCCACCAGCGCCCTCGACCCGAACACCACGCAGTCGATTCTCCACCTGCTCAAGGAGATCAACCAGACGCTCGGCGTGACGATCGTCGTCATCACGCACGAGATGCGCGTCATCGAGCAGATCTGCCAGCGCGTGGCCGTCATCGACCAGAGCTGCATCGCCGAGATCGGCAACGTCAGCGACGTGTTCACGCACCCGAAGTCCGACATCGCCAAGGCGCTCATTCTCCCGAAGAGCCCGGCCGAAAACCTCCCGCCGTGCACGGGCAGGCGCCTGCGCCTCGTCTTCGACGGCAGCTGCTCCAACGAACCGGTCATCTCGCGCATCACGCTCGAGTGCCACGTGCCGGTGAACATTCTCTTCGCCGACACCCGCATCGTCGAGGGCAGCATCTACGGCCACATGGTCATCGACCTGCCCGACGACCCGCAGCAGTTCCACGATGTGCTGCGCTGGCTCGACCATAACCACATCTCTTATCTACAGGAGGATGGAAGTCATGTCTGATCTGCTCATCAAACTCTGGCAAAACGGCATCCTGCAGCTCGGTATCTGGGAGACCATTTACATGACGCTCATCTCCACGTTCTTTGCCTATCTCATCGGCCTGCCGGTCGGCCTCATCCTGCGCATGACCGACCGCGACGGCATCCACCCCATCGGCTGGCTCAACCGCACGCTCGGTATCATCGTCAACGCCCTGCGCAGCATCCCGTTCATCATCCTCATGGTCGCCATGCTGCCGGTGGCAAAGGCCATCGTCGGCACCAGCCTCGGCAACCGCGCCGTGATCGTGACGCTCGTCATCGCCGCCGCCCCGTATGTGGCGCGCATGGTCGAGTCCGCCGCCAAGGAAGTGGACGCCGGCGTCATCGAGGCCGCGCTGTCCATGGGCGCGTCCACGCTGCGCATCATCTGGAAGGTCATCATCCCGGAGGCCAAGCCCGCGCTCATCACCGGCGCCGTCATCTCCACCGTGACCATCCTCGGCTACTCCGCCATGGCCGGCACGATCGGCGGCGGCGGCCTCGGCCAGATTGCCATCACCTACGGCTACCAGAAGTACGACGATCAGATCGTCTGGCTGTGCGTAGCGCTGACGATCATCATCGTGCAGATCCTGCAGGAGTTCGGCATGTACATCGCCCGCCGCACCGACCGGCGCTCCCGCACCTGACAGGAGACAGCCCATGCGTTTACACTATCCCGCGCTGCTGCGCGTGAACATCCGGCGCGGACGAATGTGCCGCCCCGAACTGCACATCCTAACATCCGAAACCACACAAATTTCAAAATGAAAATATAAAGGAGAAACGAAAATGAAAAAGATCACGTCCCTCATCCTCGCCCTCGTGCTGACGTTCTCGCTCGTCGCGCTGAGCGCCTGCGGCGACAAGACCACTGATGACAAGAAGGCTGCCGCTTCCGATGACAAAGTCATCACCGTCGGCGCCAGCGCCACCCCGCACGCCGAGATCCTCGAGCAGATCAAGCAGGCCCTCGCCGACGAAGGCTACGAGCTCAAGATCGTCACCTATGACGACTACGTCCTGCCGAACCAGGCTCTGGCCGACGGCACGCTCGACGCCAACTACTTCCAGCACAAGCCCTACCTCGACAGCTTCAACGCCAAGAATGGTACCAACCTCGTCTCCGTCGGCACCATCCACTATGAGCCGTTCGGCATCTACGGCAACGGCGTCACCGACCTGAAGGATCTCGCCAAGGGCGCGACCATCATCATCCCCGCCGACGACAGCAACGAGACCCGCGCCCTGTTCCTGCTCCAGCAGGAGGGCCTGATCAAGCTCCCCGATGACGCGGACGCCGCCAAGGGCGTGAGCACGCTCGACATCGTTGACGACGGCGGCTACAACATCGTCACCGTGCAGGCAGACACCGTCCCGGCGCAGCTCAAGAACGCCGCTGCCGGCTCCATCGCCGTCATCAACGGCAACTACGCCCTGGCCGCCGGCCTGAAGATCAGCGACGCGCTCGCCTCCGAGGACGCCAACGGCGCTGCCGCCCAGACCTACGCCAACATCATTGCCGTGCGCGCCGGCGACGAGAACAGCCCGAAGACCCAGGCCCTGCTCAAAGCCCTCAAGACCGACGCCGTGAAGCAGTACATCGCCGACACCTACAACGGCGCTGTCGTTGCGAGCTTCTAAGCACCCCCCCTCTTTTGAAAAACGCACGAATCCCCCGGCTGCTGCCGGGGGATTTTGCGTGTCAGCAAAGCCTCGCAGAGTTTGCCGCCCGCAGGCGAGAAAATCAGGAGGCGTTGTGCGCATAGCTGTTGTCGACAAGGCGGTCAAAATCCACCCAGTCGGCGTGATCGAGCACGCCGGCCGTCTCCATGACGGTCTCGAGCCGCTCGAGGGACGAGCGCGTCATGACCGGCGTGGCGTTCCAGGCGTCGATGTCCTTGTAGCGCTGCACGACCTGCGTGAGCACAGGCACGCTCATGTCCGGGAACTGCGGGGCGATGATCTCGGCGGTCTGCGCCGCGTCGTGCTCCGCGATCCATTTCTGCGCGCGGGCGATGGCATTCGTAAAACGCTGCACGATGTCCGCATGGTCACTGATATACGCCTGCGAGGCGAAGTAGGCCGTGTACGGGATCTCGCCGCTCTCCTGGCCGATGGACGCAAGGATGTAGCCCTTGCCCGCCTGCGCGACCTCGGTGGCCGTCGGCTCGAAGAGCGTGACAAAGTCGCCGTTGCCGCCGGTGAAAGCCCCGGCCATCATGTTGAACTGCACGGTCGTGTCCACAGCGGCATCCGTGCCGGGGACAACGCCGTTTTGCCGCATGACGTATTCGAGCGTCATCTCCGGCACGCCGCCCGCGCGGCCGCCGATAACAGTCTTGCCGCGCAGCAGCTCCCAGCTGAAGGGCACATCCGCGCGCCCGACGAGGAACGACCCGTCGCGCTTCGTGAGCTGGCCGAACACGACCGGGTAATCGTCCTTGCCCTGATTGTACACATAGATGCACGCCTCCGGCCCGGCGAGCCCGATGTCTGCCTGCCCGGTGAGCACCGCCGTCATGACCTTGTCGGCGCCGCCGCCGTTGGTCAGCTCGATATTGAGCCCCTCATCGGCGAAAAAGCCCTGCTCCAGCGCCACATACTGCGGCGCGTAGAACACTGAATGTGTCACTTCACTCAGGCGGACGGTGGCCGTCTCCTGCTTGCCGCAGGCGCACAAGACCACCAGCATCAGCGCCGCCAGAACCCCACAAAGAAACCGTTTCATTGCGTCACTCCCAACCGATTTTTGAAAAATTTCTCCAGCCACAGCACCAGCTGATACATCACGACGGCCGCCACCGCAAGCACGAGGACGGTCGCCATCACGAGGTCCATGTTGAACACCTGCGACCCGTAGACGATCAGATAGCCGAGACCGGCTTTGGAGACCAGAAATTCGCCCATGATGACGCCGACCCACGACAGGCCGACGTTCACGCGCAGCGTATTGAAGAGCGTGGCGTAGTTGGCCGGGATGACCAGCCGCCACAGGATCTGATGCCGGGTCGCGCCGAGCGTCTGCATCAGGCGGATCTTCTCCCGGTCCGTGGACAGGAAGCCGACATGCATATTCAGGATCGTGACAAAGATCGAGATCGCGATCGTCATGGCGATGATCGACTCTGTGCCCGCGCCGATCCAGACGATGAACACCGGGCCGAGCGCCGTTTTCGGCAGCGCGTTGAGCACGACCAGATACGGGTCGAGCACGCGCGAGAGCAGCTCGCTCCACCACAAGCCGATGGCGATGAGCGTGCCGAGCAGCGTCCCGAGCACGAAGCCGACCACGACCTCGAGGCACGACGTGCCGATGTGCAGCCACAGCTCCCCGGAAGCCTGCAGGCCCACGAGCGTGTGCACCACGCGCGACGGGCTGCTGACGATGAAGGCATCCACCCAGCCGAGCCGGGCCGAGAGCTCCCACCAGCCGAGAAACACGACCAGCAGCAGGATCTGCAGCGCCAGCACGAGCCGACGACGGCGGCGCTGCGCGCGCAGATAGGCCGCGCGCTGCGGGGAGGGCGATCGTTCAGACATTGACATCCAGCTCCTCCCATATTTGATTGAACAGCGTCTGAAACTCCGGCCGGCTGCGCCGCTCGAGCGGCGGCACAGTGCGCAGCGCGCCGAGGTCGTGGATGGCATTGACGGTCGCGGGCCGGTGCGACAGGACGACGATGCGGTCCGAGAGGCTGATGGCCTCGGAAATATCGTGCGTGACGAGCAGGGCCGTCTTATGCTCGCGGCGGATGATCTGCGAAATGTCGCCCGAGACGGCCAGCCGCGTCTGATAATCCAGCGCGGAAAACGGCTCGTCGAGCAGCAGCACATCCGGCGATGTGGCCAGCGTGCGGATGAGCGCACAGCGCTGGCGCATGCCGCCGGAGAGCTGATTGGGCAGCTTGCGCGCAAAACCCGCGAGCTGATACTGCTCGAGCAGATCGTGCACGCCGCCGCGGTGCTCCGGCGTGTTCTCGTGCCGGACCTCCAGCCCGAGTGTCACGTTGCCCCAGATCGTGCGCCAGTCAAAGAGCTGGTCGCGCTGGGGCATGAGCCCTGCCTTGCCCGTCGGGGCGCGCACAGGCTCGCCGTCGACGAGCACCTCCCCGCCCGACGGATGCTCGATGCCGGCGATGAGCGCCAGCAGCGTGGATTTTCCGCAGCCGGACGGCCCGACGATGCTCACGAACTCCCCGTCGGCCACGCCGAAGGTCACATCCCGCAGCGCCGCCACTTCCCCGTCCGGCGCCTGATAGGTCATGGCGGCCCGGCGCAGCTCGATTTTCATGGCGTCTCCCCCTTTGCTTGCGCCAAATCGCTTTCTCCTCAGTGTATGCCCAAGGCGCATGGTGCGTGCAAAGCACGAAAAAGCACGCATCCGCAAGATGCGTGCCCTTTCTGTCTTCTGTTTTCATCCGCTCACGCCGTCGCCTTCATCGCGCGCCGGAGCACGGACTGCAGCGACTGATTGTGCGACCGGCAGATGCGTCCGAGCCGGTAGAGGCAGTCCGGGTCGCGCGTGATGTGGTTCACGCCCCAGTCACACGTCAGCGTCGCCTGAAAGCCCATGTCGCGCAGAACGGTGTCCGTCAGGTCGCCGTACTTGCCGTAGGGGTAGGCAAACGTGTCCGGCGTGCGGCCGGTGTGCTCGGCGAGCTCATCCTGCAGGCGCTGCAAGTCCGCGCGCAGCAGCTGCGTATAGGCCGCGTCCGACTCACCCGGATTCTGCATGCAGCCGTGCCGCTCGGATGTGTAAGCGTGCAAGTCATACGAGTGGTTCTGCACCTCAACGAGGCCGGTGTCGAGCATTTCGTTGAGCTGATCCCACGTGACGTGCGCGTAGTCGATGCTCTCACTTGGCCACTCGGTGAAATCGTCCGTGTTGCGCCCGAGGAGCGAGAGGACGATGCGCGCCGAATACTGCTGCAGCAGCGGCAGGACATAGACGTAATTATTATAGTATCCGTCGTCGAAGCTGAGGATGATGGGCTTTTCCGGCAGCGGCGTGCCGTCGCGGACATAGGCGATGAGGTCGGCCATGACGATCGTCGTGTAGCCGTTGTCGGCCAGCCATTTCAGGTCTGCCTCGAACTCCCACGGCTGGATGGCATCCTTGCCGGATTTGTTGGGCTTCACTTCGTGATACATGATGATCGGCAGCAGCACGGGATTGGCCGCAGGGTCGCTCTCCCCGGCGGCATGGGCCGCGAACGGGCAGAACACGAACAGTACGGACAGCACCACTGCCATCACGCGCTGGGGAATCGGCAGCGCCTGGCGCACAGCACCCATCTCCTCTCGTTGAAATCGGGGTTAGTGTGCGCCGGCGCGGCAGAAATCATGCGCGCCCCGCGCGCTTTTCCACCGCGCGCTGCACACACTTGACAAGCTCCACGACCGGGATGACCAAAACCGCGAGCCCCATGGCCACGGCGTACTCGGCGGCGGAGATGGCCGTGAAATCAAACGCATCGGCCAGAAACGGCACATAGATGCACAGCGTCGTGAGCGCAAGACTCGCCGCGGCCGCGCCGACGAGCGTCCAGTTGGGTGTGCGGAGCGTGAAGATGCTCGCCCGGTGTGCGCGCATATTGAAGCTGTGGAAAATTTCCGCCATGCTCAGGGTCAGAAACGCCATGGTCGTGCCGTCGGGCGAGTTCGTGAGCGTCCAGACGCCGTACTCCATGTAGTGACCAATGAAGAACGCCGCCAGCGTCAGCACCGCGCACATCACGCCCTGATATACGCAGTCGAAGCCGACACCGTGGGCGAAAATACTCTCTCGCGCGCTTCGCGGCGGGCGGGACATGACGTTCGGCTCCGCGCGCTCCATGCCGAGCGCGAGCGCCGGGAAGCAGTCGGTCAGGAGATTGATCCACAGCAGGTGCACCGGCTCAAGGATCGTGAAGCCGAGCATCGTCGCGGTGAAAATGCTCAGCACCTCGCTCATGTTCGAGCCGAGCAGGAACTTGATCGCACGCTGGATGTTGTCGTAAATGCGGCGGCCCTCTTCGACCGCGCCGACGATGGTGGCAAAATTATCGTCGGCGAGCACCATGTCGGCCACGTTTTTCGTCACGTCCGTGCCGGTAATGCCCATGCCGATGCCGATGTCCGCCGCGCGGATGCTCGGCGCGTCGTTGACGCCGTCGCCGGTCATGGCGGTGACAAAGCCGGCATTCCGCCAGGCCCGGACGATGTGAGTCTTGTGCTCGGGCTGCACGCGGGCGTAGACGCTGATGTGCCGCAGGCGGCTGGAAAATGTCTCATCGTCCATGGCGCTCAGCTCCGTGCCGGTGACGGCCTCGTCGCCCGGGCCGAGCAGGCCGAGCTCCCTGGCGATCGCCTTGGCGGTGTCCACGTGGTCGCCGGTGATCATGACGGGCCGGATGCCGGCGCTGCGGCAGGCACGGATGGCGTCCACGACCTCGGGGCGCACCGGGTCGATCATGCCCGTGAGGCCGAGAAAGCACAGGTGCTGCTCGAGCGCCGCGGGCGACGTGTCGCCCGGCAGCGCGTCATACGTGCGCATGGCCGCCGCCAGCACGCGCAGGGCACTGCCGGTCATGGCGTGATTGCGCGCCGCGATCTCGGCGCGGTGCGCGTCCGTCATGGGCTCGGCGCGACCGTCGATCCAGATCCGGTCGCACAGCGGCAGCAGCACGTCGGGCGCGCCCTTGGTATACTGCACGACGGAACTGCCATCGGCGTGCAGGGTGCTCATCATCTTTCGTTCGCTGTCAAACGGCGCCTCGGCCACGCGCGGATACTGCGCGCGCAGCGCGCTCGGCGACAGGCCCTGCGCGACCGCCCAGCGCACGAGCGCGGCCTCGGTCGGCTCACCGGTCACGGTGTCCGTCTCCGGGTCATGCACCGCGTCCACGCACAGGGCCATGGCCGTGGCGAGCAGGTGTTCGTCGCTGCCCGCGCACTCCGTCACAGTCATGCGGTTTTGCGTGAGCGTGCCGGTCTTATCCGAACAGATGACCTGCGCACAGCCGAGCGTCTCCACGGCCGTGAGCCGGCGGATGACCGCGCCACGGCGGCTCATGTTCGTCACGCCGATGGACAGCACGATCGTCACGACCGCGGCCAGCCCCTCCGGAATGGCCGCGACCGCGAGACTGACGGCGATCAGGAACGTGTCGAGCACGACGCGGCCGTTGATGGTCCCGGCGCGCAGCACGCCGACCGCGAACACGACCGCGCAGATGCCCAGCACGAGCCATGTCAGGATGCGGCTCAGCTGCGTCAGGCGCAGCTGCAGGGGCGTCTTATTCTCCTTTGTCTGCGTGAGCGCGTCGGCGATATGGCCCATCTGCGTCTGCATGCCGGTCTCTGTGACGACGGCGCGGCCGCGTCCGTAGACGATGCTGCTGCCGAGATAGAGCATGTTGCTGCGGTCGCCGAGACCGATGTCACCGGCGGCCGTGAGCGCGTCGGGCGATTTTGTCACCGGCACGCTCTCGCCGGTCAGGGCGGCCTCCTCGGCGCGCAGGCTCGCGCTCTCGAGCACACGCGCATCGGCCGGAACGGCGTCGCCCGCCTCAAGCACGAGCACGTCGCCGACGACCAGTTCCTCGCTGGGGACGGTGACGAGCTTCCCGCCGCGCAGGACGCGGCTGTGCGCGGCGCTCAGTTCCTTCAGGGCGGCAATGGCCTGCTCGGCCTTGCTCTCCTGGTACACGCCGAGCACCGCGTTGATGATGACGACGATGAGAATGATGATCACATCGGCAAAGCTCTCGTGCGCATACGCGCTCGTGATGGCCGAGATCAGCGCCGCCGCAAGCAGCACGAGGATCATTGGGTCGGCCAGCTGCTGGAAAAAGCGCTTCACGAGCGATGGTTTCGGCGGTTCGGTGAGCACATTGCGCCCGTCGCGCGCAAGGCGCGCGGCGGCTTGCGCCGGTGTGAGACCGTCGGGCGTGCTGTCGAGTGCGTGCAGGGTGTCCGATGGTGGCTGCCGGTAGTATTCCATGGCTTTGTCCTCCTTCAGATTCCGATATAGTTTCCCCGGAAATGAAAAAAAGACTTATCTGCCTCTCGGCAGATAAGTCTCATCATTTCAGACCGGGCCAGATCCTACGGATCGGTTGTTGGCTGGGCCGCGCGAAGGTTCGCGCCAATTACTCCCTTATCGGTCTCCATTGTATGCGATGGCGCGCGGGAAAACAAGTGAAATCTGTATCCGGCGCCGGATTTTAGCGCGCGCTTAGCGCCTGGCGCTCCGCCGCCAGATCTTCTGCGACTCGGCAGCCGCAATGAGCTGCTCGCGGAAATCCGGATGCGCGATGGACACGAGCGCCTCGGCGCGCTCCCACGTGCTGCGCCCGGCGAGGTTGACCACGCCGTACTCCGTGGCCAGATAATACGCCTGCGAGCGCGGAGACGTGACGATATCGCCGCCGAAGTGCGGCAGGATGCGCGAGTGGCGCACGCCCTGCTTGTCCGTGAATGTGGACGTCATGCAGATGAACGCCTTGCCGCCGCGGGCCATGGCCGCGCCCGTGAGAAAGTCGAGCTGGCCGCCCGTGCCGCTGATCTGGCGCAGGCCGGAGCTTTCGGACGCGACCTGCCCGTAGAGATCGGCCGCGATGCAGCTGTTGATGGACACCATGTTGTCCAGCTGCGCGATGGTCTCCGGCGCGTTGACATACGACAGCGGCGCCGCGATGACGCCGGGGTTATCGTCGACCCAGTCATACAGCCGCTTCGACCCGAGCACGATGCCGAGCATCCCCTGCCCGCGGTGGAGCGTGCAGCGGCGGTTCGTGAGCACGCCGGCCTCGTACAGGTCGAGGTAGGCGTCCGAGCACAGCTCCGTGTGCATGCCGAGGTCATGCAGGCCGGACCGGGCCAGCAGCTTGCCGAGCACGGTGGGCATGCCGCCGATGCCGAGCTGGACGGTCGCCCCGTCGCAGATGTGCGGCAGGAGGAGGTTTGCAATGGCGGTGTCCTCTGCCGTCGCCGGGTGCGCGGGCAGGTCGGTGAACGGCGCGTGCGCCCCCTCGACGACCATGTCCACGTCGGAAATGTGGATGACCTCGTCGAACCCGCCGCGCAGGCGCGGCAGGTGCTCGTTGACCTCGAGAATGACGATGTCCGCCCGGTCGAGGATGGCGCGGGACACGCCGGTCACGGCCGAGAGGTTAAAGTACCCATGGCGGTCCATCGGCGCGACGGACGCCATGGCGACGTTGACCGTCAGAAATTCGCGGTAGTACCACGCGAGGTTGCGGAAGATCATCGGCGTGAAGTAGCACAGGCCGCGGTCGCAGAGCCTGCGCTCATACGCCGAGCAGTGCCAGGTGTGGTAGAGAAAATGCGCCTGCTCCGGGTCGCACTCGACGATCTGCACCGGGCCGGCGCAGAGGTTGCCGCGCACCTTCACATCGTGCAGCTCGTCGCGCCGGGCGGCGAGCGCCGCATCGAGCAGCGGCGGGAAGCCGAGGCCCGACGTATAGTCCACCCAATCGCCGTTTTTCACCGCACGCACCGCCTCGGCGGGCGTGCGCAGCTTGCTGCGGTATTCTGCCTGAAAATCCATGGCGCTTCCTCCTCAATAGATCTGATCCTTCTGCACCGGCGTCCGGAACAGGCGGCAGATCTCCGCATAGTCGTCCGTCTGGCCGAGAATCCACATGAGCTTTGTGACCACGGCCTCGCTCGTCATGCTGTAGGCCTCGATGAGGCCCAGCTTGCGCTTGGCGCGGTGGCCGACCTGATACACTTCCATGTCGCTGCCCTCGTGCGGCACCTGCGTCGTCATGACGATGACGCGGCCGGACTGCACCCAGTCGCGCACGGCGTGGAAAAAGCTCTCGTCGCCGTAGCACGGCAGGCCGCCGACGCCGAAGCTCTCGATCACGAGCGCGCGGTAATGGGCCTTGAGATCGTCAAAAATGCCGGCGTCGATGCCGGGGATGAGCTTGAGCACGAACACGCCGGGGTCGAGCCGGTTGTAAAACTTCGGCGCGCCTGCGGCCTGCTCCGGGATGTAATACACGACCTGCCGGCCGCGCAGGATGGCCGTCTCGGGATAGTCGATGCTCGAAAAGGCGTTGTAGCTCTTCGTGCGCACCTTGCGTGCGCGCGTGCCGAGAATGACCTTGTGGTCAAAGACGATGTGCACGCCGCAGGCGCCGTCATCGCAGGCGTAGAGAAAGGCGTCGCGCAGGTTCTCGCGCGCGTCGGTGTCCTGGTTGAAGATCGACTTCTGCGAGCCGGTGATGACGACGGGCTTGGCGTTGTTCTGAATCAGGTACGACAGCGCCGCCGCCGTGTAGGCCATCGTGTCCGTGCCGTGCGTGAGGACAAAGCCGTCGTAAGCGTCATAGTGCTCGCGCACGCAGGCCGCCATTTGCAGCCAGTCGCGGCTGTTGATGTTCGTGCTGTCGCGGTTCATGAGCTGCACGGTGTCGATCCGGCACAGCTGCTCAAGCTCCGGCACCTCGGCGAGCAGTTCCTCGGACGTGAGCTGCGGGGTGAGTCCGTCGGCCGTCTCTTTGGATGCGATCGTGCCGCCGGTGGCGATCATAAGGATATGCTTCATATCAATCTTTCACTTTCTTCCAGTAATCGAGCGACGCGAAGCCCCGCTCGAGCTGCGTCGCCGTATAATCCTCGCACACGTGCGCAAGCTGTCTGCGGCCCGCGTCACCGAGTGTGAAGGAAAAGATCTTTTTGGGGTCGGCGTTCACGATGTGCCGCATGGCGGCCAGCGTCTCCGGCAGCAGCGGCGTGACGGCCGATGAACTTGCGCCCCGGCAGTGCGCGCAGTACACCGCGCCGCCGCGCGGGGAAAACCACGGCTCGTCCGGCTCTGCTGCGCCGCACTGCGCGCAGCAGGACAGATCCGGCTCGTAGCCCGCGAGGCACATGAGCCGCAGCTCGAACACAGCCTTGATCTGTTCCGGCGGGCAGAGCGCGCGGCTGAGCGCATACAGGCTGTTGAGCCCGAGCTGCAGCACCGGCGGGTCGGGATATTCCTCGGCAGAGACGGTCTCGAGCAGCTCGGCAAAATAGCTTCCGAGCGCGAACGCGCCGAGGTCGGCGCGCAGGCCGAGAAACTCCTCGACCGTGGATGCCTCGTTGAGCGTGCGGCGGCCGCGGTTTTCAAAGATCGTCATGTCCGAATACGTCAGCAGCTGCGTCGCCGCCGTGATGCGGCTGCCCTTGCGCAGCGCGCCGCGCGCGCGGACCGTCACCTTCCCCTCGTGCTGCGTGAGCACGGTGAGGATCTTGTCCGACTCTTTGTAGCGCACCTCGCGCAGGACGAGCCCGCGGGTCGTAAGAAACATCGTATGTACCTCATCAGGCCGGGCGGCGGACAGGATCATCCGCCGCAGACTCATCGGTCGTCTGCGCCAGCGCATTTTGCGCGGCGCGGTAGTAAAGGTAGCCGAGCGGATCACCGGTGTCCGCGAACAGCTGCCAGAAAAGATCGTCTTGCACAATGAACCACCTCGCTGGGCATAGTGTCTGCACAGCGGGGTGGATTTATGGCTGGTAATAAAGGGTCACTGGTCGGTAAAGCCAAAATTGCGCAGCTGGGCTGCCGAGTCGCGCCAGTTTTCCTTGACCTTGACCCACGTCTGCAGGTACACCTTCGTGCCCATGAAGCGCTCGATGTCCTGCCGCGCGAGCTCGCCGATCTTTTTGAGCATCGCGCCGCGCTTGCCGATGATGATGCCCTTGTGGCTCTCTTTTTCGCAATAGATGGTCACGTCCATGTCGATGATGCCGTTATCGCGCTCGGAAAACTTCGTGACCTCGACGGCCGTGCCGTGCGGGATCTCCTTGTCGAGGCACAGCAGCAGCTTTTCGCGCACGAGCTCGGCGCAGATCTGCTTTTCCGGCATGTCGGAGATCATGTCGTCCGGAAACAGCTGCGGCCCCGGCACGGCAAGCTGCGCAAGCTCGTCGAAGAGCTCGGCAAGCCCGTCACCGTTCTGGGCCGACACCGGCACGATCGCGCGCCACGGCAGCGCCTCGGAATAGGCGGCGATGACGGCCAGCAGCTCCGGCTTTTCCACCGTGTCGATCTTGTTGATGACGAGCACGGCCGGGGCGTTGGACGTGCGGATGCGCTCGATGAGCGCGTGCTCCTGCTCGCCGATGGAGGCAATGGGCTCGACGACGAGCATCACGCCGTCCACGTCCGCCACGCTCTCGCGCACGACCTGTACCATATAGTCGCCCAGGCGGTTGCGCGGCTTGTGAAAGCCCGGCGTGTCCATCAGGATCAACTGCGTATCGCCGCGGTTGACGACGGCGCTGATGCGGTTGCGCGTCGTCTGAGGCTTGTTCGAGACGATGGCGATCTTCTCGCCCACGAGGGCGTTGGTAAGCGTGGACTTGCCGACGTTCGGCCGTCCGCAGATGGTGATCATAGCGGTTTTGGTAATCATTCGTTTCTCCTTATACGTCCAGCAGACGCATGATCTCTTTTTCGCGCGCGCGCATGCGGCGCTTGTCCTCGCCCTCGTCCACATGGTCGTAGCCGAGCAGGTGCAGCACGGAGTGCACGGTCAGATAGCTGACCTCGTGCGCGAAACTGTGGCCGTAGGTCTCGGCCTGCTCGGCGCAGCGCTCCATGGAGATGACCATGTCGCCGAGCATGGCGCGGTCAGTCTCATAGTCCCACTCGCAGGCATCGGGGTCGAATGCGCCGGGCGTGAGCTCGTTCATCGGAAACGACAGCACGTCCGTCGCGCGGTCCACGCCGCGCTGCTCGCGGTTGATGGTGTGGATGACGGCGTCGTCCGTGAGCGTCACGTCGAACTCGCACGGAACGGTCACGCCCTCGGCCCTGAGCGCTGCGGCGGCCGCGCGCTTAACATAGCGCTGCGTGTCCGGAAAGCCCAGGCCGCGGCGCGTGCGGGTGATGGTGATCTTTGCCTGTGTCATGCTTTTTTCCTCACAGTCGTCTTGCGCGCGGCGGGCTTTTTGGCCGCGGCCGCGGCGCGTTTTTCTTTCTGTTTGTCGTCCTGCTCGTAGGCGGCGATGATCTTCTGCACGAGCGCGTGGCGCACGACGTCCGCGCCCGTCAGGCGGCAGATGGCGATGTCGTCGATGCCGTCGAGGATGCGGATGGCCTCCTTGAGGCCGGACGGCTTGTCCGACGGCAGGTCGATCTGCGTCACGTCGCCGGTGATGACGACGTGCGAGCCGAAGCCGATGCGCGTCAGGAACATTTTCATCTGCTCGCGGGAGGTGTTCTGCGCCTCGTCGAGGATGATGAAGCTGTCATCGAGCGTGCGGCCGCGCATGTACGCCAGCGGCGCGACCTCGATGTTGCCGCGCTCGAGATATTTCGCATAGGCGTCCGCGCCGAGCATCTCAAAGAGCGCGTCATACAGCGGGCGCAGATAGGGGTCGACCTTGTTTTGCAGGTCGCCGGGCAGAAAGCCCAGCCGCTCACCCGCCTCGACCGCCGGGCGCGTGAGGATGATGCGGTTGACGCGCTCGGCGCGAAACGCCGCGACCGCCTCCGCCACGGCAAGGTATGTTTTGCCCGTGCCGGCCGGGCCGACACCGAGCGTGATCGTGTTCTGCTCGATGGCATCCAGATACGCGCGCTGGCCGAGCGTCTTTGCCTTGATGGGCTTGCCCTTGGCCGTGATGCACACCACGTCGCCCGCAAGTTCCTGGATCTTCTGCTCCCGGCCCTCGCGCACGAGGCGGAAGATGTAGCGCACGTTCTGCTCGCCGATCTCCTCGCCCTTGGCCGCCAGCGACAGCAGACCGGCGATGGCCTTTTCGGCGTAGAGCACGTTCTCGGCCTCGCCGGTGATGTGGATCTGCTCGTCGCGGTCGGTCACGCGCACGTTGTATTCGGTCTCGATCATCCGCAGGTTCTGGTCAAACGACCCGAACACGCTGATGACGTCCTCCATTCTGTCGACTTCCATGGTTTTTTCAATCATCTGCTGTAGTCCCTTCCCCGGCCGGCGGCCGAAGCTGTAAAAATTCCGCGTCCGGCGTCGCCTGCGCGCGGCCGATCTCCTGCTCGCACTCGGCCGTGAGCGTCACGGTCAGCACGTTGCCGGTAGTCTCCGCTGCCGTTTCATAGGAAATGATCGCGCCATCCGCGCCGATCGTCTCGCGCAGCTGCTGCAGCAGCGCCTGCTCGAGCGATGTGCGCGCCGCGTCCTCAGATACCGGCGCGTCCGCCGTCCGATACGGCTGCACGCGCTCACGCAACAGCGAAAACGGCAGCGTGAACACGCCCCGGATCGCAAAAGGATATTCATAAATGATTTTATCACATTCCGCGTCAGAAATTCCACTGTTTTGATAAAAATTGATCCGCTTTTTCCCCGCGCGCAGCGCCCAGCGCGTCCGCGCGCCGTGCGCGGGCTGCTTTTCGGTCTCCGTCAGGGCGATCTGCCCGGTCAGCACCTGCCGCGTGCGCGCGCGGATGTCGGCGCGGGCGCACACCGGGCGCACCCCGCCGCCGAGGTCTGTGACCGCGCCGGACACGAGCACATCGCCCGGCTCGACCGCCGCGCCGGGCACGACGCGCGCCTCGCCGGCGTAGACGTCCATGCTCAGGATGACCCCGGTCGCGGAGGCATAAATGCTCACGGGCGTGTCGTCCGGCGTGATGTCCGGCAGGGGGTCTTTTTCGCGCACGATCACCTCGGCGCGGCTGCCGTGCACGTTCACGGTCAGCCAGCGCAGCTCCGGCAGGCACAGGATCATGTCGTTGCGCACCAGGTCGTTCGACAGCGCGGGCCAGTACGTGCCCGGGCGCACGCCGCATTCGTCCAGACAGCGCAGGATCTGCCCGGTCGTGAGCGTCTCGTTGCCGGTCACGTCGATGCGCCAGATGAACAGCGACGATGTCAGCACCGCCAGCACCGCCACGAGCAGCCCCGCGCACGCGCCCCGGTAGCGCGCGGCGCGCCGCAGCAGCTGCGGCAGGCCGCGGCGATAGAGCGTTTTCACCTCGCACTGGCTCCGGCGCGCCAGCTCTGCCGCCGTTTCCGCGCAGCGCGCGCGCACCGTGATGCGCAGCGTATAGGCGTCCACCGGCTCGGACGCCGTGCAAGCGATGCCCGCCGCCGCGCATGCATTGAGCACGCGCTCCGGGTGCACGCCGCACACCTCCAGCCGCGCATAGCCGCAAAGGGCCAGGATCCACCGCGTCAAAGCCATCACCTCACGCAAATTCGGCACACGCGATCGTGCCGGAGATCAGCAGCGCCGTGCTGTCCATGGCCACGAGCTGCAGGTTCGTGCCGCGGATGCACACGCGCACCCGCCCGCCGTCGACCACGATGCACTCGTGGCTGTATTCGAGCAGACCGCAGTGGTTTTCCACCAGCGCGCGGCGCCGGCCGGTCACGGTCAGCTTCGGCACGCCGGCCACGGATTCCGCCGGCAGGTCCAGCCGCTCCGCAATCTCGAGCGGAATATCAGACAGCCGCTTCACCGGCTCACCCCCTTCGCTGCAAGCCATTTTATGCGCCCGCAGGCAAGTTTAGGCCGGGACAGGCATACAAATGCACGAGAACCGATTTCGGGAGGGATGCCGGTGGAAGGCAAACGGGGCAATTACATCGCGCTTGCAGTGACGCTCTCGGCGCTCGGCGCGCTGCTGCTGTGCTCACAGGCGGCGCTCGAGAGTGCGCGCGCGGGGCTGAACCTCTGCGCGCAGATGATCGTGCCGTCGCTGCTGCCGTTTTTTATCCTCTCGTCGCTGCTGCAGCAGCTCGGGCTGCCGGGCATCCTCGGCAGGTGGCTCTCGCCCGTGACGCAAAAGCTCTTCGGCATCGGCGGCGCGGGCGCATCGGCGCTGCTGCTGGGCGTGACGGGCGGATATCCGCTCGGCGCGGATGCCGTGGCCCGGCTGCGGCGCAGCGGCGCGCTCACGCGCGAGCAGGCCGAGCGCGCGCTCGCATTCTGCAACAATTCCGGCCCAGCGTTTCTCGTCGGCGCGGCAGGCGTGGGCGTGTTTCACAGCGCGGGCTACGGGCTGCTGCTTTACGGCGTGCACGTGCTGTCCGCCGTGATCGTCGGCATGCTCTTCGCCCCGCGCAGCGGCGGCTTTCTGCCGGAGGATCGGTCGCAGATCGCGGCCGTGTCGCTCTCGCAGGCGCTGCCGGAGGCCGTGCGCAGCGCCGTGCGCGCGGTGCTGACGGTCAGCGGCTTTGTGGTCACGTTCAGCGTCATGACCGGTGTGCTCGACGCCTCCGGCCTGCTGCCGGCGCTGGTGGGCACGAGCGCTGCGCGGCTCGGGCTGGAGCTGCACTTTACCCGCGCGCTGTGCACGGGCGTGCTCGAGCTCGGCACCGGCATCGGCGCGATGCAGGGTCTGATGCCGACGCCGGGGAATCTCGCCCTCGCCGCCTTTCTCATCGGCTGGGGCGGCGTGTCCGTGCACTGTCAGACGGCGGCGGTCATCGCCGGGACAGACATCAAAAGCGCCCGACACACGGTCGGGCGCCTGCTGCACGGAGCGATCTCCGCGCTGTGTATGTGGGTTTTGGCAAATCTTCTTTGAGCTCACACGCCGGCAAACGAAAACACGATGCCGACGACGGCAGACGCCGCGATGTATACGATCGGGTGCAGCTTTTTCGTCGGCTTGACGACATTCGTCAGCACCCAGATGACGGCGGCGAGCAGCAGCCCCTTCCAGAAAAACAGATCCGTGAACCGGCCGCTGGCCTGAAAGGCGCTCTCCTGGATCAGCGAGATGCGCACGACGGAAAAGCCCGCCGCCGCAATCAGCGCAGCGGACGCCGGGCGCAGCCCGTAAAACGCATGGTCGACGAACCGGTTTTCCCGGAACTTTTTCAGGCAGGACGCGATGATGAGGATGCAGATGACCGCGGGCGTCACGAGACCCAGCGTCGCGATGAGCGAGCCGGGGACGCCGGCCGTGACGTAGCCCACATAGGTCGCCGTGTTGACGCCGATCGGACCGGGCGTGGACTCCGACACCGCGACCATGTCCGCGATCTGCTGATAGGTGAACCAGCCCGTGCGGTCGGACATGTCATAGATAAACGGGAGCGTGGCGAGGCCGCCGCCGACGGAAAACAGGCCGGTCTTGAAAAACTCCCAGAACAGGCGCAGATAGATCATGCCTTACGCGCCTCCAGTTCCTTGATGACGATGCCGGCGAGCGCGGCCGCGAGCACATACAGCACCGGCGAGATATTCAAAAACACGCTGCCCGCGAACACGAGCAGGAAGATCAGAAACGTCTTCCAGTCCACGACGGATTTTTTCCACAGCTTCACGACGGCGTTGAGGATGAGCACGCACACGCACACGCGGATGCCGGCGAAGGCATTCTGCACGGCGGGCAGGTGCGCGAAATTCTGAATAAAGGCCGCAATGATCATGATGATGACGAGCGACGGGAACACGACGCCCAGCGTGGCAAAGATGCCGCCCCAGATGCCCGCCTGCTTCTGCCCGACGAACGTGGCGGTGTTGACCGCGATGACGCCCGGCGTGCACTGGCCGATGGCGTACCAGTCCATGACCTCTTCCTCCGTGGCCCAGCGGCGCTTTTCCACGACCTCGCGCTGCAGCGCGGGCAGCATGGCATAGCCGCCGCCGAATGTCGTCACGCCGACGACGGCGAACGCGCCGAAGAGGCCGAAGAGCTGTTTGAGTTTCTCTTTCATAACGCTCCCTCAAAGATCCGGCCCTCCGGCGAAAACTGCCGGAGGGCCGGGGCAAATGGTTTCGGTTCAGCCGCGCAGCGTCTCAGCGAACTGCGCGTAGCGCTGCACGCGCTCGTCGCACTCGGCGCGCGTCGCGCCGACACCAAGGATGTACACCTTGATCTTCGGCTCCGTGCCGGACGGGCGGACGATGAACGAGCAGCCGTCGTCCAGCTCAAAATACAGTACGTTCGAGCCGGAGATGGGCGTTTTGTCCATCTTGCCGAGGCCCATGACGTACACCGAGCCATCCTGATAGTCGCGCATGCGCACGACCTTCGTGCCCGCGATCTCCTGCAGCGGCTCGCGGCGCAGCTGCGCCATGAGCGCGCGCATCTTCTCCAGACCGTCGAGGCCCGGCATGACGAGGTTGAGCGTGCGCTCCCCGTAGAAGCCGTACTTTTCATACAGCGCGTCGAGCGCCTGCGCGAGCGTCATGCCCTGCTCGAAGTAGTACGCCGCCATCTCCGTGATCATCACGCAGGCGGTCACGGCGTCCTTGTCGCGGACATAGTCGCCCATCATGTAGCCGTAGCTCTCCTCGAAGGCGAGCACGTACTGATACGAGCCGTCGCGCTGGTATTCGGCCAGCTTCTCGGCCATGAACTTAAAGCCTGTGAACGTCTCGTCAAAGTGGATGTCGTTCACATCGCAGATGCGGCGCACCATTTTGGACGTGACGATCGTCGAGATCGCGGCCGCGTTTTCCGGCAGCGTGCCCTTGCGGCGGCGCGCCGTAATGATATAGTCGAGCAGCAGCACGCCCATCTGGTTGCCGGTGATGGTGTGGTACTCCCCGTCCGCGCCGCGGACCATGACGCCGACGCGGTCGGAGTCCGGATCCGTGCCGAGGATGAGGTCGCTGCCGACCTCCTTGGCGAGGTCAACGGCCAGATAGAAGCCCTCCGGATTTTCCGGGTTCGGGCTCTTGACGGTCGGGAACGTGCCGTCGAGCACCATCTGCTCCTTGACGGGGATGACCTGCGTCATGCCCAGACGGTGCAGCGCCTCGGGCACGAGGTGCCAGCCCGCGCCGTGAAACGGCGTGTAGACGATCTTGAACCGGTCGGCCACGCGGCGGACAACGTCCGGGTCGATCGGCTGGCGCAGGACGTTGGACAAAAACGCCTCGTCCGTCTCCGCGCCCATGAACTCCACAAGACCCTGACGCACCGCGTCGTCAAAGTCCATGCGCTGGATGTCATTGAAGATGTCCAGCCGCTCCATGTTCCTGGCGATGGCGGCGGCGTGCTGCGGCGGGAGCTGCGCCCCGTCGGACCAGTAGACCTTGTAGCCGTTATATTCTTTCGGGTTGTGGCTGGCCGTGATGTTCAGGCCGGCCGTGGTGCCGTAGTGCTTGACGGCAAACGACAGCTCCGGCGTCGGACGCAGGGCGTCGAAAATGCGCACGTGGATGCCGTTGGCCGCCATGACGCCCGCCGCCTCGTGCGCAAAGCGCTCGCTGTTGATGCGGCAGTCGAAGCAGATGGCGATGCCGCGTGCGCACGCGCTCTCGCCCTCGGACTTGATGACCTCCGCGAACGCCTGCGTGGCGTGGCGGATGACATGAATGTTCATGCGGCGGCAGCCGAGCGCCATCTCGCCGCGCAGGCCGGCCGTGCCGAACTCGAGCGGGGCGAAAAAGCGGCTCTCGATCTCTTTTTTGTCGTCGCGGATGGCGTTGAGTTCTTCCCATTCCGCATTGGAGAGCGCGGGGCTGTCGAGCCAGCGCTGGTATTCTTCCATATAATTACGCATTGTCGTCTCCTTCCGTCAGCGCCTCAGCGCAGCCTTCCTGAAGTGCCTGCGCATCGGCAAGCAGCGTCTCAGGAACCAGAATTTCCACTCCGTAACCGGACATACCTAACATGATCTTGCCAAACTGACCGTCCCCGGGATAGTTTTTCAGGCAGGGGATGCCATAGGCCTCCAGCATATTGACCAGCAGCACGTCGTCCATATCCACGCCCGTGCACTTGGTCAGCAGCGCCGGGGGCACCAGTTCGCCGTCCGCATCGCGCGGCCAGCGCTTGAGCAGATCGCCGGGAAGTGATCTGCCCCACTCTGCTTTCAGCTCTTGCGCCATGTTGTTTCTCCTGTTTCATTTATGATATTGCGTGCCCGCGTTGATCGTGCACGCGCGGTAGATCTGCTCGGCGAGCATGACGCGCGCCAGATGGTGCGGGAATGTCATCGGCGACATGCTCAGCCGCAGCGACGCCTCGCGCTTGAGGCCCTCGTCGAGGCCGAACGACCCGCCGACGAGAAAGCACACCTTCGACGTGCCGCCCGCGGCGTAACCGGCGAGCTGCCGCGCGAGCGCCTCGCTCGAGAGGAGCTTGCCCTCGACGCACATGGCGATCACGGCCGCGCCCTTCGGGATGCGCGCGCGGATGGCCTGCGCCTCTTTTTCCAGCGCGGCGTGGATCTCTTTTTGCGACGGGCGCTCCGGCAGGCGCTGCTCCGGCAGCTCCACCAGGTCAAACCGGCAATAGGCGCCCAGCCGCTTGGCATATTCCGCGAACGCGGAGATATAATAGGTCTCGCGCATCTTTCCGACGCAGACGAGGGTTATCGACAGCATACGCACGCCTTTCCCGCCGTGAGCGCGAGCGTCGTCTCCGCCGGGGCGGCGTACAGCTCCGGCTGCGTGCCGGGCTGAAAGCCCGCCGCCGCGAGCGCGAGTGACACGGTCTCGAGCGCGGCGCGGGGCGTGTTGTTCTCCCGGCTGAGATGGCCGAGGATGAGCTGCTGCGCCCCGTTTTCCGCGAGGTACACCGCCAGCGCCCCGGCGCTTTCATTCGACAGATGGCCGTGATCGGATGCGATCCGGCGCTTGAGATAGATCGGGTAAGGCCCGGTGCGCAGCAGTTCCGGGTCGTGGTTGGCCTCAATGACGGCGCAGTCCACGCCGCACAGCGCCGCGCGCACGGCATCCGTCACGGTGCCGAGGTCGGTGCAGAAACCGAAGCGCGCCGACCCGTCGAGCCGGTAGCCGCAGCTCCCGGCCGCGTCATGCGGCGTGGGAAACGGTGTCACGCGCACATCGCCGAGGCAAAACGGCTCGCCCGGCGCGATCTCGTGCAGGCAGTCCGTCCGCTCAGGCAGCAATTTTCGCAGCGCAGCGCACACCGCCGGCAGCGCATACACCGCCGTGGGGTCGCGCCGCAGCAAAACGGCCAGGCCCTTGACATGGTCGGAGTGCTCGTGCGTCACGAGTACGCCCGCGAGGTCGGCCGGCGCAACATCCTGCGCAGTGAGTCCCGCGCAGATGCGCCGCGCGGAGATGCCGGCGTCGATCAGAATATGTGTCTCGCCGTCGGACACGAGCGCGCAGTTGCCGCTCGACCCGCTGGCAAACAGCGCGATGTTCATTCGGCAGCGGCCGCCGCGCACTGCTCGGCCCCGTCGCGCTCGAGCACGATGTCCGCGCCGACGCCGCGCAGCTTGCCGACGAAGTTTTCGTAGCCGCGCTCGATAAAGCGGATGTCCGTGACCACGGTCTCCCCCGTGGCGCACAGGCCCGCAATGACCACAGCGGCGCCGGCACGCAGGTCGCATGCGCGAACTTCCGCGCCGTGCAGGCCCTCCACGCCGTTGATGATGGCGGTGCAGCCGTCCACCTGCGCGTCCGCGCCCATGCGGCCGAGCTCCTGAATGTACCTGTAGCGATTGTCATACACGCCCTCGGTCACGACGCTCGTGCCGTCGGCCAGACACAGCGCCACGCTGATCTGTGGCTGCATATCCGTCGGGAAGCCGGGGTACGGCTGGGTCTTGACGTTCGTATGGCGCAGGCGGCCGTTGCTGCGCACGAGCACGCTGTCCCCGCCCTCGACGACGGTGACGCCCATCTCGCGCAGCTTGGCGCTGATGCACTCCAGATGGCGCGGGATCACATTCGCCAGGCGCACTTCCCCGCCGGCCGCGGCGCAGGCCGCCATATACGTGCCCGCCTCGATCTGGTCGGGGATGACGCTGTACGTGCCGCCGTGCAGGCGCTCGACGCCCTGAATGCGGATGGAATCCGTGCCGGCACCGCGAATGTCGGCGCCCATGGAGTTGAGGAAGTTGGCAAGGTCGACGATGTGCGGCTCGCGCGCCGCGTTCTCGATCACGGTGCGGCCGCGCGCAAGCGTCGCCGCGATGATGATGTTCATCGTCGCGCCGACCGAGACCTTATCCAGATATACCTTTGCCCCGCGCAGGCGACCGTCCGGCGTGTCGGCATAGACAAAGCCGTTTTTCACCTCGACATTCGCGCCCATCGCGGTCATGCCCTTGATGTGCTGGTCGATCGGCCGGACGCCGAAGTTGCAGCCGCCGGGCATGGTCGTCTTGGCCGAGCCGAAGCGGCTGAGCATCGAGCCGATGAAATAGTACGACGCGCGGATCTTGCGCATCAGGTCATACGGCGGCTCGGTGAAGCGCACCTGGGTGCAGTCGATCTCGACGGCGGAGGGGCTGAGGTATTCCACCCGCGCGCCCAGCCCCTGCAGGATCTTCAGGAGCATATCCACGTCGCTGATCTGGGGCATATTCTCGATCCGGCAGACACCGTCGACCATCAGCGCTGCCGGGATGATCGCCACGGCCGCGTTTTTCGCGCCGCTGATCTCGATCTCCCCGTGCAGGGGTCTGCCGCCATGTATTACATATCTATCCAAACTATTTGACACCTCTCATGCTGCGAAAGCAGAGTGCAGCTCCGCATCTGTGACCGGGCGAATACGCTCCGTGCGTAGCTTGCCCGATTTTTGCGGAACCTAACGATGAATTATAGCATGCTTTTTCCCGAAAAGCAATCACAACCCACCACTTGCCGCCTCGCCGCGCTCGCGCGCGAGCAAAAGCTGCGTTTTCAGCAGGGCAACTGTCGTTTTTCCGTCGCAAAGTTCACCATCGAGCGCCGTCTGCACCAGTTCCTCCAGCGGATGCCGCTCCACGTTCAGAAATTCGCCGGGATCGAGGTGCGCCGCGCCGCGGTGCAGGTCGCGCGCCAGATAGATGTGCAGCACCTCCTCCGAGTAACCGGGCGATGTAAAGTTCGCGCCCAGATACTGCATCCGGCCGGCCGTCAGGCCCGTCTCCTCCGAGAGCTCGCGCGCCGCGGCCAGCTCCGGCGCTTCGCCCGGCTCGAGCTTGCCGGCCGGCACCTCGAGCAGCGTGCGCGAAAACGGATAGCGGTACTGCCGCACGCACCAGACCGTGCCGTCGGGCTCCAGCGGCAGTACCGTCACGCCGCCCGGATGCTCCACGACCTCGCGCTTGGCCGTGCTGCCGTCGGGCAGGCGCGCCTCGTCGAGCCGGACGTTGACGATCACACCGTGGTAGCTCGTGAGGGTCTTGAGCTTTTGTTCGATCAGTTCCATGAAACATCCACTCCTTTTTTCAATTGGCATGATACCATATTCCTGCGCCGATTACCATATATTTTGAGTAGCAAAACACGGGCTCGGACGCTATACTGGATCTAACCGGACGCCTGTCCGGAAACCGACACCAAGGGAGGCATTCCCATGCTGGTAGAAACCGCTGACGCCGCGGCCGTCGCCATGCGCATCACGCGCGCCGAGTGGGCCGCGCTGCGCGAGGCCGACATCCGCGCCGCCGTCGACCATGCGCTCGAGACGCGCGGGCTCGCGCCCTGGACAAGTATGAAGATCGAACTGTTCGTTGCCGAAAAGGAGGTGCTGCTCATCGCAAGACCCATTTCCACCCCGCCGCGCCGGTTCCGGTTCCGCTCGTTTGCCGACCTGACCGCAGCGCTGGGCTGTTTTCCGGCCGGGCTCGACTCGGACGTGGTGTACATAGACGGCGGCTGGGAGCTGTTCGTGCGCACCGGGGACGAGGCGCTGCCGAACGCGCTCTTCGAGTTCGGCGAGCCGCTGCCGTGTACCGAGGAACTGTACGCACACATCGGCGAACACGGCGACGTGGTCGCCCGCTGTGACGCCGTCGGGACGCTTCAGCGCTATTTCTGCTGATTTCGCTCTTTTCATTTGCCGCCGGATGTGCTAAACTATATCCACGATTTCGCACGAAGGAGGTCCCCGCCATGCCGAGAGCCAAGGGCGTCAAGCAGGTCGCGGCCAACCGCAAGGCCCTGCATGACTATTTCGTGCTCGAGCGGTTCGAGGCCGGTGTGGAGCTCTTCGGCACCGAGGTCAAGTCCATCCGCGCGGGCACGGTCAATCTGAAAGATTCGTTCTGCACCGTGAAAAACGGGGAGCTGTTTGCCTACGGCATCCACATCAGCCCCTACGAGCACGGCAGCATCTACAACCGCGACCCCGACCGGCCGAAGCGCCTGCTCATGCACCGGCGGGAGATCACGAAGCTCTACGCCCGCACGAAGCAGGACGGGCTGACGCTCGTGCCGCTGTCGCTGTATTTCAAGGACAGCCGCGTGAAGGTGGAGCTCGGCCTGTGCAAGGGCAAAAAGCTCTATGACAAGCGCGACGCCGACGCGCAGCGCAGCGCCAAACGCGAGATCGACAGAACGATAAAGGAGAAAAATTACTGATGAGCAATCCGATTGTCACCATTGAAATGGAAGACGGCGGCATCATCCGCGCCGAGCTCTATCCGGAGATCGCGCCGAACACCGTCCGCAACTTTATCAGTCTCGTCAAGAAGGGCTTTTACGACGGCGTGATCTTCCACCGCGTCATCCCCGGCTTCATGATCCAGGGCGGCGACCCGACCGGCACCGGCATGGGCGGCCCGGGCTACAGCATCGAGGGCGAGTTCACGAGCAATGGCTTCCAAAACGACCTCAAGCACACCCGCGGCGTGCTGTCCATGGCCCGCGCCATGGATCCGAACTCCGCCGGCAGCCAGTTTTTCATCATGCACATGGACGCCCCGCACCTCGACAAGCAGTATGCCGCGTTCGGCAAAGTGACCGAGGGCATGGACGTGGTCGACGCCATCGCGCGCACCCCGCGCAGCATGTTCAACGACAAGCCCACCCACGAACAGAAGATGAAGACCGTCACGGTCGAGACCTTCGGCGTCGAGTATCCGGAGCCGGAGACCTGCTGAGGGAACAAATCATCGGCAGTTTCGTCTGATCTTTCAGAATGCGTTCCTGCCTGCGCCGCGAGAGCGGCGCAGGCGGCCGACGCGCCCGACATCATGGGGATGTACCGGTTTCGACGGGGGTGTGGAGGCAGGAATAGCGGGCGGCGGCGCCTGACCGCCATAAAACGGGCACCTTATAAATTAAAGAACAACAACGAAACTGTTCTTCTCGCTGCTTAAATAGCGAGCGTTCCCGCCGGGAGGACCACGGCCCGGCAGCGGAGCGTCGATGAGTGGTGAACGTGCGCACGCTAAGCTTTGCGCGTGCCATGCATCATGAAGCTACCGGACTGACAGGCTTGCCGGTTTGCCTGTCCTGAAGGGAACAGGGGCGTACAGCGTCCCGAAAAAACCCGCTGCGCCCGGAGAAGTTCCTGTCAAAGCGCTTTCGGACGAGGGTTCAACTCCCTCCATCTCCACCAAGAAAAGGACTTGCTTTTCAGCAGGTCCTTTTTCCATGAAATTCATTTCTGCCCAACGCACAAAGTATCTTCGGCCGGAAATATTTGCGCCGCAAATGTGAAAAGCGCCGGATGCTTCGCACAGCGCGCCGAATGCGCTGTTTTTCTGCACGCCGGTGCATTTTTCACGCAGGACATACAAACACATTGCAATATTCTGCCCTATGCGGCAGCGCGAACGCCCCAAGAATTAAGACTAATTAAGATGTCGCCGTATGCTTTTCTTGCTATAATATTGGCCGCAGAACAAAAAATACCATCAGGAGAACAGAGCAAATGACAAGCGTAAGAAGATGGGCAATCGAAAATCGTACAAACGGCATGCCGGCCGCGCAGAAAGCGCCCGTCCGGTCCGTGCCGGTCGTATCCTTTTCTCCGGCAAGGACGGCAAAACAGCCTCATTGCCCGCAAAAGAGCGCCCCGGATGCTCTGTGCCAGATCATGCGGAACGTAAAACGAACAGCAGGCAGGCGTGTGCGCCTGCAGGAGGGCTGCTGATATGGAGCTTTCTTCGTTGTTCCTCGCGGGAAAAGGGAGCGCCCTGACCTCCTTCTTCTCGACGGCATTTCTCGTCGTGTTCCTGCCGTTTTGTCTCGTGGTGTACAGTCTCATGCCGCGGCGCGGGAAAAAATACTTCCTGCTCACCGCCGACTGCGCCTTTTTCTGGCTGATCAGCGGCAAGCTGCTCGTATACCTGCTTCTGACGGCGCTTTCGATGCACTACTTCGGACTGTGGCTGGACAAAATACAGTCGGAGACGAAGCTTCTGCTCGCGCAGACAGAAAAAGCCGAGCGCAAGACCGTGCGCAAGCGGCAGCAGGCCGTGCAGCACCGGATCCTTTTGCTGGCCGTCATTTTGCACATCGGCGTCCTGTTCGCACTCAAATATTCCGGCTTCGCCGCGACGAATGTCAACACGCTCCTGGCGCACCTGCACATTCCCGTGCAGCTGGCGATCCCGAAGTATGTGATGCCGATCGGTATCTCCTTTTTCACGCTGCAGGCGCTGTCCTACATCGTGGACGTGCAGCGCGGCGTCACAAAAGCGGACACGAATCTGCTGCGCCTGACGCTGTTCATCAGCTTCTTCCCGCAGATCGTGGAAGGGCCGATCTGCCGCTACGACCAGACCGCGCAGCAGCTCTGGGACGCAAAGCCAATCACCTACGAGAACCTGACGCTCGGTCTGCAGCGCATTGCCTACGGCATGATGAAAAAGGTCATCATCGCCGACCGGCTCAACCCGCTCGTGAGAAATGTCTTTAATAACTACACCGACTTTGACGGCGGCGTGATCGCACTGGCTGCCGTGTGCTACACCGTGCAGCTGTACATGGACTTCTCGGGCTCGATGGACGCCGTCACCGGCACGGCGCAGATCCTCGGCGTCACAATGCCGGAAAACTTCCGACAACCGTTTTTCTCCAAGACGATCTCGGAATTCTGGAAGCGCTGGCACATCACGCTCGGCACCTGGTTCAAGGACTATGTATTCTACCCGGTCGTCACGCTCAAGCCACTGGAAAAGCTCACTTCCGCCGCCCGCAAACGCCTCGGCAACCACTACGGTCCACTGCTGGCGAGCGCCGTCGCGCTCTTTTGCGTGTGGTTCTGCAACGGTCTCTGGCACGGTGCCGCGTGGAGCTATCTCTTTTTCGGCATGTACCACTTCGTGTTGATCCTCGGCGGCAACATCATCGCCCCGCCGGTGCGGGCCGTCAACGCGCGGCTGCACATCCGCGCCGAGAGCTTCCCGTACCGTCTGCTGCAGATGCTGCGCACGACGGTGCTGGTCATCATCGGCGAGCTGTTTTTCCGTGCAAACGGCCTGCGTGCAGGTATGCAGATGTTCCGCACCATGGTCACCGGATTTGCATTCCCCGTCTTTGACGATGCGCTCTTCAAGGCGCTCGGTATTGACAAGTTTGACCTCATGATCGTTGCTGTGACACTGCTGATCGTGTTCGTCGTGAGCGTGATCAACGAAAAAGGCAAGTCCGTGCGCGCGCTGCTGGCACAGCGCCCTGCTGCAGTACGCTGGACGGTCTTCTACGCGCTCATTTTGTTCATCATCGTTTTCGGAGCATACGGAAAGGGCTACATTCCCGTCGACCCCATGTATGCGAACTTTTAGGAGGCACGCATGTCCCGTTTTCTCAAACATACGCTCAGATGCGTCGTTTTTCTCGCCGTGCTGGCGCTTTTGCTGACCGGTGTGTCGCAGCTGGTGCGGCCAAAAAACAACACCCGCAGCGACGGCATCCATGACCCCGCGGCCAACGGCATCCTCGGAGAACCGGACAACACGATCGACCTGCTCATCCTCGGTGACAGCGAGAGCTATTCCGCCTTCATCCCGATGCAGCTGTGGCAGCAATACGGTTACACGGCCTACTGCTGCGGCACATCCAGACAGACACTGTACTATTCGGAAGCGTTCTTGCACAAAGCCTTCCAAAAGCAGTCGCCCAAGCTTGTGATCCTGGAGACCGATGTGATCTTCATCGATTTTTCGTACGGCAGTATGCTGCTGCAGGAGGCCGGCGACCTCTTCCCTGTGTTTTCCTACCACGACCGGTGGAAAACGCTGAAATCCAGCGATTGGAGCCTGAACGTAAACTACACCTATATCGACAATGCAAAAGGGTATCAGCTGCGCTGCAACGCCACTCCGGCGGACGCCAGCAATTATATGACGCCATCGGATGCCTACGCTCCCATCCCGAAGCGAAACCGCGCCTATGTTGAGCGCATCAAGGCCTTCTGTGACGAAAACGGCGCGCAGCTGATGCTCGTCAGCTCGCCCAGCACAGTCAACTGGAACATGGCGCGCCACAACAGCACGCAGGCGCTCGCAGATAAGCTGCAGATCCCGTTCATCGACTTCAACACCATGTCCGACCAGGTGTCGATCAACTGGAGCACGGATACCCGTGACCAGGGGGATCACCTGAATTATTTTGGCGCAAAAAAAGTAACGGCTGCGCTCGGCGATTATCTGTCTGACAACAGCCTGCTGCCAAGCCACAAGGACGATCCGGAGTATTCCGATTGGGACACACAGGCCGATGCGTTTAACCAGGCGATCACTGCCGAACTCGCAAAATCATAATTGCAGCACAGCATTTCCATGTGCCGGAGCAGGCCAAGCATCGCCTGCTCCGGCTTTTGCGTTTCAAAATCAAATCGCAGGAGCACGCCGAAAGCCCCATCGTGTTTCCGGGCGAAAACGGCGAGCGGCAGTACCGCTCTCCCAAAGCGCTCCACAGCGAGTTTCTCCGTTTTCCGTCAGCGTCGAGGATGCGGGCAATATCAGCGCCGGCCTGTAAGCGACGGGTTCATGCGCGCTCTTGCAGCATCGCAGCTCTATATCACAACAGGCTGCCACGGTCACGGGGCAGCTCTACCTCGACGCCGCGTTTTTCGCTGAGCCGGGGCTCATCGGCGTGCACCCGAACGACAACACGGCCACCGTGTAGCTGCGCGCGGACGATCTCGCGGCCCTGATCCGGGAGCACGGAAACCCGGTGCATATTGCGGAGCTGTGAGCGCGGCCACACGCATAGAAAAAAGCAAGGCTTCCCGAATTCGGGAAGCCTTGCTTTTTTCTATTTCTCTTTTTTGCAGTCACAGTTTCTGCCGCACTGCGCGCAGTTACCGGTGCAGCCGCTGCCGCAGCAGCCGCCCTTTTTCATGGCGCGGCACCAGACGCGCCACGCGATGACGGCGCACACGGCCACGATGGCCAGCAGGAGATAGTCGATCAGCCGCATCACACCAGCCCCGCGATCGCATACGCGGCAAACGCCACGACCCATGCCACTGAGCACTGCAGAACCACGACGCCGACCGTCTTGAGCCGGGAATCCAGTTCGCGGCGGATGGTGGCGATGGCGGCCACACACGGCGTATACAGCAGCGTGAACACGAGAAAGCTGATGGCGGAGCGCGTGGTGAGCAGCGACGAAATGGCCGCGCCGCCGAGCAGCACCTGCAGCGTGCTGACAACGGATTCCTTGGCGATAAAGCCGGAGATGAGCGCCGTGGCGCACCGCCAGTCGCCGAAGCCGAGCGGCCGGAAGACGGGCGCGATGAACTGCCCGATGAGCGCGAGCAGGCTGTTGGCACTGTCGGCCACGACGTTCAGGCGCGTGTCAAAGCTCTGGAGGAACCAGATGATGATCGTCGCGAGGAAAATGACCGTGAACGCGCGCTGGAGGAAATCCTTTGCCTTCTCCCAGAGCAGCAGCGCCACGCTCTTGAGTCCGGGCATGCGGTAATTCGGCAGCTCCATGACAAACGGCACGGGCTTGCCGCGGAAGGCCGTCTTGTTCATGATGAGCGCCGCGAGGATGCCGATCAGGATGCCGAGGACATACAGCCCCAGCATGACGAGCGCGCGGTAGCGCGGGAAAAACGCCGCGGTGAAAAAGGCGTAGATCGAGATCTTCGCCGAGCAGCTCATATACGGCGTGAGCAGGATGGTCATCTTCCGGTCGCGGTCAGACGAGACGGTGCGCGTGGCCATGATGGCCGGCACCGAGCAGCCGAAGCCGATGAGCATCGGCACGATGCTGCGCCCTGACAGGCCGATCTTGCGCAGGGGCTTATCCATGACGAAGGCGACGCGGGCCATATAGCCGGTGTCCTCCAGAATGGACAGGAAGAAAAACAGCGTCACGATGATCGGCAGGAACACGAGCACGCTGCCGACGCCGGCGAACACGCCGTCGATGATGAGGCTATGTACCACGGGGTTGATGCCGTAGGCCGTGAGCGCGGCGTCCACGACGCCGGTCAGCGCGTCGATGCCGAGCTGCAGCAGGTCGGACAGCCACTGGCCGATGACGTTGAACGTGAGATAAAACGTGAGGAACATCACGACGAGAAACATCGGCAGGGCGGTATATTTGCCTGTGAGGATGCGGTCGATCTTCATGGAGCGCGCGTGCTCCTTGCTCTCGTGGCACTTGACCACGGAAGCAGCCACAACGCCCTCGATGAACGTGTAGCGCATGTCCGCGAGCGCCGCGTTGCGGTCGAGCCCGGTCTCGTTTTCCATCTGCACGATGCAGTGCTCAAGCAGCTCCCGCTCGTTTTCGTCGAGCGCGAGCGACTGCGCGAGATCGTCCCCGCCCTCGATGAGCTTGGCCGCGCAGAAACGCGCCGGCACGCCGATACGGTCGGCATGGTCGGCGATCAGGTGCACGACCGCGTGGATGCAGCGGTGCACGGCCGAATCATCCGCGCAGAAGTCCGTCACCTTCGGCAGCGTCTGGCTGCGCGCAACGGTCAGCGCCTGATCCACGAGCTCAGACACGCCCTCCCCCTTCGCCGCCGAGATCGGCACGATGGGGATGCCCAGCGCCTGGCTCATCTTCTGCACGTCGATGGCGCCGCCGTTGGCGTGCACCTCGTCCATCATGTTCAGCGCCAGCACCATCGGCACGCGCAGCTCGAGCAGCTGCAGCGTCAGGTACAGGTTGCGCTCGATGTTCGTGGCGTCCACGATGTTGATGATGCCGTCCGGCTTCTGGTTGATGATAAAATCGCGCGAGACGATCTCCTCCTGCGTATACGGACGCAGGGAGTAGATGCCCGGCAGGTCAACGACGGAGCAGCCCTTCTCGTCGCGCATCTCGCCCATCTTCTGGTCGACGGTCACGCCCGGAAAGTTGCCCACGTGCTGGTTGGAACCGGTGAGGGCGTTGAACAGCGTCGTCTTGCCGCAGTTCTGGTTGCCGACAAGCGCAAAGATCATGCCGACACCCCCTCGACCTCGATCTTCTTCGCTTCTTCTACGCGCAGCGTCAATTCATAGCCGCGCACGCGGATCTCGATGGGGTCGCCCATCGGCGCCACCTTCTGCAAAGTGACGCGCGTCCGGGGTGTCAGCCCCATGTCCAACAGCCGGCATCGCAGCGCGCCGTCCCCACCGACGGCCGTGATGACTGCTGAGGAACCGATCTTCAATTCATTTAATGTCATTGCCATTGCCTTTCTGTCAAAATTCATTTCCCTAGTGAAAAAGACTAGCATGGCGGGCGCGATTTTGTCAAGAGTCTGGCAGGGATTTCCGCGATTTCTGCCGAACGGCGGCGAAAAAACATCCCGGAGCGGAAAAACCACTCCGGGATGCCGGACTGCCGGTACTGTTGCAGCGGCTGTCAGGGCTCAGGCGCCGGCTGGACAACGTTCAAAATGTAGCGCATCATGATCATCGCAAACTGCGCGCGTGTGGTCACGCCCTGCGGATCGAGAAGCGTCCGGCCGCCGATGGCATTGCCGGAGATCAGCCGCTCGCCCACCGCCCAGGTCATGGGCGCAAGCGCAAAAGCGGACACGCTGCCCGCGTCCGCAAACGCCGACAGGTCGCCGCAGGCATCCAGATCACAGCCCTTGAAGCGGGCGTACCGATACAGGATGGCCGCCGTCTGCTCGCGGGTCGCCAGACCGTTGGGATCAAACCGGCCGCCGCCGACACCGTTCACGATGCCGCTGCCCGCCGCCCAGCCGATCGCCCCGGCATACCAGGCGCCGCTGCGCACATCGGTGAAGGCACTTTCCGCCGCGGCGGCGGGCTCGCCCTCGAGCCGATAGAGGATCATGACGATCATGGCGCGGGTGAGCCGTGCGCTCGGTTCAAAGGTCGTGTCGGACGTGCCGGCAAAGAGCTTGTGCGCCACGGTGAAGTCAATGGCGTTGTGCGCCCAGTTGCCCGCGGGCGGCATATCGGTGAATCTGCTGCCCGGACAGGCTTTGCCGCCGGGGCACGGAGCGGACACCGGGTCTCTTGCCCCGCAGACGGTGCAGACCCCGTTGACATAGCGGTGCGCGGCGGGGATGGTCTCCTGCGCCGTCAGCACCTCGCCGCAGAGGGCGCACCGGCTGCCCTCGGTCAGGCCCGGCGTGGTGCAGGTGGCCGCCACGGCCGGGAGCGCCTCAGGCGCGTGGGCTCTGGCCGGGATGGTCTCGGTCATCGTCTCGCCGGCATCGCTGGTGTAAACGCGCGTGCCGGTGGATGTGCAGGTCGGCTCCCGCGTGACGACGCCGGCGTCCCACGTGTGGGCATAGGCGGCGCGCATTTGCGCGATGCGCGCGGTGAGCCAGGCGTCCATGTCCGCCACGGTATCGGCATACGTCGTGCCGGCCGGCCAGGCACGATCACCGGCGCGGATAAGCGGCCACAACCGGTCATTCATGGCGGCGCTGGCCGACAGGTGTGCGCCGCCGGTCATGACCCTGCCGCCGTCCCCCACAAGCCGCTGCGCCTGCGCGAGGAACGTATCGTGACAGTAATTGCCGACGGCCGCGCGGAAGCCGGGGATCTGCAGGAGCGCGGACACGAGGTAGCGCCCGCCGTCAAAGTCATCGTCCGCGCCGATATCGCCGCAGGCCAGCTCCATATCCGAAACAGGGCCTGCGTACAGCAGACCGCCGGCATCCTTATAAAAGGATAGCGAGACGCCGACCGCACACGCATCGGCGGCCAGACGCTGCAGCAGGTAAACCTGCACGAGCGAGGTCAGGTCGCAGTATTCATAATAGTACTTACCGGTCTCGGCATTGTAGCCGGTGTAGTTCCCGGCGGCATCCTGCGCGTAGACCGCATCCTCAAAGGCCTGATAATACTCGCTGATGTAGGCCATGGCGTCCCGGCCGCACCACGCGGGACTCTGGACATTCATGGCGCAGCCGCGCGCGGTCACAAAGCCGTTGGCCGCGTCCTGCTTTGCCTTGGCGGTGTCGCTACGCGCGAGCAGGTAGCCGCCGGTGATGTCGGCGGGCTCGGTCAGCCCGGCCGTGTACCGGTAGGTCCGGCCGTACCGGTTCTCGGCCGCGGCCGTGGTCATATCGCTGCCGTAGTCCGCATTGACGGCCGCGTAGGCGGTCTCCATGCCGGTGATGTCCACACCAGTACTGCCGACGGCGTTCGTCTCGCTGACAAGATAAGTGCCGCGGTAGACGCCGTCATAGTACAGATCCACCCAGTCGGCCGCGGGTGTGTACGGCATGCCCAGCGACACGGCAAGCTCCCGGAAGAGCTTGTCGTGCAAAAGCGTTGCGTCGTCACAGCAGGCCAGCAGCGTCCAGCGCTCAGCCGCTTCCCCGCAGGCGGCGAGATCACACGCCTGGTCGAGCCGGAGCTGATACGACCGCTTCCCGGCGGCCGCAGGGTCGGTCCTGCCGCACGCACGGAGCTGCGTGCGCACACCGTCACAGACGGCATTGCCGTCCCGGTCGGCCAGCAGCAGCTGCGCCGCGGCGTTGGCATCGCCGGCATCCACAAAGGCTCGGCCCTGTGCGGACGGATCTTCGCTCGTGATGTAAAGCGCGCTGAGATTCTCGGACTGCGCCACGCACAGCGTGCCGGCCGCCTCGCCGTTGATGCGGACGGTGAGCGTGTAAAGGCCGTCGTCCGCGGCGGCAAGCTCTGTGATGTTGACGGTCTCGCCGAGCGGTTCTATGCCCTTGCTGCCCTGCAGCTCCACGGTCGGGTTCGTGCAGTTTTGCGTGTGCACCGTCACGGCGAGGCGGCTCAGATCCGCGCTCGCGGGCAAAAACAGATACTGCGCCGCGTCCATGCTCAGGCCGGTCACGGTACGCCCATCCACCTGCGCGTCGATCGTGCCGAGCAGTTCGGACGGTGCAAACGCGCCTTCTGGCAGCGTCGTCACCGTGACCGTGTTGGAGTAGTACGGCGAGAAATACCACCTGCCGTCCACCTGCGTGCAGCCGGCCAGGCGGAACGTGTACGCCGTTGCCGGCGCGAGACCCGTGACGATGCAGACGGGCTTTGCGGTCAGGGGCAGAGCGGTCCAGGTGCTGCCGCCGTCGGCGCTCATCTCGACGCGGTAGTTTTCCGCACCAGCGGCCGCCGTCCAGTCGAGACGGACCTGCTTCTGGCCGATCTCGGCCGCAGCCGCGTCCCGGACACCGCCGGGCAGGATCTCATACTGCGCGGACACCGTGCCGTAGAAGTCGCGCATGCCCCGGATCGAGACGGTGCCGAGACCGACGCGCGTGTTGTTCGTATAGGAGATGCAGCCATCGACGTCCGCTTCGTCGGTCCTGACCGTCAGCTGCCTGCCCTGATACGTGACCGCAACGGCGCAGACGGCATCTTTGCCGTTATAGACCGCGGGCGCGGTCTTGACCTGCGCATCGGCAATATTCTTTCCCTGCGTGCCGCACTTCGTGCAGACATGATCAGCATCCCAGCTGTGGCCCGCATAGCGGAGCACCGCGCTGCGGCAGGTCTCGCCGCAGGTCCTGCAGGTGGTGATGGCATAGCCGTTCGTGGTGCAGGTGCGGGTGTCGACCGTCTCCGTGTCGTGAACGATGCCGTCATCGTCGAAGTGATACGTCCCGCCGTCGAGCTGCTGCCAGCCGGTGACATGCTCGCCGGACAGGAAATACATCCGGTCGGCCGTGCCCTCGACCGTCAGCCAGCCGGTGTACTGCGCGGCCCGGATGTCGACTGTCTCCCCGCAGACCGCGCACACGGACTTTCCGCCGCGGCAGGTCGTCAGCGTGTGGCCGTGCGCGCAGCCGCCGCTCCCCGCCGCGTCCGCAGCCAGCGCCTGCGGGCAGATCAGCGCCGACACCAGTGCGGCTGCCAGCAGAAAGGCCCGGACCCTGTCCGCAAAATGGGATCTATGCATGTTTTTCCCCCCTCCGTTGCTCTTTTCGCCGTTGAAAACGACAGAAAAGAGCAACCGTTTCCTTGATTTCGCCTGTTGTTTGATGTTGTGCTGCGATTCATGACCGAAACTTCGATAGAAAAATATAATATTTTGTCATTTTATCATGAATTTTCACGAATCGCAAGATTGCTTTCGGCAAAAGCGCCGAATATTTGCACATCTTTCCCCAACTCAGGAAAAACCTGACTGGGCGCACGAAACATTTGACACACACACCGGCCGCTCCTATAATCGAACCGGGCATCGGATTCGGATGCCGTTTTGATGCCAAACGGATGTAATTTTGACTCGAAGGAGGCGGTGGCATGATCCAGATCCTGATCGTGGACGATGAAAAGCCGATCTGCGACCTGATCCAGATGAGCCTGACCCGCGCGGGCTATCACTGCACGTGCGTCTATGACGGGCTGGCCGCGGCGGACATTCTGGAACGCAACGTATTTGATCTCATTTTGCTCGATGTGATGCTGCCGAACGCCGACGGCTTCGAGCTGATGGAGTATATCCGCCCGCTGGGCATCCCGGTCATCTTTCTGACCGCGCGCGGCTCAGTCGACGACCGGGTGCGCGGCCTGCGCATGGGCGCGGAGGACTATATCGTCAAGCCCTTTGAGGTCGTGGAGCTGCTCGCGCGCGTGGACGTCGTGCTGCGGCGCTACAACAAGACCGACGCCGTGATCGAGATCGGCGGGCTGCGCATCGACACGCGCGCCATGCAGGTCTGGCGCGGCACGGAGGAGATCAGCCTGACGCACAAGGAATATGACCTGCTGCTGTTTTTCGCGCGCAACCCCGGCACCGCGCTCTACCGCGAGACGATCTACGAGCACGTCTGGGGCGGCGAATACAGCTACGGCAGCAAGACCGTGGATCTGCACATCCAGCGGCTGCGCAAAAAGGTCGGCTGGGAAAACCGGCTGTTGGCCGTGAACAAGGTCGGCTACCGGCTGGAGGTATGAGCGGATGAAATTTCGCGCAAAGCTCACCATCGCCATGGTGCTGCTGCTGTCGCTGACCTACGGCATCGGCGGCAGCCTGATGATCGCGCAGTCGTTTTCTTCCTCCATCGACCGTGAGCGCGATGCCGCCGTGCAGACCTATCGCATGGTCGTGGACGTGCTGGAGCTGCTCGGTGACAACGCCTCGCCCGGCACGGCGGCCAACACCGTCGCGCTCGTGCTGCACAAGCTCGGCAGCGGCGGGTCGAGCACGGCAGCGCGCATCCGATTCGGCGCACAGATGACCACAACGGGCGACACCGCGCTGCTCGACGAAGCACCCGAGCCTCCGGCCGGCAGCGGCGTGACCAGCATCGTGCACACCGGCAACGGCCGGCACTACCTCATGCTCGGCGCCACGGCCGACGGCACGACCGTCCAGCTCGCGTTCGACGTGACGGAGGCCTACACCGTGCGCCAGACGCAGCAGCGCGCGTATCACACGACGTTCGTGATCCTCATCGTCATCGGCGCGGCCGTGTCGTGGCTCACGTCCTACCTGCTGACGCGCCCGCTCGGCACGCTTTCACGCGCGTCAAGAGAGCTGGCGCGCGGCAACCTAAGCTATCGGGCGCCCGTGCGCTCGCGCGACGAGGTGGGGCAGCTGGCATCCGACTTCAACCGCATGGCCGGGCAGCTGGAGCAGAACGTCAAGCGCATTCAGGAGAGCATGGCGCTGCAGGAGCGGTTCATGGCCGACTTCTCGCACGAGATGAAAACGCCCATGACCTCCATCATCGGCTATGCAGACCTTTTGCGCAGTCAGGTGCTCACGCCCGACGAGCAGATGGACGCGGCAAACTACATCTTCTCCGAGGGCAAGCGGCTCGAAGCGCTGGGGCTGAAGCTGCTGGATATGCTCTCGCTCGACCAGTCAAAGCTCCAGCTCGTGCCCGCGCATCCTGCCGATCTCGTGGCGGGGCTGCTCGAGCACCTCAAGCGCCTGTACGCACAAAAAGGCATTGCCCTGCAGTACCGCACGGCGGAGGGCATGTGCTTTCTCGAGCCGGATCTGTTCAAGACCCTGCTCGTGAACCTGATGGACAACGCCCGCAAGGCGCTCGACAACGGCGGCAACATCTACGTCTGGCAGGAGATGCTGCCCGACGGCTGCCGCGTGCGCGTGCTCGACAACGGCCGCGGCATCCCGCCGGAAGCGCTCGCGCACCTGACGGAGGCGTTTTACCGTGTAGACAAGTCGCGCTCGCGCGCACAGGGCGGCGCGGGCCTCGGCCTGTCGCTGTGCAACGAGATCGTGCAACTGCACGGCGGCACGATGCAGTTTGAGAGCCGTGTCGGCAACGGCACGGTCGTGACCGTGGAGCTGAAAGGAGGCCGTGTATGAAGCCATGGATGCGCACCGCCGTGGCCGTCGTGCTCGTGCTGACGATCGCGGCGGGCGGCTTTTTTCTGCCGAACCTCGTGGCCGTGCGGCTCGACCGCACAGATCAGGACACGGCGTTTTCCCTCAGCGCCGGCGACGAGCAGGGGCCGGCCACCGTTCTGCGCCGGAAACTGACCGACGGCATGCAGAACCTGTTTTACGGTGCCGAGGAGCCCGTCGAGCTCGATGAGAGCGCCGCGGTGCACACGCTGGCCGAGATGGCGCAGTACGCGCAGGATCTTCTGGGCGCGCTGGAAAAGGACAGCGCGCTGTTCGGCGGCGACTTTTCCGTGCAGGAGGGCGCGACCGTCCAGTACGCGAACTACGGCAGCGGCTTCGTCCTCTGGGGCATCACGCTGAGCAACCCGCGCGGCGACACGGCGTCGTTCCTGCTCGACGATGCGACCGGCTGCGTTCTGGCGCTCAGTTATGAATTTGCCTATACCTTCGCCTCCCAGATCCGGCAGAACGACCTGTGGGATTACCTGCTGAGCGTGTTTGAAAACCGCGTCGGCGCCACGGTCGCGGCCGCACTCGGCGTGCCGTACGACGAGGTGCAGATCCCGATACCGGAAGCGGCCCAAAAAATGCTCGTCCTGCGCGCAAGCGGCGGGAACACCGCCCCACTGCGGCTGCTCAACTCCGGAACCGAGGGCAATTACAACGACGGCACAGACAGCAGCATCACCGACTATCTGCAGTTTTACGACCCGGACGCCGACACCGCCTTTTCCCTGCCGGCGTGGCGTGTGGAAAATACTTTGTATTTCAACGCGCAATGATGCCGTTTGGATGCCAAAGCGTTGCCGGACGGATCACAGTCTCCGCTAAGATAGGGCCATACCCGCTTCGCGGAGACTTTTTTCGTCAGGAGATGCCCATCATGCAGATACAGGATCAGCCTCACATCGGCGTGCTCGGCGCAGACCCGGCCGCCATCACACAGTTCCTGCGCCGCGTGCAGGCGCTAGGCGGAGAACACGCCGTCCTGCTGCCGCTGAGCCCGGCGGCCGTGCCGGACTGCGAACCGTATCTGTGCGGGGCGTCCACACAGCCGCCCCTGCCGAAGCTGCGCGCAGCGGCGGAGGTGCTGGCCGCCTCCGGCTGCACGGTCATCGCCGCACCGGACAGCGCGGGCGTTTTCTGCGAGGAGATCACGGCGGCCGTCGGCATCCCGACACTCGGCGTCTCCGGGCCGGCGCTGCAGCAGCTCGTCGGCAAGCTGCTGCAGCGTGCGAGCGTGCTGTGCACACCCGGCGTGCGCGCCGCCAACGGCTACGGCATCGCCGCGCGGCGCTACGGACTCTACTGCAGCTATCCCGACGCACCCGTGCAGGCGCTGCTCGGCTGCGTGCAGCCGGAGAAAGCGTGCAGCGAGCAGGTGCTGCGCTCGATCATCGAGCTGGAGCTGGCCCGCGGCAACGACAGCGTCGTGCTCGACAGCGCGCAGCTGTGCGCCGCGTTCGCGCACTTCGGCCTCGCCGCGCGCTACCCGCAGGCGGCCGACGGCATGGAGCTGCTGGCGCAGGCCGCGCTGCTGCACACTGCGGCGGCAGCCGACGCCCGCCGCGCATAAGATGCATAAGATAGGAAAAGACGGCGCGCCCCGAACGGGGCGCGCCGCTTTATGATTCGCCGATCGTAAATATCTCCTGCGTATCGATGTGCCCGTCGTGATCCGTGCCCGGCGGATTGTCGGGCATGTCATAGACATACGTCAGCCGCCCGCCGTCGAGCGTCAGGGACGTGACGGCATACGTATCGGTGTAGCTCACGGAAAACGCCCCGTCGCGCCAGACGACGCGCGTGCGCGTGACGGTGTCCGCACCGTCCGCGAACCGCAGCGTGTGGCACAGCAGCCCGCCGTCGCGGCAGACCTCGTAGAGCGCGGCCTCGGCCGTCTGCCCCGCCGCGCGCGCATCCCAGAACGCCGTCACCGTCTCCGGGTGCGTGACCGGGTCGGCCGCGTCCACGTGCACGGCCGTGAGTCCTGCGTCCGAGAGCTGCGCCACCGCCTGCGCGATCTGCGCGTCCGTGAGATTGACGCCCGCACGCGTGCCGTCGCCGACCGCCTGCACGATGGCCTGATACCGCTGCGCCGCCGCGACGGCGGGGTCTGCCGCAGCTTCGGCCTGTGCCGCCGTCTTTTGCCCGCAGGCCGTCAGCAGCAGCGCCGCTGCGCACAACAGACCGCAGAAAATCCGTTTCATGCGCGTACCTCCCGTCATTTTCTGCAAACAGTGTACACGAAAAAATTCGGCATTGCAAATTTCGCCGCATCTGCTATACTGTCGGAGATGGATGCCGTAAGATGCCGCCGGGAGAGCGCTGCGGCCGCCGAAGGAGTGACACTCTCAGGCAAAAGGACCGGTGGCTGACGGAGCTCTGGAGAGACGATTCCGCACCGAAGAAGCAAGGCCGCGCGGCCAATCTTTCAGGTAAAAGGACAGAGTACACACCTGCACCACGGCAGGGGTGTACTCTTTTTTCGGAGGTCATGACGATGGAAACCTTCCTCTTTCTGCTCGAGCTGGCCGGGACGGTCGCGTTCGCCGTCAGCGGCGCGGTGCTCGGCATCGAAAAGCATATGGACATTTTCGGCGTGGGGCTGCTGGGCATCACGACGGCCGTCGGCGGCGGCATTCTGCGCGATCTCGTCGTGGGGCTGACGCCGCCGCGCGCATTTCAGGACCCGATCTATCTGCTCGTCGCGCTCGGCGTGTCGGTCGTGCTGTTTTTCCCGTTCGTGCGCCGGATCATCGGCCGCAGCAAGCGTGTGTTCGACGCGCTCATGCTCATCATGGACGCGGCCGGGCTCGGCATCTTCACGATCACGGGCATGAACACCGCCACCACGCTCGCCGGGTGCACCGACCCGCTGCTGCTGGTGTTTGTCGGCCTGCTGACCGGCACGGGCGGCGGCGTGCTGCGCGATATCCTCGCCGGGGATATGCCCTACATCCTGCGCAAGCACATCTACGCCAGCGCGTCCATCGCGGGCGGCATTCTCTATCTGCTGCTGCAGCAGGTCTGGCAGGGCGCGGGCGCGATCTTGACCAGCGTGGTCGTTGTCATCGTCATCCGCTGCGCCGCGGCGCACTTCGAGTGGAACCTGCCGCGCGCAAAAACCGTGTGGAAAAGCGACGAATGATGTGCTAGGATAAAGAAAAGAGTTCGCAAGACCGGAGGTCATGACCATGGCAAACACCCCATCGCGCGTATGTCCGCTCGCAAAAAAGTGCGGCGGCTGCCAGCTGCAGAACCTGTCGTATGACGAGCAGCTGCATCTCAAACAGGCGACGGCCATCCGCCTGCTCGGCCGCTTCGGCCACGTGGAGGAGATCATCGGCATGAAAGATCCCTACCACTACCGCAACAAGGTGCAGGCCGCTTTCGGCGTCAATCGGCAGGGGCAGATCATCTCGGGCGTGTACCAGTCGGCCTCGCACCGGATCGTGCCGGTCAGCGACTGCATGATCGAGGACACGGTCGCAGACCAGATCATTGTCACGATCCGCGGCCTGCTCAAGAGCTTCAAGATCCGTCCCTATGACGAGGAAACCGGCCGCGGCACGCTGCGGCACGTGCTCGTGCGGCGCGGCTGGCGCAGCGGGGAGATCCTCGTCGTGCTCGTGACGGCGCACGGCATGCTGCCCGGCAAGCGCAACTTCGTGCGCGCGCTGCTGCAGCGGCACCCGGACATCACGACCATCGTGCAGAACATCAACGCCGGGCAGACGAGCCTTGTGCTCGGGCCCCACAGCGAGGTGCTCTATGGGCCGGGCTATATCCGCGAGCAGCTCGGGGACTTCACGTTCCGCATCTCGCCGCGCGCGTTTTATCAGATCAACCCCGTGCAGACGGAGGTGCTCTACCGCACGGCGCTCGACTACGCCGGGCTGGCCGGCAAAGAGACCGTCGTGGACGCCTACTGCGGCACCGGCACGATCGGCATCTTCGCCAGCCGGAACGCCGCGCGCGTAATCGGCGTGGAAAATAACCGCGACGCCGTGCGCGACGCGATCAGCAACGCGAAGGCAAACCGCGCGGACAACGTCCGCTTCTACACGGCCGACGCGAGCGACTTCCTGCAGGGCATGGCCAGGGCCGGTGAACACGCCGACGTCATCATCCTCGATCCCCCGCGCGCCGGCAGTGACGAGCGCTTTCTCGCCGCCGTGACGGCCGTCGGGCCGGAGCGGGTGGTGTACGTGTCGTGCAACCCGGAGACGCTCGCGCGCGACCTGGGCTATCTCACCCGGCACGGCTACCGCGTCACGCGCATCCAGCCGGTAGACATGTTCCCGCACACGGAGCATATCGAAACCGCCGTGGCATTGGTCAAAAGCTGACGAAACGTGAATGGAACAGCCACCGCAGCGCATCATGCGCTGCGGTGGCTTCCTTTTTGCTGGGTGTGGGGTCACGCGCCGCCGGTTTCTTCGGCGCAGGCGCGCAGCTCGCGGAAAATGGTCGTATAATCGGCGCGGAAATTGCTGTTTTTCGGAAACAGGAACATAATGTCGTGCCGCAGCTCAAAGTCGCTCAGTTCGATCACGCCGAGCGCGCCCACCGCCTCCTCCTGGCGGATGGCCGCGCGGTAGAGAAACGACACGCCGTAGCCGCTTTTGAGCAGCGTCTTGATCGCGCCGATGTTGCCGATCTCGACCGTGCGGGCAAAATCCGCCGCCGCCAGGCCGTGCTCCTTCAGGTAATACTCCAGGATCACGCGCGTGCCCGAGCCCTCCTCGCGCAGCAGCAGCGGCTCGCCCAGCAGGTCCGTCAGCGGGCGGCCGCGGTAGCGCGCGGCCTTCTCCGGGTCTCCGGCGGCGACATACTCCTCCGTGCCGAAGACGAAAAAATCATACTCCGCCTTCGGAAAGTCACCCTCGACGACCGCAAAATCCAGCTCACCGGAATCGAGCTTGCTCAGTAGCACCTTCGTATCCGCCACCTGCATCTGAATGTGGCTGTCCGGGTGCAGGCGCAGAAACCGGCCGAGCGCCTCGTTGATCATGAACTCCGCGACCGAGAGCGTCGCGCCGAACGAATAGTCGCGCGTGCCGGAGGCGGCCTGCTGCATGCGCTTTTGCAGGTGCTGCTCGTCGTGCTTCATCGTCATCAGCGTGCGGCGCAGAATCTCCCCCGCCTCGGTCAGCTGCAGGCGCTTGCCGTTGTGCTGAAACAGCGCCGTACCATAAGCCTGCTCCAGATAGTGCATATGGTGCGAGACCGCGGGCTGCGTGATGTTGAGCTCACGCGCCGCCTTCGTAAAATTCATGTGCCGGCACACGGCCAGAAACGTCTCGACGCGAAAATCCAGCATGGGCATCCCTCTTTCCTGTAGGTTTTCAGCTAATGATAACACAAAATTATCATTTGATAAATAGAAATCATTTTTCTTTATCGTTCAGGTGTGCTATGATGCTCTCTGCAAACAACGCATGGAGAGAAAGGAATCCTCGACCCACTATGAACTTCATTCAGAAAAACTGGAAAGGCATCCTCGTGTGCCTCGTCATGGCCGTGCCCTGCTGGCTGCTCGGGCAGCGGTTTCCGATCGTCGGCGGCCCGGTGTTCGGCATCCTCGCCGGCATGATCGTCACGCTGCTCTGGCACGACAAGAGCGCGGCGCAGCCCGGCATCTCGTTCGTGTCGAAAAAGGTGCTGCAGTACGCCGTCATCCTGCTCGGCTTCGGCATGAACCTGTCCGTCATCTGGCAGACCGGCAAGCAGTCGCTGCCGATCATCCTCGTGACGATCACGACGTCGCTCGTCGTGGCGTGGCTGCTGCACAAGCTGCTGCACATCCCCGGCAAGATCTCAACGCTCGTGGGTGTCGGCTCGTCGATCTGCGGCGGCTCGGCCGTCGCGGCGACCGCGTCCGTCATCGACGCGGACGATGAGGAAGTCGCGCAGGCGATCTCCGTCATTTTCTTCTTCAACATGCTCGCGGCCATCTTCTTCCCCGCTCTCGGCGCGCTGCTCGGCTTCTCGACCACGAACGGCGAGGCGTTCGGCATCTTCGCCGGCACGGCCATCAACGACACGTCGTCCGTCACGGCCGCGGCCTCCACGTGGGACTCGCTCTACGGGCTCGGCAGCCAGACGCTCGACAAGGCCGTGACCGTCAAGCTCACGCGCACGCTCGCCATCATCCCGATCACGCTCGTGCTCGCCTTCGTGCGCACGAAGCGCGCCAAGACCGACGGTACGAAGGTGAATTTCAAGAAGATCTTCCCGATGTTCATCCTCTACTTCCTGCTCGCGTCCGTGATCACGACCATCTGCGTGAGCGCCGGCGTGTCGGCAAGCGTGTTCACCCCGCTCAAGACGCTCAGCAAGTTCCTGATCGTGATGGCCATGTGTGCCGTCGGCCTGAACACGAACATCGTCAAGCTCGTCAAAACCGGCGGCAAGCCGCTCATCATGGGCTTTTGCTGCTGGGTCGGCATCGCGGGCATGAGCCTGCTGATGCAGCACGTGCTCGGCATCTGGTAAGGCACGAACAAAAACGGGCGGCAGCCGGAGCTATCCGGCTGCCGCTTTGAGACTGTCAAAAAGTAATACTTTTTGACAAAGAGACTGCAGTCTGCTGCGCACAAATTCCACACTTGCAGCCTGAGCGGTATTTTCTCCGCCGCACATGTCGCCGGAGAAAATGATCGGACCTTCTTTCGCCGCTGCGGCGGCGAAACTCTACGAGGTTTTTGGACAAGCTGTAGGCGGCGACCGGGGATGACCTGGCCGCCGCCTGTGTTTTAGGATTCTTTGCCGTCGCGCGGCAGCGTCACGAGCATGACCGTTCCGTCCGCGCCGCTGCGCTCGATCTGCACCGTGCCGCCGTGCAGCGCGGCAATCTCCCACACAAGCGACAGACCGAGTCCGACGCCGCCGTGTGCCCGGCTGCGCGACTTGTCCACGCGGAAAAACGGCTGGAAAACGCTCTCCCGGTATGCCTCCGGGATGCCGGGACCGTGGTCACGGACGCGGATCTGTACATTCCCGTCCGCCTCGCTGACCGCGATGCGCACCGCCCCGTCCGGCCGGCCGTAACGGATGGCGTTTTCGGTCAGGTTGAACAGCAGCCGGTACAGCAGCGGGTCGCTGCCGGTGAGCACAGCGCCGCCGTCGGCCTCCAGCGCGATGCACTTGCTCTCTGCAAGCGGCGCGAGATCGGTGAAGATCTCCTCGATCATGGGCGCGAGCTCGACCCGGTCGTCACAGGGCACGGTGCGCAGCTCGCTCATCTCCAGCAGGATCTTCGTCATCTGCGCCATACGCTCCGTCTGCTCCTGCAGCAGGCTCAAAAACGCCGCCGTTTCGGGCGTGACGTCCGCGTGCTCGGCGGAAAACAGCTCAAGCTGCGCCTGCATCAGCGCAAGCGGCGTGCGCAGCTCGTGCGCAGCGTTGCCCGTAAACTGCCGCTGCGCCGTGAAGCCCGCGTCCAGGCGGTCGATCATGCCGTTGAACGAGCGGCTGAAGCGCTGAAACTCCGGCAGCACGTCCTCGCTGACCTTGCACTGCGCCAGATTGCTCGGCTGAATGTTTTCCACCTGCGCTGCAAAACTGCGCAGCGGACGCAGCGCGCGGCCGCTGACAAAATACGCGAGCACGCCGCCGATGAGCGTGACCGCCGCCGTGATGTACCAGTTCGTGACGCCGAAGGCCGCCTGCGCGCCGCTGATGATGATCGTCAGCTCGTCATCCGGCTGTTTGCTCTGCGGATCGAAGGCGTCGGGCGCACCGGATTCGATCTCGCCGTAAGCCGAGATGCCGCTGCCGATCGCATCCATATACCGCTTGCCGGAATAGCCGATCAGACAGTTCATGAGCACACACGTCACGCCGATCAGCGCCGCCGTCATCAGCGTGATGCGCCACTGCAGAGATAACCGCTTCATGTCTGCGCCTCCATAACATAGCCCTCGCCGATGCGGTTGCGGATGGGGTCATAGCCCAGGGCGGCGCGCAGCTTTTTCCGCAGTGCGGAGATATGCACGCGGATGGAGTTGCCGAAGCCGTCCGCCCCGCTGTCCCACACGTGCTCCAGCAGCTCCTCCTGACTGACCGGCCGCCCCTGATGCAGCAGCAGGTATTCGAGGATGCCCGTCTCCTTGCGCGTGAGCGACAGCGTCTCGCCGCGCACGGACGCCGTGCGCGCCTTGGTGTCAAACGACAGCTCGGCGCAGGTCAGGACCACGTCGCTCTGCGTAAAGCGGCGCAGTGTCAGGCTGCGGATGCGCGCCGCGAGCTCATCGAGGTGAAAGGGCTTGGTGAGATAGTCGTTCGCGCCCGCATCGAGTCCCGCCACCTTGTCGGCGACCTCGCAGCGCGCCGACAGGATCAGCACCTTGGTGTCGCGGTCACGCTCGCGCAGCGTCCGGAGCACCGTCATACCGTCCTCGCCGGGGAGGTTCAGATCCAGCACGACCAGATCAAAGCGCTCGACGGCGAGCATCTCCGCGGCGCTCTGCCCGTCATAGCAGCAGTCCACGCTGTAGGCAAGCCGCCGCAGACTGCGCGCGATCGTGTCGCAGAGCGCCTTTTCATCTTCCACAACCAAAATATGCATACCATTCTCCTCGTGCGTATTTACGAATGTCCGACTTTGTTATATGATAACACAAAGGCATAAAATCTCTGTTAAGTTTCCGTTCTTAACGAAGATTTTATCTGCGCCATGGTATCATGGGGCAAACAGAAGGGAGTGATCCGGGTGTTTCGTGCGAAGAAAGCCGTTGTGCAGGTTCTGCTGATCGCTGCAGGCATCGCCATGGTGTGCTTCGGCGCGCTGCGCGGCGAGGCCGGCGCCGTGCTCAACAAGGCGATCCGGCTGTGCTTGGAGTGTGTCGGCATTGGATAAGAAAAAACAGTCTGTTTCCCTGCTCTTGAGCCGGTTTCGCGGCTGGATCCAGGCGGCGGCGACGCTGCTGACCAACATCCACCTGCCGAACTTCTTCAAGGGCGGCATCTATCAGGGCAAGGGCAAGACCGTCTGCGTGCCCGGCCTGAACTGCTATTCCTGCCCGGCGGCATCGGGCGCGTGCCCGATCGGGGCGTTTCAGGCGGTGGTCGGCTCGTCCAAATTCCGCTTTTCGTATTATATCACCGGCATTCTGATCCTGCTCGGCGTGCTGCTCGGGCGGTTCATCTGCGGCTTTTTGTGCCCGTTCGGCTGGCTGCAGGAGCTGCTGCATAAGATCCCGGGCAAAAAGCTGTCGACAAAAAAGCTCAGGCCGCTGACCTATTTGAAATACGTCATCCTGCTGCTGGCCGTGGTGCTGCTGCCGGCGCTCATCGTCAACGACGTGGGCATGGGAGACCCGTATTTCTGCAAGTATATCTGCCCACAGGGCGTGCTCGAGGGTGCGATCCCGCTTGCCGCCGCAAACGAGAGCATCCGCGCGGCGCTGGGCGCGCTGTTTACGCGCAAGCTGATCATTCTGATCGCTGTCGTCGTTTTGAGTGTGCTGTTTTTCCGCCCGTTCTGCAAATGGATCTGCCCGCTCGGTGCGTTTTACGCGCTGATGAACAAGGTCTCCCTGCTCGGCATCCAGGTCGACACGAGCAAGTGCGTCTCCTGCGGCAAATGTGCGCGCACCTGCCAGATGGACGTGGACATCACCAAGTCCCCCAACGACACGGAATGCATCCGCTGCGGCAAGTGCATCCGCGCCTGCCCCACGCAAGCCATCCGCTTCCGCTATGGCTTCGGCCTGAGCGGAAACACGAATCCGAAACAAGTAAGCAACCATCAAAATCAAACGGAGGAATCATGATGAAGAAAATCACAAAATTTGTGACGCTCCTGCTCGCGCTCGCGATGGTGTTCAGCCTCGCGGCGTGCTCGTCGGGCAAAGACAAGGACAAGGCGGACGGCAGCGCCGACATTGCGACCCTGATCGCGACCGAGCCGAACAGCGCCGACGAAGCGAGCAAGCTCTACCAGCAGCTCATGCAGAAGGAAAACGACATTCTCGCCGCAAACTCCGACCTCTGGAACAAGGTGTTTCTGTCTGCCAACAAAAACAGCACCATGATCGAGGACGGCACGAACTACGGCGACTTCCTGCTCGCCACGATCGAGAGCGCGAAGGACGGCTTCTCAGCCGACGAGCTCAAGACGCTCAAGGCCGGCGCCGAGCAGATCAAGGAGATCGAGGGCAAGCTCACCATCCTCGAACAGAAGTATCCCGGCTGCGGCACGACGCCCGGCACAGGTGACAGCGTGAGCGCGGAGGAGGCCGGCATGACCGCCTCCGGCAGCGACGCGATGAAATTCCCGAGCTTTCAGGGCAAGGATCTCGACGGCAATGACGTCGACAGCAGCAAGCTCTTCGCCGGCAACAGCGTCACGGTCGTGAACTTCTGGTTCACCACCTGCAACCCGTGCGTCGGTGAGCTGGCCGACCTTGAGGCGCTCAACAAGGACCTCGCCGCGAAGGGCGGCGCGGTCGTCGGCATCAACTCCTTCACGCTCGACGGCGACAAGACCGCCATCGCCGAGGCGAAGGACATTCTGGCGAAAAAGGGCGTGACCTACTCCAACCTCTGGTTCGCCTCCGACAGCGAGGCCGGTAAGTTCACCGCCGGCCTGTACTCGTTCCCGACCACATACGTCGTTGACAAAAACGGCAACATCGTCGGCCAGCCGATCGTCGGCGGGATCACCGCACCCGATCAGGCAAAGAAGCTCAACGAGCTCATCGATCAGGCGCTCGCAAGCAGCAAATAACGACCCGAGACAGCATCCGCCTCGACGCGCCCTTCTGACGGAAGGTGCGCCGGGGCGGATATTTGCTGTCTGTCAGAGCCTGACGTCCTCGAGCTGGTGCAGCTGCTCGAGCGCGACGCTGCCGCCGCTGACGACAAAGCAGACCTTGTCCCCTTCCCGCACCGGGAGCCGGCCGCACAGCGCCGCACCGATGCCGATGGCGGACGACGGCTCGCACAGCAGCTTGCCCTCCAGAAGCAGCAGCTTCATGCCGCGAAGAATAGCATCATCCGCAACGGCCGCAAAGCCGTCGGTATTTGCCGCCACATACGGGAAGCACACATCCCCCGGCATCTGCGCGACGAGCGCGTCCGCGACCGAGCGCTTCTGCTCCACCCGCACCGGGTGCCCGGCACGCAGACTCTCCCGATAGCGCGGCAGCGCGGCCGGCTCCGCGCCGAAGACGCGCACGCGCGGCGCGAGCGCCTTGACGGCCGTGGACACGCCGCCGATGAGCCCGCCGCCGCTGACCGGGACAACGACTGCATCGATCTCCGGGCACTGGGCCAGGATCTCCAGCCCGACGGTGCCCTGCCCCGCCATGACCGCCTCGTCATTGAACGGCGGCACCATCGTCGCGCCCCGCTCGGCGCACAGCCGCGCCGCCACGTCGAACCGCTCGGACGCCTCGCACAGCACGAGCTCCGCGCCCAGCGCGCGGATAGCCGCCTGCTTGACGGGCGGGGCCGTGCGCGGCATGACGATGCAGGCGTGCGTGCCGAAGCGCTGCGCGGCATAGGCCACCGCACGGCCGTGGTTGCCGGAGGACGCCGCGACAAAGCCGCGCACACGCTCGGCGTCCGTCAGGGTGAGGATCTTGTTCATTGCGCCGCGCAGCTTGAATGCGCCCGTGCGCTGCATACACTCGGCCTTGACATACACCTCGCAGCCGAGGGCGTCGTCGAGCGCCGGCAGGCGCAGCAGCGGCGTCCGGACAATATAGGGGGCGATGCGCACGTGCGCCGCCCGGATGGTCTCCAATGTCATACTCATGGGAACGCTCCTTTCTCAGCAGACCTATTGTAACGCAGCCGGCGCGCATTGTAAAACCCGATCTGCGCGGCCGCCGCGCTTGACAAGGCCGGTCGAAAAGGGGCATAATCAGAGGCGAACGACCCGTTCATTCCCACGTAAGGAGGGCAATACCATGTATGATCTTGATCGTTTTCTCACCGCACAGCGCCGGGACTACGCCGCCGCCCTGCGCGAGATCCAAAACGGCCGCAAGCGCAGCCACTGGATCTGGTACATCTTCCCGCAGGTCGCGGGGCTGGGCATGAGCAGCACGTCGCAGTACTATGCCATCTCCGGGCTCGACGAGGCGCGGGCCTATCTGCGCGAGCCGACGCTGCGCGCGCACCTGCTGGAGATCAGCAGCGCCCTGCTGGCACTCGACGAGAGTGACCCCACGGCCGTGTTCGGCTTTCCGGACGACCTGAAGCTGCGCTCGAGCATGACGCTCTTCGCGGCCGCCGCGCCGGACGAGCCGGTGTTTTCCGCCGTGCTCGATAAATTCTTCGGCGGGCAGCCCGACACGCGCACGCTGCAGATCCTCGGCCTGTAAGGAGGCGCGCCATGGACAACCTGACCGAAACCAAACTCACATCCGAAAAGATCTACAGCGGCTGCATTCTCGACTTTTACCGCGACACCGTGCGCCTGCCCAACGGCGGCACCGCGCCGCGCGAATTATCGCGCCACGTGGGCGCGGTGTGCATCGTGCCGCTGCTCGACGACGGCCGCGTGATCGTCGAGCGGCAGTTTCGCTACCCGGTGAACGAGGTCATCACGGAGATCCCCGCCGGCAAGCGCGACAGCCGCGACGAGGCACCCGAGGCCGCCGCGCGCCGCGAGCTGCGCGAGGAGACCGGCATCACGGCGCGCGAGCTCATCCCGCTCGGCCCATTCTACCCCGCCGCCGCGTACTCGGACGAGGTCATCTGGATGTACCTCGCCCGCGGCCTGACCTTCGGCGAGCAGCAGCTCGACGACGATGAATTTCTCAACCTGCAGGCCGTGCCGCTCGACGAGCTTGCGCGCGACGTGCTGGCCGGGCGCATCCCGGACGCAAAGACGCAGGCAGCCATCCTGCGCGTGTACTGCATGGAGCACGGCTTTGAGCCGAAATAAAAAGAAGCGGCACGGGGCGGTCAGATGACCGCCGCGTGCCGCTTGTCCTGTTCGGCTATGTTCAGTGCCGGTGGAACAGGCCCTTTTTCTCATACGGGGCGCAGGCGTAGCTCGTGAGCTCGTAGCCCGTCTTGGCGATGACCGGGCGCAGCTCCGCCTCCGGGATCTCCGTTTCGGAGAGAATGACCGTCTGGCCCTTGCCGTGCGAGGACGAGACCTTCTTGACCGGAAAGGCATTGCGCACCGCATCGTTGATATGGCTCTCGCACATGCCGCACATCATGCCGTCGATCCCCAGTGTGATCTGATACATGGAATGTCCTCCTTGAAAAACCGATTGGTTAGATATGTTTAATCTCAACTGCATGATAACACCGCCCCGCCCGGGTGTCAAGCCCTGCGGGGCAGAAAAAAGCGGACTTCCGCAGCCGGAAGTCCGCTCTGTTTTTCCATACCGGGTCACGGGTTCGGGAACACGACACGGATGGTCGTGCCCGTGCCGGGCGTGCTCTCGAGCTCGATGCGGCCGTGGTGATACTGCACAGCGTGCTTGACGATCGACAATCCGAGGCCCGTGCCGCCGGACGCCTTGGAGTGGCTCTTATCCACGCGGTAGAAGCGCTCGAACACACGCGCCTGATGCTCCGGCGCGATGCCGATGCCGGTGTCGGCAACGGTGATGCTGCTGCCGCCGGCATCGGCCGCGACCGTCACGTCCACGCGCCCGCCGTCACGGTTGTACTTGATGGCGTTGTCGCAGAGGTTATAGACGATCTCATAGATCAGGCGGCGGACGCCGGGCAGGACGGCCGGCTGTCCCGTGACGCTGACCGTAACGCTGCGCGCGGCCGCGGCGTCGTGCAGGTTCTCCGCCGCCTCCTGCGACACGGCGAGCAGGTCGACCGGCTCCGTCGGCATGGCGTCGCCCTCGTCGAGCTGGGACAGGCGGATGATATCGTCGATGAGCGTGACGAGGCGCGCGGCCTCGGCGTGGATGTGGCCGACGAAGCGCGGCAGATCCTCGGGCCTGACCATGCCGTTTTCGATCAGCTCGGCGCTGCCGATGATGCCCTGCAGCGGCGTTTTGAGCTCGTGCGAGACATTCGCCGTGAACTCGCGGCGGTTGCGCTCGGCAAACTCCTGCTCCGTGATGTCAAAGGCCAGAATGACCGTGCCGAGGAATTTCCCGTCGGACGTGATGCGGCTGATATCGAACTGATACACGCGGCCCGCGCGCTCGGCGCGCACCTCACTGTGGCCGTCCGCAGCGGCGGCCTGAATGGCGGTGCTGATCTCGTGGCTGCGCTCGATGGTGAGAAAATCCCTGCCGACGCACTGCGCGTCCGCGCCGAAGAGCGCCTGCGCCGCGGCGTTGATGCTCAGGATGCTGCCGTGCTCGTCGAGCAGGACAAGGCCCTCGCGCATACTGCCGGTGATCTGCGTGAATTCGTCGGTCTTTTCGCGCAGCTCGCGCAGCTGCGTCTGGATCTCGACGTGCTGGTGGTGGATGCGCTTGAGCAGCGGCGAGAGCTCCTCGTAGGCATCGTTGTCGAGCGGGTGCTCGAGATCGAGGCTGTTGAGCGGGTCGACGATGCGCCGCGACAGCCGTCTGGCCAGCAGGCCGGAGAGAATGAGCGCCACGATGAGCACGATCAGCAGCGGCTGGATCATGCCGACGGCGATCATGCCGACCGTCGCGCGGCTGATGGAAATGCGCAGCACCGTGCCGTCGTCCAGACGCTGGGCGTAGTACATGGTCTTTTCCATGAGCGTCGAGGAATAGCGCGTGCTCTCGCCAGTGCCGGTCGCCAGCGCCTGACTGACCTCGGCGCGCGAGGCGTGGTTCTCAAGACTCTCGGCGTTGGTCTTCGTGTCGTACAGGACGCTGCCGTCGGCCGCGATCCATGTCAGGCGATAACGGTCGGCCGTCAGCTGGGACAGGTAGTCCGTGCCGCCGTCCTCAACGGCCGCCGCAGCGAGGCTCAGCTCGTCGCGCAGCTGGTTTTTCTCCACGCCGCCGAAGTAATCGTACAAAAAGCCCACGATGATCAGCAGGCTCGCCAGCAGCACGCACCCGGCCACGAGCAGGATGGATTGAAAGATCTTTTTGGTCATGTCGTTGCCTCCATGCGGTAGCCAACATTGCGCACCGTTTCGATCCGCCGTCCGTAGGGGCCGAGCTTCTGCCGGAGCGTCCGGATGTGCATGTCGACCGTGCGGGTCTCGCCGCAGTAGTCCATGCCCCAGATCTCCTGAAAGAGCTGGTCGCGCGTGAACGCCATGCCCGGATGGGACAGAAACAGGCGCAGGAGTTCAAATTCTTTATACGTAAGCGCGACACGCGCGCCGTCGACCGTGACCGTGTGTGCGTCGAGATCGACGACGAGCCCGCCGCTGCGCAGCTGATGTGCAGCTTTTTCCGGCTGGCAGCGGCGCAGCACCGCCTTGACGCAGGACACGAGCTCCATCACGCCGAAGGGCTTGACGAGGTAATAGTCCGCGCCGAGGTCGAGGCCGCGGATCTTGTCGTACTCCGCGCCCTTGGCCGTGGCCATGACGACCGGGATGGTGCGCAGCTCCGCCGACGCCTTCATGCGCTGCAGCAGCTCGATGCCGTCCACGCCGGGCAGCATCACGTCGAGCACCACCAGATCGGGCTTCTCCGTCTGGAGCGCCGACCAGAATGACACGCCGTCGGCAAAGCCGCGGGCGTCAAACCCCGTGGATGAGAGCGTATAGACCTCAATGTCGCGGATACTGGCGTCGTCCTCCACACACCAGATCATGGCTTACCCCTCCTTGTGCACCCCGGTGACCGAGAAGATCACCCACTCGGCGATGTTCGTCGCGTGGTCGCCGATGCGCTCGAAGTATTTGGCGATCATGAGCAGGTCGAGCGCGTACTCCCCGTCGTCGGGGTGGGCGGCGATCTTGTCGATCAGCCGGCGCTTGACCTCGTCGAAGGCGTTGTCCACGACATCGTCCTCGGCGATGACCGTCTCTGCCAGCATTGTATCATGCTTGACGTAGGCGTCAACACTTTCTGTGACCATATGGATGGTCGAGAGCGCCATTTCGCGCAGCAGATCGTCATTTTCCGCCGAACGGCCGGCGAGAAACTGGATGATCTCCGCAATGTCCTCGGCCTGATCGCCGATGCGCTCCATGTCCGTGATCATCTTCAGCGCGGCCGAGATCTGGCGCAGGTCGCGCGCGACCGGCTGCTGCTGGAGCAGGAGCTTGAGGCACAGCGACTCGATGTTGCGCTCCTTCTGGTCGATCTCGGCATCGAGCGGCGCGACGCGCTGCGCCAGCTCCGGATCCGCCTCCGTGAGGGCCTTGGATGCGAGCGCGATGACCTCCTCGCACAGTGCGCCCATCTCGATCATCTCCTTGTTCAGGAGCGCGAGCTGTTCATCAAACCGGCTTCTCATTAGCCAAACCTCCCTGTGATGTAATCCTCCGTGCGCTTATCCTGCGGCTGCGAGAACAGCTGCTGCGTGTCGCCGCACTCGACGAGCTCGCCGAGCAGGAAAAACGCCGTGCGGTCAGAGATACGCACCGCCTGCTGCATGTTGTGCGTGACGATGACGATCGTGTACTGTTCCTTGAGCTGCATGGCCAGCTCCTCGATCTTCGACGTGGAGATGGGGTCAAGCGCGCTCGTGGGTTCGTCCATGAGCAGCACCTCCGGCTCGACCGCGAGCGCGCGGGCGATGCACAGGCGCTGCTGCTGGCCGCCGGAGAGGCCGAGGGCGTTTTTCTTCAGGCGGTCTTTCACCTCGTCCCAGATGGCCGCGCCGCGCAGGGACTTTTCGACGATCTCGTCGAGCCTGGCGCGGTTTTTGATGCCGTGCGTGCGCGGGCCATAGGCAATGTTGTCGTAGATGCTCATCGGAAACGGGTTCGGCTTCTGAAAGACCATGCCGATCTCGCGCCGCAGCTCGTTGACGTCCGTTCCGGGGGCGAAAATGTCCTGATCGCGGTAGCGCACATCGCCCGTGATCTTCACGCCCGGAATGAGGTCGTTCATGCGGTTGAGCGTTTTGAGAAACGTGGATTTGCCGCAGCCGGACGGCCCGATGAGCGCCGTGATGCTCTTTTCGGGAATATTCATGCTGATATCGTGCAGCGCCTGATGATCTCCGTACCAGAGGTCCAGGCCCTGGACTGTCATAATGTCACTCATAAACTTCTTTTCCTCCTGAAGTATCGCTCAACGAGCGTAGCAGCGCCGTTGATGAGCAGCGTAAGGATCATCAAAATGGCGGCGATGGCAAAGGCCACATCAAACCGGCCCTGCTCCTTGGCGTAAACGTAAAGCGCGACGGTGAGCGTGGCGCCCGCGCTGCTCAGTCCCTCGAAAAAGTCGTTGAGCGCGTGGGCAAAGCCCGCCGTGAACAGCAGCGCGGCCGACTCGCCGAGGATGCGGCCGACAGACAGGATGCAGCCGGTGATGACGCCGTCCACGCAGCCGGGCAGCACCACGGTGCGGATGACACGCCACTTGCCCGCACCGAGGCCGAACGCGCCCTCGCGGTAGCTCTGCGGCACGGTTTTGAGGCTCTCCTGCGTGGTGCGCATGATGGTCGGCAGGTTCATGATGACGAGCGTGAGCGCGCCGGCCAGCAGCGATGTTTTCATGTTCAGAAACTGGCAGAAAAACAGCATGCCCACAAGGCCGTAGATGATCGACGGGATGCCGGAGAGCGTCTCGGCCGCGTACTCGATGGCGCCGATGAGCCGGCGGTTCGTGGCGTACTCGGTCAGGTAGATGGCCGCGCCCACGCCGAGCGGCAGGACGATGAGCAGCGTCGCGATGACGATATAGAGCGTGTTGAGGATGTCCGGCAGGATGCCGATGCGGTCGGACAGGTAGCTCGGCGCGGTGGACAGCAGCGCCCACGACACGTTCGGCAGGCCTTTGATGAGCACGTAGGCGATCAGAAACAGCACGAGCGCCGCCGTGATAATGGCCGCCGCACCCATGAGGATGCGCATGGTGAGAATATAGGCCCTGCGGCCACCGGAAACGGCTTTCTTTTTCATTTGTCCCCCTCCTTATTGCGCTTGAGGAAGAAGTTGAGCGTGGCGTTGATGAGCATGATGAACAAAAACAGCACCAGCGCGATGGAAAACAGCGCCTGCCGCTGCAGGCCGCTGGAGTAGGACATTTCGCTGGCGACGGCGGTGGTCAGAAAGCGCACGCTCTGAAACAGGCTCGGCATATTCGGCACATTGCCCGACACCATCATGACGGCCATGGCCTCGCCGATGGCGCGGCCGACGCCGAGCACGACGGCGGCGGCAATGCCGCTCTTCGCCGCCGGGACGGAAACCTTGAAATACGTCTCGATGGGCGTCGCGCCGAGCGCGAGCGATGCGTCCTCATACTCGGGTGGCACGGCCTCGAGCGCCGTGACGGACACCTTGATGATCGACGGCAGGATCATGATCGCCAGCACGACGATGGCGGCGAGCAGGCTCGCGCCGTCGGCCAGGTGAAACACCTTGCGGATGCCCGGCACGAGCACGAGCATACCCACAAGGCCGTAGACGACCGACGGGATGCCGGCCAGCAGGCTCACGGCCGATTCCAGCACGGTCTTGAGCCGCGGCGGGGCGACCTTCGCCAGATACACGGCCGTCAGGAAGCCCAGCGGCACGCCGAGCACGATGGCCCCGGCCGTGCCGTATACACTCGTCAGAATGAACGGTAAAATGCCGTACGACGGCTCTGCCGCCGTGGAGGCCCACGTCTTGCCGAACAGAAACGGGACGAGCCCGATCTTCTGGATGGCGGGGATTCCGGAGACGATCAGGTACACGCTGATGAGCAGCACACACCCGACGGTGATAAGGCCAAGGAGCAGAAACACGCCATGCACGACCGTCTCCAGAACTTGAGATCTCTTTTTCATATCCAGCACCTCTGTATATGCGAAAGGCGGCTGGTCTCCAGCCGCCTGTACGCTTGTCTGTGGCTCAGGCCACCGGGACTGCGCCCGCCGCGGAGATGATGGACGCGGCATCTGCAGAGGTCGCAAAGTCGAAGAACTTCTGCGCGGTCTCGCTCAGGGCCACGCCTTCCTTCGTCACGAGGACGAACGGACGCTGCACGAGGTAGGTGCCGTCCTTGACGGTCGCTTCCGTCGGGGCAACACCGTTGACGGTCAGGGCCTTGACGCTGTCCTTGATGGCAGCCAGAGAGGCATAGCCGATGGCGTTCGGGTTCTGGGACACGGTAGTGATGACATCGCCCGTGGAGGTCAGCTCCTGACGGTACTGGCAGGCATCCTTCGTGTCAGTGATGGACTCGAAGCCGTCGCGCGTGCCGCTGCCGGCCTCGCGGCCGATGAGGACGATCTCGGCGTCGTTGCCGCCGACATCCTTCCAGTTGGTGATCTCACCGGTGTAGATCTTGGCGATCTGCTCCAGGGTCAGGTCCTTGACGGGGTTCTGGGGGTTGACGATGATGGCGATGCCGTCGAGGGCGAGGGTGGTCTCCTTCAGGCCGGATGCCTTCTCGTCGTCCTTGAGCGCGCGGCTCGACAGGCCGATGTCGCAGCGGCCCTCGGAGACGGCCTGGATGCCGGAGCCGGAGCCGGTCGGGTTATAGGTGAAGGTCGTGCCCGAGTTTGCTTCCATGAAGGACTCGCCGAGCGCGCCGATGACTTTTTCCATCGAGGTGGAACCGTCGGTCGAGACCGTGCCGCCGGCAGCGGCCGTGTTGTTGTCATCCGCCTTCTGGCCGCAGCCCGCGAACAGCGAGAGCGCCATGACGGCAATGCACAAAATGGTAATGATCTTTTTCAAGATGAAGTGCTCCTTTCGAACTTCGATTTTGATTTTGGTTTTTTGTTCCCTACGCTTCACAGGATAAGCAGGGGATGTAAAAACGAAAAGAGCGCTTATGTAAAATGCGTGTAAAATTGTAAAACGCCACAGTTTGCAGCGCGTTTTTCACCAAATTTCGTATCTCGCGTTGATAAACAGACGTTTTCCGTGCGACTGTCAGCAAATATTTCATGAAAAATCTGCGCATATTTTCATCCCCTACGGGGGCTTACAGTTTCGGCCGCCGTCCGTTATACTAATGACAATGCTCCGAAACGGAGAAATACAGGAAGAGAGGATACACGCACTATGCGAAATCGAAGATGGATCTGCCTGCTGCTGGCAGTCTTGACGCTGCTGGCCTGCACGGCCTGCGGCGTAAAAACGAACGACGGCGCCTCCGGCGACGTGCGCACGCTCACCGACAGCAAAAACCGCACCGTGGAAGTCCCCAAACAGGTGGACCGCGTCGTGTGCGTCGGCGTCGGCGCGCTGCGCTACAGCTGCTATGTCGGCGCGGCTGACCGCGTGGTCGGCGTGGAGGACTACGAGACCAAGGCCGGCATGAGCCGCCTGTATAACTACGTAAACTTCGATAAATTCAAGGACCTGCCCGTCACCGGCACGAACGGCGAGCCGTATGTGGAGCAGATCATCGACGTCGCACCGCAGGTCATCGTCATGAGCGCCTACGCCTCGTGCGATGCGGACGAGCTGAGCGCGAAGACCGGCATCCCGGTCTTTGTCGTGCCCGGCAGCGACACCACGCTCGATGACGCCGCCTACGAGACCATCCGTCTGCTCGGCGAGCTCTACGGGCTGGAAACGCGCGCGCAAGAGCTGACCAAGTACCTCAAGGGCATCCAGACCGACCTCGACACGCGCACGGCCAAGATTGCAGACGATCAGAAGCCGTCCGTCTATGTTGGCGGCGTGTCCTTCAAGGGGCAGCACGGCTTTGAGGGCACGGAGGCAGGCTACGGCCCGTTTGCGCTCATCCACGCCAAAAACCTCGCCGACACGACCGGGCAGACCGGCGCGTTCAACATCGACACCGAGCAGGTGCTCGCCTGGGACCCGGACATGATCTTCCTGGACTTTAATGGTATGCCCCTGATCAACGAAGATTATCAGGCGAATCCTGCATTTTATAACAGCCTCACCGCCGTACGCAGCGGAAAGGTCTACTCGCAGATCTCGTTCCGCTCCTCGGCCTCCAATCTGGAGACGGCGCTGGCCGATGCCTATTATGCCGCCTGCGTGCTGTATCCGGAGCAGTTTGCCGACATTGACCCCGAGGCCAAGGCCGGCGAGATCTTTACGGAGCTGCTCGGCTCCAACCCCTATCCCGATCTGAAGGAGGCCGGGTATGCATTCCGTGCCATCACACTCGGCGAGTAAGCCGCACGATTCCGACTACAGCCGCAACCGCGCCAGAAGCATCCGCTTTCTGATCCTGCTGGCGGCCATTCTGGCGCTCGCGTTCTTTTTGTCGCTGCGCGCCGGGTCTTACAACACGCCCGCCGCCGAGCTCATCCGGGGCATCTTCGGCCGGGCGTCGGACGCGAAGATCAATCTCGTCATCCGCAATAACCGCCTGCCGCGCATCTGCACCGCCATGGTCGCCGGCGCGGGACTGGGGCTGGCCGGGTGCATCCTGCAGGCCGTGCTGCGCAATCCGCTCGCCTCGGCCTCTACGCTCGGCGTGTCGCAGGGTGCGACGTTCGGCGCAGCCGTCGCCATCATCGGTCTCGGCCTGAGCCAGGCCGGCAGCTGGGCTATTCCGCTGTGCTCGTTTCTCGGCTCGCTGCTTGTCGCGGCCGTGATTCTGGGGCTGAGCCAGTTCAAGCAGATCTCCTCGGAAGGCATCGTGCTCGCGGGCGTCGCCATCAGCTCCATGCTGACCGGCGCGACCACGCTGCTGCAATACTTTGCCGACGAGGTCGCGCTCTCGTCGCTCGTATTCTGGACGTTCGGCGACCTCGGCAGCACGGACTGGCAGTCCCTGCGCGGCATGGCGCTGGCCGTACTGCTGCTGATCGGCTACTGCTACCTGCACCGCTGGGACTATAACGCCCTGCTCTCCGGCGAGGAGACGGCGCTGAGTCTCGGCATCCATGTGCGGCGGCTGACACTCACGAACGTTGTGCTCACGTGCTTTGTCTGCTCGGTGATCGTGTCGCACGTCGGCCTCATCAACTTCATCGGTCTCGTTGCGCCGCACATCGTGCGCATGGTCGTCGGCAACAACTATATCTATCTCATCCCCGGCTCCGTGCTCGCCGGCGCGGCGCTGCTGCTGCTGAGTGATCTGGCCGCGCGCGTGGTCATCATGCCGGTCATTCTGCCGATCGGCGCGCTGACGGCGTTTCTCGGCGGCCCGCTGTTTTTGTACCTGCTGTTCAAGGGGAGGGGCCGGACATGATCTGTGTGGACCATCTCTGCTATCACTATAAGGGCGGGCGGCCGATCCTCCGCGATGTGAGCTTTGAACTGGAGAGCGGGCGCTTTCTGGCCGTGCTCGGCAACAACGGCGTCGGCAAGAGCACACTGCTCAAGTGCATGAACCGTATCCTCACGGCTGACAGCGGGCACTGCCGTATCGACGGGGAGGATCTGCTCACGCTCTCCCACCGGGAGATCGCAAAACGCGTAGCCTTCGTGGCACAGCACGTGCCCGACACACAGATGACCGTGCACGACATGGTCATGCTCGGACGGCGGCCCTACATGACCTGGGGCGTGACGGAGCACGACCACCATGTCGTGCACGAGGCCATGCGCTATCTGAATCTGGAGGACATGCGCGGCCGGTTCCTCAACCGGCTCTCCGGCGGCGAGCGGCAGAAGGTCATGCTCGCCCGCGCGCTGGCGCAGGAGCCGACGCTCCTGCTGCTGGACGAACCGACCAGCAATCTCGACATCCGCAATCAATATCAGGTGCTGCAGATCACGCGCGACCTGTGCCGCGAGCAGAATCTCACGGCGATGATCGTCATCCACGACCTGAACCTCGCGCTGCGGTTCTGCGACCGCTTTCTGCTGCTGCGCGAGGGCGAGGTGTACCGTTACGGCGGCGCAGAGATCTTCGACACCGACGCCCTGCGGGACGTCTACGGCGTGACGGGCAGCATCGTGGACGTGCAGGGGCACAGGCTCGTGCTCATTGATGACGAAGAAAAGGAGACAAGATCATGACCAACTGGGAAACCTGCGTACAATTTCACGGCCACGCCTGCGGCGGGCTGACGATCGGATATAAGGCCGCGTGCTACGCCGCCGAGCTGCTGGAGCTGTCCTTCTCCGGCGACGAGCAGGTCGTGTGCATCGCGGAAAACGACGCCTGCGGCGTGGACGCCATTCAGGCGCTGCTCGGGTGCAGCATCGGCAAGGGCAACCTGCTGTTTCATATGCGCGGCAAACAGGCGTTCTCGTTTTATAACCGCGCCACGGGCAAGTCCGTGCGCCTGGTGCTCCGGCCGCGGCCGGAGGGGATGACGCGCGAGGAATCCTTCGCCTACTATCAGGCGCAGAAACCGGCCGACCTGTTCGACGTCAAACCGGCGACCATCCCGCTGCCAGAGCCGGCCAAACTATTTGACTCCTACCCGTGCGCGTGCTGCGGCGAGGTGACGGGCGCCAACTGGATCCGCCTCGTCGGCGGGCAGAAGCTGTGCCTCGACTGCGCCGGGAACTACGACCGGTTCGACGTCTGAGAATAACAAAAAACTCCGGCTTCCAGAACGGAAGCCGGAGTTCAGTTTATCCAAAACCTCGTAGAGTTTCGCCGCCGGAGCGGCGAAAGAAAGTGAGATCATTTTCTTCGGCGACATGTGCGTCGGAGAAAATACTTCTCAGGCTGCAAGTGTGGAATTTGTGCGCCGTGGACGCACAAATTATGCGCGCAGCAGACTGCAGCCTCTTTGTCAAAAAGTAACACTTTTTGACAGTCTCAGCCGCGCAGCAGCGCGAGCTGGTAAAACGCGACGGCGCTCGCCGCGGCCACATTGAGCGAATCGACCCCATGCGTCATGGGGATGCGCACCGTGTAATCGCACGCGGCGATCGTGCGGGCGGCCAGCCCGTCCCCCTCCGTGCCGAGCACGATGGCAAGGCGCGGCACGGCGCGCAGGCGCTTGTCGTCGATGCGCAGCGAATCGTCCCGCAGCGCCATGGCCGCCGTTTGAAAGCCGAGGGCGTGCAGCGTCTGCTGCCAGTCGCCGTCCTCAGGCAGGTACGTCCACGGCACCTGAAAGACCGTGCCCATGCTCACGCGCACGGCGCGGCGGTAGAGCGGGTCGCTGCCCGCCGACGTGAGCAGCACGGCGTCCACGCCGAGCGCCGCCGCCGAGCGGAATATCGCGCCGATGTTCGTCGGGTTCATCACGTTTTCCAGCACGGCCACACGCGCAGCGTTGGCGCACAGGACGGCGACCTCCGGCAGTGCCGGGCGGCGCATGGCGCAGAGCATGCCGCGCGTGAGATGAAAACCTGTCAGCTGCGTGAGCACGTCGAGCTCGGCGGCATAGACCGGGATGTCCGCGGGGCAGCGCGCCAGGATCTCGCGCGCCTTGCCGTCCACGTGGCGGCGCTCCATCAAAAACGACACCGGCACGCACCCCGCGTCGAGCGCGCGGCCGATCACGAGCGGGCTCTCGGCGATGAAGAGGGCATTTGCCGGGTCGGCGCGGTTGACGAGCTGGTTTTCCGTCAGGCGGGCGTACACGTCCAGCTCCGGCGCGGAAAAGTCCGAAATATCAAAAATCTTTGCCATAGCTGCATCTCTCTTTTCCATAGGGTCAGCCCGATTATAACCGATTTTGCGCGCGGACGCCACCGGTTTTTTTCCGCCGGTGTATGTCCCGCCGCGCCGGTGGGCATACTGGCACTGAGGTGATATTTATGCAGTTGACCCCAAAAGAGGCCAGTTTACTCAAAGATCTCAAAGGGCAGGAGCAGCTGTGCGTGGACAAATATAACCGCCACGCCGCCAGCGCCAACGACCCGCAGCTGAAAAACCTGTTCGAGCAGATCGCGCAGGTCGAGCAGCAGCATCTCGACGCGATCACGCAGATGGAGGGCGGCACCGTCGCCCCACCGGCAGACTCCGCGACCGTGCCGACGACGTTCACGGCGACCTACAACAACACCGAGACCCCGCAAAAGCAAAACGACTGCTACCTGTGCACGGACGTGCTCGCAATGGAAAAGCACGCCTCGCACCTGTACGACACGTGCGTGTTCGAGTTTGGCGATGCCAACGCCCGCAGCGTGCTCAACGACATTCAAAAGCAGGAGCAGCACCACGGCAAGGTCATCTATGACTATATGAACACCAACGCCATGTACGCCTGACACCATCCGCGCAAAAACGGCGTCCCCGAGGGCTCGGGGACGCCGTTTTTGTCTGCGAAATTTATTTGGTCAGGCCGTAGCTCTCGGCCAGCTTCCGGAACGCCGGGAGCGAGCGCTCGAGCTGGCTGCGCGCCACGCAGTAGGCCAGGCGCGCATAGCCGGGGCAGCCGAAATCATCGCCCGGCACGAGCAGGATGTCATAGTCCATCGCGCGGCGGCAAAACGCCCGGGCGTCCGGCTCCGGCGACTTGAGGAAGAGATAAAACGCGCCGTCCGGCCGCGCGCACGCATAGCCCATGTCCGTGAGCGCGCCGTAGATCAGCTCGCGGTTGGCGGCATAGGCCGCGATGTCCGCCGTCTGGCCGAGGCACTCGGCCACGGCGAGCTGGAACAGCGACGACACGCACACATACCCCAGCGCGCGCCCCGCGCCGAGCACGGCCGCGTGCACGGCGGCGTAATCGTCTATGGCCGGGTGCAGGGCGAGAAAGCCCACGCGCTCGCCGGGCAGGGACAGCGTCTTGCTGTAGGAATAGCAGTAGATCGCGTTCGGATAGATCGCGGGCAGGAACGGCACCTCCACCCCGCCGTAGACCAGCTCGCGGTACGGCTCGTCGGCAATGATGTAGATCGGGTGGCCGTACCGGGCCTGTTTTTCGCGCAGGAACGCTGCTAGCGCCTCGAGCTCCGGGCGCGAGACGACGACACCGGAGGGGTTGTTCGGCGAGTTCAGGATGAGCAGCGCGGTCTTTTCCGTCACCGCGGCCGCGAGCGCATCGAGATCGAGCGCGAACGTGTCCGCCCGGCACGGCACAACGCGCACGCTGCCGCCCGCCGCCTCGGCATAGACGGCGTACTCCGGGAAGTACGGCGCGAACACGATGGCCTCATCCCCCGGACCCATGAGCGCGCGCGTGAGGATGGCCAGCGCGCTCGACGCGCCGTCGGTCATGTAAATGTCCTGCGCGCGGTACACCTCGCCGAAGGTGTCCGTCAGGTAAGCCGCGACCTTTTCGCGCACGGACGCCATGCCCGGCGCGGGCGCGTAGGCGTGCAGCTGCGTGGGCGGCACGGTGTGCAGCAGCCGCTCGACCGCCTCCTGCACGCAGTCCGGCGGGTCGATGCTCGGGTTGCCGATGGCGAAGTTATAGACGTTTTCCGGGCCGATCTCGGCCGCGCGGCGCTCGCCGTAGGCCGCGATCTCGCGGATGGAGCAGCCGCTCTCGCCCCAGGCGACCATTTGTTTCGAGATCATGCGTTTGCCTCCTCCAGATACTGTTTCAGGTACAAAATGGCCTGACGGTAGCCCTCGAAGCCGAGACCCATGTATGTTTTCACGCACGCCATGCCGGCATAGGAGATCTGGCGGAAAGGCTCCCGGGCGCTGACGTCCGACAGGTGCACCTCCACCGCCGGGAGGGCCACGGCCTTGAGCGCGTCGAGAATGGCGACACTCGTGTGCGTATAGGCAGCGGGGTTGATGACGATGCCGTCGGCCGTGCCGTAGGCCGCCTGAATGGCATCGACGATCGCGCCCTCGTGGTTGGACTGGAACAGGTCGACCTCTACGCCCGCATCGGCGGCGGATGCGCGGATGAAATCCTGCAGCGCGGCAAAGCTCCGGCTGCCGTAAATGGCCGGCTCACGCAGGCCGAGCAGGTTCAGGTTCGGGCCGTTGATGACGAGAAACTTCATGCCAGCACCTCCAGAATTTTGCGCACCGTCTCCTCCGGCGTGCCGTTGTTGTCAATGACCGCGTCGGCGAAGCGGGCGTACAGCGGCGCACGCTGCGCGTAGAGCGCGGCGAGGTCGCTGCGCTGGGAGATGGGGCGGCCGTCCTTCGGCAGCAGCGCGAGGTCGCGCTGAAGCCAGAAAATCGTGCCGTTCTGGTGCAGGAGCGGATAATTTTCCTCGCGGCAGATGCTGCCGCCGCCGGTTGCAAGCACCGCGCCCGAGCGCTTGCCGAGCTCGGCGAGTGCGGCCGTCTCCCGCGCGCGGAAGGCGTTCTCTCCACCGGCGGCAAAAATGTCCGGGATGGACATGCCCGCCGTCTCGACGACCTGCGCGTCGCTGTCGAGCACCGGGCGGTGCAGCCGCTCGGCAAGCAGCGCCGCGATGGTGCTCTTGCCGCTGCCGGGCATGCCGATGAGGACGATGTTTTCCATCTCCTGCCGCAGCAGGCGGTGGATGCGCAGGATCTCCGCGTCGTCGATCACCGTATCGGTAAACACCTCGCAGCTGCGCTTGGCCTGCGCCACGAGCATGTACAGTCCGCCCGCGCACGGGATGCCGAGGCTTTCCGCCTGCAGCAGCAGCGCCGTGCGCGCGGGGTTATAGACGATATCGAGCACGCCCGCGCACTGCGGGAACTGCCGCAGATCGACGGCGGCCCTGCCCGTGTTCGGATACATACCGACCGGCGTGGTGTTGACGATCACGCGCGCGTCGGCGTGGCGGTCGAGATTGTCGTAGTTATCCGGCCCGTGGCGGGAGATGACCGTCACGTGCGCGCCGAGCTGCTCGAGCACGGCCTGAATGGTCGCGGACGCGCCGCCGTTGCCGAGCACGAGCGCCTTTTGCCCCGCGACGTCGATGCCGCTGTGACGCACGAGGTACTCGAAGCCGAAGGCATCGGCATTATCGCCATAGAGCGTGCCGTCTGCCCGGCGGACGAGCACGTTCACGCTGCCGAGCTTTTGCGCGATCGGCGAGAGCTCGGCGCAGTACGGGATGACCGTCTTTTTATACGGGATGGTCACGTTGAGCGCGTCAAAATCGCCGCCGGTCAAAAACGCCGGCAGGTCCTCCGGCGCGACCTCATAGAGCCCGTAGGCATAGTCCGCGAGCTGCGCGTGGATGGCCGGCGAGTAGCTGTGGCCGAGCTTTTCGCCCAGAAGTCCGCACCGCATCATCACACCACCTCTCGGTAGCTGCCGAGGTAGGAGAATTCCTCACACAGGCCCGGCAACTCGCCCATGAGCTGCTGGAACTGCGGCGAATAGACCGACGTCTCGAGATCGAAGTAGAACATGAACTCAAAGTCGCGCTCCGGCAGCGGACGGCTCTCGAGCTTGTTGAGGTTGATGCCGAGCGCATAAAAGCGCGAGAGCACCTTGTACAGAGAGCCCGGCTTGTGCGGCAGCACCATCATGAGGCTCGTGCGGTCGGCGCCGGGATAGATCTCGAGATCCTTGGCGATGCAGATAAAGCGCGTGTAGTTGTTGCCCTGATCCTGCACGGAGGAGGCCAGGCTCTCGAGCCCGTAGAGTCCAACGCACGCGCGCGACGAGAGCGCCGCGACGTCCGTGCGGTCCGACTCGGCCACGCGCTTGGCAGCCACGGCAGTGTTCTCGCAGCGCACGACCGTCACGCCCGGCAGGCTCTGCAGGAAGCGGCCGCACTGGCTGATGGCCTGCTCGTGCGAGTAGATCTCCTTGATGTCCGAGAGCTTCGTGCCGGGCTTGGCCAGCAGGCAGTGGTCGATCTTCAGGCGCACGCTGCGCACGATGCGGAAGTTGTGCTGCATCATCAGGTCGTACACGGCGTTGACGGAGCCGGCCGTGCTGTTTTCCAGCGGGATGACGCCGTAGCGGCACAGGCCCTTTTCGATGGCGGCAAACACCGCCTCGAACGTGGCGCAGTAAAACACGTTCGGCATCGTGAACAGGCGGTCGCACGCGAGCTGGGAATACGCGCCCTCCACGCCCTGGCACGCGACGGCCGGGTGCTCCGGGAACAGTTGCGGTGTGCGCGCGATGGCCTGTTCGATCTCGGCAGTCAGCGGACTCGTGACACCGAGCAGCCGGTTCTGGCAGCTGCGGCTGAGCTCAAAGATGAGCGAGTAGAGCGACACGGCGTATTCGCGCAGGTCCTCCGGCGCGGCGTCCGCGATCTGCTGCAGCTTCGCGCGCTCGCGCCCGGCATCGAGCGCCGGGAGATTGTGCGCCTTCTTGTAGCCCGCGATCTGTGCCGCGACCTCCATGCGCTGGTAAAACAGAGCGAGCAGCTGACTGTCGATGCCGTCGATCTGCTGGCGATAATCACTAAGTTCCATGGTCAAGCTCCTTATTCAAGTTCTGTATTTTCCGCCGCGGGAACGGTTTTCAGCGCGGAAAGATCCGTCCAGAAGCGGGGGTAGGATTTGTCGGTACAGGCGCAGTCGCGCACCGTGACGGGCGCGGTGCAGCCGCTGGCGGCGGCCGCCGCCGCCATGGCGATGCGGTGGTCGTGCTGCGGGTCGACCGTGCCGCCGGTGAGCACCTTTCGGCCGGTGACGGTCAGGCCGCTGTCGTGCACCTCCACCTGCGCGCCGAGCGCGCGCAGCATGGCGGCCGTGCTCTCGAGCCGGTCGGACTCCTTGAGCCGCAGGCGGGCGGCGTTGACGACCTGCGTCTGGCCGTCCGCGAGCGCGGCGACGACGCTCAGCACCGGGATCAGATCCGGGATGGGCGCGGCGTCGATCGTGACGCCGCGCAGCGCGCAGCGCCTTACGGTGACGGCATCCTGCGTCTCGCGCACATCCGCGCCGAAGCGGCGCAGCACATCCAGCACCGCGCGGTCGCCCTGCGACGAGTCGGACGCAAGGCCCGTGACCGTGACGCCGGCGGGCGAGAGCGCGCCCATGCACAGGAAAAACGCGGCGTTCGACCAGTCGCCCTCCACATGGCACTGCGCCGGGAGGCGCGCCGTCTGGCCGCCGGAGATGGTGTACGTCCGCTCCCGCTTTTGCAGGCGGATGCCGGACAGGCGCAGCGCGTCCTCCGTCATAGCGATGTAGCCCGCGGACTCGAGCCGGCCCGTCACGGCGAGCGTGCTCTCCCCCGGCAGGCGCGGCAGCGCCATGAGCAGGCCGGAGATGTACTGCGAGGACACGTCGCCCGGCAGTTCGTAAGCACCAGGCCGCAGCCGGCCGCCGGCGTGCAGCAGCGCGCCGTCGCGCCGGATGGTCATGCCGTGCGCCGTGAGCACCGCGTCGAGGGGGGACAGCGGCCGCTTCGGCAGGCGCCCTTCCATGTGGAAGGTCACGTCCGCGCCGAGCGCGCCCACGACCGGCAGCAGAAAGCGCAGCGTCGAGCCGCTCTCGCCGCAGAAAAGATCTGCGTGCGCGGGCATTTCCCCGGCAATGGGGACGATGCGCAGCGTGCCCGCGCCATCGTCCGTGATGTCCGTGCCGAGGGCGGACAGGCAGCGCGCCGTGGCGGCGATGTCGGCCGAGACGCCGTCGCACCGCAGCGCCACGGGCTGCGCGCCGAGGGCGGCGCAGATGAGCAGGCGATGCGCCTGCGATTTCGAAGCCGGGATGCGCACGCTGCCCGTGCGCGGCCCGGGGGAAACGGTCTGATTCATGCAATGCCTCCGTCCGCGAGCCAGGCGGGGATATCCGCCGCCGGGATCGTCTCGATGCGGCAGCGGCCGATGCGCTCCGGCACGATGAGGTGCAGCTTGCCGTCGGCGATCTTTTTATCCGAGCGCGCGGCGTCCGTGAGCGCGTCACGGGTAAACGCCGTCTCCGTCGGCAGGCCGTACTGCCGCAGGAGCGCGAGGATCTGCGCGCAGGTATCGTCCGTGCAGATGCCGCGTTTGGCGGCCGCGCGCGCGATGATGGCCATGCCGATGGCCACGCCGCAGCCGTGCGGCACGGCGTAGTCGCTGCATTTTTCGACCGCGTGGCCGAACGAGTGGCCGAGGTTCAGCAGCTGGCGGCTGCCGCGGTCAAACTCATCGGCCGCGACGAGGTCACGCTTCATGCCGACACACGTTGCAATGACGTGCTCCACCTGTGCGCTGACCGGCTCTGCGCGCAGCGCGTCAAAAAACGGCTCGCTGCGCAGCACGGCGTATTTGATGACCTCGGCGCAGCCGTTGCGGTATTCCTCCGGCGGGAGGGTGCGCAGCGTGTCCGGGTCGCAGAGCACGAGGCTCGGCTGATAGAAGCAGCCGACCTGATTTTTGCCGCTTGCGAGGTTCACGGCCGTCTTGCCGCCGACGGAGGAGTCCACGGCGGCCAGCAGCGTCGTCGGCACCTGCACGAACGGGATGCCGCGCTGGTACGTCGCGGCGGCAAAGCCCGCGAGATCGCCGGTCACGCCGCCGCCGAGCGCGACGATGAGGTCGCTGCGGCTCAGGCGGTGCGCGGCCAGAAAGTCCAGCAGCGCCGCATAGGTGGCGAGCGTCTTGCAGTGCTCGCCGCCGGGATAGGTGAACGTCACGGCGCGAAAGCCCGCGCGCGTGAGCGACGCCGCGAGCCGCCCGGCATACAGGCCCGCCACGGTCTCGCCCGCGACGATGGCCGCCGTGCGGCCCGTGCCGAGCACGCGCGCGATCTGCGCGCCGGCGTCGTCGAGCAGGCCCGGCTGCACCAGCACGTCATAATCGCGCGAGGCAGTCACGTGGATGGTCGTCATCGGCCGTCTACCTCCTCCTTGCGCCGGCGGCCCTCATCGAGCAGGCGCGTGAGCGCGGGCAGGTCGTCGCGCGCCATCGCGTCGCGGTACTCGCCCAGGTGCGTCATGAACATGTCCAGCTCATGGAGCAGATTGTCCTTGTTTTCCAGAAAGAGCTCGGCCCACATCTCGGGGCTCAGCCACGCGACACGGGTCATGTCCTTGTAGCTGCCGGCGGAAAAGCCCTTGTGCTGCGACGCCGTGGGGCTCTTGATATATGCGTTCGAGACCACATGCGCCATCTGCGAGGTGAAGGCGATCATCTCGTCGTGCGCCTCCGCCGTCGTGAAGGAAAAGCGCGCAAAGCCCGCGGGCTGGAGCAGCTGCTTGACGTGGTCGAAGAGCAGCACATCGTCAAAGTCCGGCGGCACGATGACCATCGGCGCGCCGTGGTACATGGTCGCCTTCGCGTTCTTGAAGCCGGAATACTGCGTGCCGGCCATCGGGTGGCCGCCGAGGAACGTGACGCCGTGTTCCTTTGCGATCGGGAAGCACGCGGCGCAGATGGTGCGCTTCGTGCCGCCGCAGTCGAGCACGACGGGGTGCGCTCCGATGTGCGGGGCCATGCGGCGAAACCACTCGATGGTCGCCTCCGGGTAGAGCGCGATGAGCACAAGATCGCACGCGGCGATGTTGTCCTCCGTGAGCTCGGCGTCCACTGCGCCGCTCATTATGGCGAAATCGAGCACGCTGCGGCTGCGGTTCCAGGCGAGCACGGTCGCGCCCGCTTCCTGATATGCCTTGGCAAAAGAACCGCCGATCAGGCCCAGGCCAACGATGCCGACCGTCATTTCGCGATCACCTCACGGACGCTGCGCACCTTTTTGGCGAGGTCGTCGTAGACCTCCGGGCGCAGGGACTGCGCGCCGTCGCACAGAGCGTGCATGGGGTCGTTGTGCACCTCGATGATGAGGCCGTCCGCGCCGCAGGCCGTCGCGGCGAGCGCCATCGGCTCGACCAGGCGGGCGATGCCGGTCGCATGGCTCGGGTCAACAATGATGGGCAGGTGCGTCAGCTCCTTGAGCATGGGCACGGCCGCGAGGTCGAGCGTGTTGCGGGTGTAATCGTCGAACGTGCGGATGCCGCGCTCGCAGAGGATGACCTGCTCGTTGCCGCCGGCCATGATGTACTCGGCGCTCATGAGCAGCTCCTTGAGGGTGCTGGCAAGGCCGCGCTTGAGCAGGATGGGCTTGCGCAGCTTGCCAAGCTCACGCAGGAGGTCGAAGTTCTGCATGTTGCGCGCGCCGACCTGAATGATGTCCACATCCTCGAACAGGGGCAGGTGCTCCACGCCCATGATCTCCGTCACGATGGGCAGGCCGGTCTCCTGCCGCGCGATCTTGAGCAGCTCGAGGCCGGTGGCCTTCAGGCCCTGGAAATCGTAGGGCGAGGTGCGGGGCTTGAACGCGCCGCCGCGCAGGATGTTCGCGCCGGAGGCCTTGACGGCCTTCGCGACCGCGACGATCTGCTCCTCGGACTCGACGGAGCAGGGGCCGGCGATCATGACGAAGTTGCCGCCGCCGATCTTCACGCCATTCACGTCGATGACAGTGTCGTCCGGGTGGAACTTGCGGTTGCAGCACTTGAAGGGCTCGGTCACGCGCTTGACGCTGTCAACGATACCGAGGCTCGCGATCAGGTCCATGTCCACGCGGGTCGTGTCGCCGACGAGGCCGAGCACGGTCTGGTATTCGCCCTCGGAAATGTGGATGGTCAGGCCCTGACCCTTGAGCCAGTCGATGAGCTGCTCACGCTTTGCTGCTTCCACGCCATGTTTGAGTACGACGATCATGATGATTACCTCCGATGTATTTACCTGAATTTTTGTTTTTGTTTTTCAAAAGAAAAATGCGGCACAGGCTCAACCTGTGCCGCATGAAACATTCTCGGGATCCGAGCTATTTTTCGCATCACAAATCAGCCTTACTATATTGTCATAGTAAAGTAATAAGCGTATGCAAAAAAGTAGGTACGGTTCATGATATTTGCTCCGATTCTGATGAAAAATCCTGATGGTTCGAGTATAAAAACTTCGCGCGCAAATGTCAACCGCAAATTTTCACAAATTCCGCATTTTTTTGCGCCCCGGCGTGCAGCAGATGCCCAAGCGGCAGGCGCAAAAAGTGCGCGGGGGCGGCATATGCCGCCCCCGCCGGGAAATTGCTGTGCTGTGAGAGAAATATCAAAAAGAGGATCAGGCGTTGACCACGTGCTCGGCGTAGCTTCTGAGGATCTTGGCGACCTGCGCGCGAGAAGCGCTGCCCTGCGGGTCGAGGATCGTCCGTCCGCCGTACACCGTGCCGTTGATAAGGCCGGCTGCATTGGCCCACGAGAGCGCATCCTGCGCCCAGCCGGACACGCTGCCGGCGTCCGGGAACGCCGAGAGATCGGCGCGCGCGCCCACGTCATAGCCGCGGCTGTGTGCGTAGTTGAAGAGGATCACGGCCGTCTGCTCGCGCGTGACGTTGCTGTTGGGAGCAAAGCAGCCGCCGCCGATGCCGGAGACCACGCCGTTTTCCGCCGCCCAGGTGACGGCGTCCGTGTACCATGTGCCGCCCGGCACATCGGAAAACGTGTTGACGCCCTTCGGCGCGGGCGCGCCCGCGAGCCGCCACAGCACGGTCACGAGCATGGCGCGGGACATGACCGCGTTCGGGGCAAACGTCGTGGGAGACGTGCCGTCGAAGAGGCCGTTGTTGTAGGCATAGGCCGCCGCGCCGTAGTACCAGCTGCCGGCGGGCACATCCGTGAACGGGAAGCGCGCGATGGCCGTCACGCCGGAGACAACATCAAAGGTATAGGTCTGCTGCTGCGCATCCCACGCACCGCCGACGGCCGAGATGGCGCCGTCCTCGGCAAGGCTCCACGCGGTGAGCGCATCCGCTGCACGCACCGGAATGCTGGCGCGCACGCTGCCGGCGGGGTAGCTTTCCGCCGCGCCGTCAACGATGACGGAGGCATTGGCAAGCGTCGCCGTAGCGGCCTGCGTGCCGAGGGCACGCTGCTGCGCAGCGTTGAGCGACGCTCCCGTGAGCGAGACGGCCACGTCCTTGTGCAGGTCAAGCGCCGCGAGCGCGTCGCTATCCAGCGTAACGGTGCCGGCTGCGAGCTGCACCTGCAGGGCCGCAACACCCGCGCTGCGCGCATTGGCGATCGAGCGGCCGGCCAGGATGACCGTGTCGGCCACGGGATCTGTGGCGTTGACCGTCACGGTCGCGCCGGACTGCGCATTGGTGGCCGCACGGAGCTGGCGGCTGGTGAGGAACACCGTCGCGGTGCTGCCCTGTACGTACGCCTGCGTAACGGCGGCGCTGCTGCCGGTGACCGGCAGGAGACGCACCTGCGCACTGCTGCCCTCGAGCAGGATGGTCTTGTCATTGTCGTCGGGGCAGTTGTTGTCCACGCTCATGGAGACGACGATCTTCACGAGCAGGTCGTTGAGCTGGCTCTTGAGATAGCGGGTGAACAGGCCCTGGAACTTCGTGAAGAGCACGCTGCCGCGGCCGAACGCATCTCTGGCAACGATGTTGAGCACCTGATCGAGCAGCGCGCCGCTCTTGAGCTGGTCGACGCCGGACTGCACCCAAGCGGGATAATTGCCGTCGTCCTCACCGGCGAGGTTGCACTGATAGATCCAGTTGGCAAAGTCGAGCAGGTCCTTGCCGTCCGCGATCGGGACGGCGGCCACGTCGTCAATGATTTGGTCGATGTTCGCCACGATCTTCGTGACCGGCCAGGTGTCATTCGGCAGATACTTGCCGAAGAAGGACTTGACGAAGTCGCCCGCGACCGTCTTGAGCATATCGGTCGAGAAGCCGAATTCCCGGGCATACTCGGTCAGGTCATCGATCACATGCGCAGTACCCGTGGCGGGATCTGTGTAATGGATGGGGCCGGTATGCGTCTTGGTGCTCACGCTCATGTAGGTGCTCGTCTCACCGCCGACGGTACTGCGGCGCAGATCGACAAAGCGGACCGGGCACGGATACGTCAGCGCAGAGCCGGTCTCGATGTCATAGAAGGTGTTGCCGGCCTTCGTGGTCATGGCAGCGATGTCGACCGCGTGCATATGACCGGTGAAGACGACGCTCATGCCGGCATCGGCATACTCCTGCGCGATGCGCTCATAGCCGTTGACGAGGTACATGGGCAGGATGGTGGGCTCGACATCGAAGTGCGGCACCAGACCGTGGTGCTCCAGACCGATGACAAGGTCGCCGCGTGCCTTGGCGGCGGCAGTCTGCTCGATGACCCATTTTTCCAGATCGGCGCTGATAGCGCCGCTCGTCTCATGCTCATCCGTGCCGTTGGAGGTGTTCTCCTTGCTGTAGCGGCAGGTGTCCATGGCGATAATGGTCAGCCCCTCGACCGGTCGCGCAACATAGGACAGGCCGCCGGCCTCATTGCCCGCGGCCGGGGTGAAGGTCGCGATGACGGTCGGATCGGAGTAGACAAAATCGTAGATACGCTTGAAGTCCTCCGGGTGCGTGCGCGTGGCAGGCACGGCCTTACCGTCGGGGGTGTTGAAGTTCTTGGCATTGTAATTGCGGATGTCATGGTTGCCGTTGATGACATAGATCTTCAGCCCCGGAATATCCTGCTGCAGCTGCTGCAGCTGCTTTGCCAGCGCCGCGTGGCACTCCTGCTCGCCGTCCTTGGTCAGGTCGCCGGACACGAGAAGGATGTCGGGCTTGTCCGCGCGGACTTGCTCAAACTTTTCGTACAGGATTGCGGAGCTCTCCTTGAGCAGCTTGCGGTCGCTGTTGAGTGCATGCTCAAAGTCCGCCGTGTCTGCAATCATATCCGGCGAGAGATAATGCAGGTCGGACATGACGGCGATCCTCAGGTTCATGTCCTGCGGCTTGTCCGCCGCAAGAGCCGGAACCGTCAGTGTGAAGACAAGGACTACCGCCAGCAGCAGCGACAGCAGTCTGCTTCCATTGTGCATTCTGGTTTTCATTTCTTCCTCCTGTTTTTTAGATTCCTACAACATTGCACGGCCCCCTGCCGCACAACTGTATTCCTTCCTCACCGTGTAAAATCTGCAGCCGCCCTTGTGTAAAAGCAGTTATAACACGGCATTTTAACTGTATCATGCCGGAGGCCCGATTGCAACCAAAATACAGCAGCAAATGCGAAAAAGCGCGGGCGGCAGCAGGCGGGACCCGATGCGTTTGGAATGGTTCATCTCTTCCTCCTGTAACATTCAAGATTTTGGCTCTTACAAGCTCACGTTTCTGTTTTACACAGCGCGTGTAAAGTCTAAAACCGCAGCCATGTAAAGTTCCCGTGCCGCAAAGCGGTGAAGATTTTACATTCCTGCCTTGACAAGCCGGCGGTTTCGTCCTATCATGAAGTGAACAAACACGGGGAGCCGCTCGGCTGAGAGTAAGCATCCGCTTAGACCCGCATACCTGATTTGGACAATGCCAACGTAGGGATTCATACTGCCGGACCGCAACAGCAGCACTCTTTACGGGCGCCGCTGTTTTTTTCGTGCAGATCACCCGGGAAAGGAGTCATGATTTATGCAACAAGTGCTCAAGACCATGCTGGAAAACGTGCGCGCGAAAACGCCGCTCGTGCACAACATCACCAATTACGTCACCGTCAACGACGTGGCAAACGTTCTGCTGGCGGCCGGCGGCTCGCCGATCATGTCCGACGATGCCGACGATGTCGAGGACATCACGAGCATCTGCGGCGGGCTGAACATCAACATCGGCACGCTCAACAAAAACACCATCCCGTCGATGTTCCTCGCCGGGAAGAAGGCAAACGAGCTGGGCCACATCGTCCTGCTCGACCCCGTGGGCGCGGGCGCGAGCCGTCTGCGCACCGACACGGCCAACCGTCTCATGCAGGAGGTGCGCTTTGACGCCGTGCGCGGCAACATCTCCGAGATCAAGACCCTCTGCACCGGCAGCGGCAGCACCAAGGGCGTGGACGCTGACGCGGTCGACGCCGTGACGGAGGCGAATCTCGACGACGGCGTGCAGCTCGTCAAGACCTTCGCGCAGCGGGCCGGCTGCATCGTCGCCGTGACCGGCGCGATCGACCTCGTGAGCGACGGCGAGCGCTGCTGGTGCATCCGCAATGGCCGCGCGGAGATGAGCCGCATCACCGGCACGGGCTGCCAGCTCTCGGCGCTGATGACGGCGTTTCTGGTCGCCAATCCCGACCACAAGCTCGACGCCGCGGCGGCCGCCGTGTGCATGATGGGGCTCGCAGGCGAGATCGGCTGGGCCAACATGCAGCCCGGCGACGGCAACAGCACCTACCGCAACCGCATCATCGACGCGATTTTCAACATGACCGGCGACGCGCTGGAGAAGGGAGCCAAATATGAACTGCGATAACGCATCTCTGCTGCTCTACGCCGTGACCGACCGCTCGTGGCTGCACGGCCAGACGCTCTATGAACAGGCTGAGCAGGCGCTGCAGGGCGGCGCAACGTTTTTGCAGCTGCGCGAGAAGGAACTCGACGAGGCGCATTTTCAAGAGGAGGCCATCGCGCTCAAGGCGCTGTGCAAACAGTACGGCGTGCCGTTCGTGCTCGATGACAACGTGGCGCTCGCCGTGGCCACGGACGCCGACGGCGTGCACGTCGGCCAGAGCGACATGGCGGCCGGCAAGGTGCGCGAGCTCATCGGCCCGGACAAGATCCTCGGCGTGTCGGCCCAGACGGTGGAAGAAGCGCTGCTGGCCGAGCGCGAGGGCGCGGACTATCTCGGCGTGGGTGCCGTGTTCCCGACCGGGACGAAGGCCGACGCCAACGCCGTGAGCTATGATACCCTGCGCGAGATCTGTGCGGCCGTGTCCATCCCGGTCATCGCCATCGGCGGCATCACGAAGGACAATGTCGCCCGGCTCTCCGGCAGCGGCATTGTCGGCGTCGCCGTCGTGAGTGCGATCTTCGCGCAGCCGGACATTCCCGCCGCCACGCGCGCGCTCAAAGCCGCCGTGCGCACGGCGCTGGACCTGTAACTCCCTGCGCGCGGGCGCAGACAAACATACAAACAGCGGCAGATTGGGGGCACCACTTTCCGTCGCTCAATAAAATTGATGCTGAAAAGGAGACAGAATATGAAAACAGCATTAACGATCGCCGGAAGCGATTCCAGCGGAGGCGCCGGTATTCAGGCCGATCTGAAAGCCATGACCATGAATGGCGTATTTGCCATGAGTGCGATCACGGCGCTGACCGCCCAGAACACAACCGGCGTACAGGGTATTTTTGAAGTAAGCCCGGCATTTCTCGGCCAGCAGATCGACAGCGTCTTTACCGACATCCGGCCTGACGCGGTGAAGATCGGCATGGTCGCGTCCTCCGGCCTCATCGAGGTCATCGCCGAGCGGCTGCAGCACTACGCGGCGCAAAACATCGTCGTCGACCCCGTGATGGTCGCCACGAGCGGCGCGCGGCTCATCTCCGAGGACGCCATCGCCACGCTCGAGGCGCGGCTGCTGCCGCTTGCCACCGTGCTCACGCCCAATATCCCGGAGGCGGAGGTGCTCTCTGGCCTGACCATCGCCTCCCCCGACGACATGATCGCCGCCGGAAAAGCCATCAGCGAGCGCTACGGCTGCGCCGTCCTGTGCAAGGGCGGACACCGGCTCAACGACGCCAACGACCTCCTGTACCGCGGCGGCGGCTACGAGTGGTTCAACGGCAAGCGCATCGACAACCCCAACACCCACGGCACCGGCTGCACGCTCTCGAGCGCCATCGCGGCCAACCTTGCCAAGGGCTTTGATCTCGACACGGCCGTCCGCCGCGCGAAGGACTATCTCTCCGGCGCGCTGGCCGCCATGCTCGACCTCGGCGCGGGCTCCGGCCCGATGGACCATGCGTTCGACCTGAAGCCGGAATACCGGCAGGAGGCCTGAGCGTGAAAAAGACTTCCAGCTTCCAGAACAGCCTCATCTGGTTTGGCGCGGCCGTGTCCATCGCGGAGATCCTCACGGGCACGTACTTTGCGCCCCTCGGCTTCACGAAGGGCCTGCTCGCCATCCTCGTCGGCCATGTCATCGGCTGCGCGATGTTCTTCTTCGCGGGCCTCATCGGCGGCCGCACCGGCCGCAGCGCCATGGGCACGGTCGAGCTGAGCTTCGGCCGCATCGGCTGCCTGTTTTTCGCCGCGCTCAACGTGCTGCAGCTCGTCGGCTGGACGGCCATCATGATCTATGACGGCGCACTGGCCACGAACACCGTGCTCGGCATCGGCAAGTGGGTGTGGTGTCTCGTCATCGGCGGGCTCATCGTGGTGTGGATCGCCGTCGGCATCAAGAACCTCAGCTGGATCAACAAGATCGCCATGGCGGCGCTGTTCATCCTCTCGATCGTGTTGTGCGTGGTGGTGTTCCGCGGCGGCACGCCCGTCACCGCGCCGGACGATAGCCTGAGCTTCGGCGCAGCGGTCGAGCTGGCCGTGGCCATGCCGCTGTCGTGGCTGCCGCTCATCTCCGACTACACGCGCGAGGCCGAAAAGCCCTTCGCCGCCACGCTCTCGAGCACGCTCACCTACGGCGTCGTGAGCTGCTGGATGTACGTCATCGGCATGGGCGCCGCCATCTTCACCGGCGAGGGCGACATTGCGCTCATCATGGTCAAGGCCGGCCTCGGCGTGGCCGCGCTGCTCATCCTCATCCTCTCGACCGTCACGACGACGTTCCTCGATGCATACAGCGCCGGCATCTCCGCCGAGTCCCTGTCGAAGAAGATCAACGGCAAGTACGCCGCGCTCATCGTGACCGTCATCGGCACGGTCTGCGCCATCTGCTTCCCGATGGACGACATCACGAACTTCCTGTACCTGATTGGCTCGGTGTTCGCGCCGATGATCGCCATCCAGATCACGGACTTCTTCCTGCTCCGACGCGGCGGCGTGAGCGGCAGGCTCGATGTGTGCAACGCCGTCGTCTGGGTGCTGGGCTTCGTGCTCTACCGCGTGCTCATGACCGTGGACATCCCGGTCGGCAACACCCTGCCCGACATGGCCGGCACGATGCTCCTGTGCCTGATCGCGCACAAGATCGTCCCGGATAAGACCAGGGCTGCCTGAAGCCTTTTGCGAAAATTGCCAAGCCGAAAACGCCCGCACACCGTGCGGGCGTTTTTGCGTGTCAAACAGAGTTTTGACACGCTCAAACGAGACCCACTGCGTTGGGCTCTCGTTTGAAAAGATCGCGGCTCGCTGCAGCGCACGCGCCGTGCGCGCACGTTTGCGAGCCGAGCGGTATTTTCTCCGCCGCGCATGTCGCCGGAGAAAATGATCAGACTTTCTTTCGCCGCTGCGGCGGCGAAACTCTACGAGGTCTTTGAAAAGCTGCCGAAAACGCCCGCACGATGTGCGGGCGTTTTTGCGTACAGGCGCAAACGCTGCGAGACTTTTTGCGTCTTGAATTCCCAGCAAAGCCGTGTTATTTTAAGGGCAGAAAACACTTTCAGGGAGGCAGGCATATGAAAGATCTCAAACCGACGTGCCGCATCGCCGTGGTGCAGGCGGCGCCGGTGCTGTTTGACAAGACCGCGTGCACGGACAAGGCCGTGCGCCTGATCGCGGAGTGCGCGCAGCATGGCGCAGAGCTCATCGTGTTCCCGGAGCTGTTCATCCCCGGCTACCCGTACGGCATGACGTTCGGCTTCACGGTCGGCGCGCGCAATGAAGACGGCCGCAAGGACTGGCAGCTGTACTGCGGCAACTCCATTGTCGTACCCGGGCCGGAGACGGAGCGCCTCGCCGCGGCGGCAAAGGCCGCGGGCGCGTATGTGAGCATCGGCGTGTCGGAGCGCGACGGCGTGACGGGCACGCTCTATAACTCCAATCTCATCTTCTGCCCGGACGGCACGCTCGCCCCCGTGCACCGCAAGCTCAAGCCCACCGGGGCAGAGCGCGTGGTCTGGGGCGACGCCGACCGCGGGTATTTCCCGGTCGTGGACACGCCGTGGGGCCCGATGGGCAGCCTCATCTGCTGGGAGAGCTATATGCCGCTGGCGCGCACGGCGCTGTATGAAAAGGGCGTGACGCTCTACATCTCGCCGAACACGAACGACAACCCCGAGTGGCAGGCCACCGTGCAGCACATCGCGCTCGAGGGCCGGTGCTATTTCATCAACTGCGACATGGTCTTTCACCGCGCGGACTACCCCACCGGGCTGCACTGCCCGGATGAGATCGCGCGCCTGAACGACATTCCCTGCCGCGGCGGCAGCTGCATCGTCGACCCCTACGGGCACTATGTCGTGCAGCCGGTGTGGGACAGCGAGGACATTCTCTACGCCGATCTCGATATGCAGCGCGTGCCCGCGAGCCGCATGGAGCTCGACGTGTGCGGCCACTACGCGCGGCCGGACGTGCTGCGCCTGACCGTGCAGGACGCATAAAAGGAGCGCGCGTATGAAGCTTGCCATGGCGCAGATGTCCATGACCGGGAGCATGGACGAAAACCTGAAAAGATCCCTCGCCTTCTGCGACGCCGCCGCGGGCAGCGACCTGCTGTTTTTCCCCGAGGTGCAGCTCACGCCATTCTTCCCGCAGTATGCGGGCCGGAACGTGGACGCCTATGTCGTCCCGGCGGGCAGCCCGACGGTGCGGGCCTTCGCGGACAAGGCGCGCGCGCATGGGTTCTACCTCTCGCCGAATATGTACCTCGAGCAGGACGGCCGGCGCTATGACGCCTCCCTCTGGCTGACGCCGGAGGGGAACTGCGCGGGCGTGGCCAAGATGGTGCACATCATGCAGGCGGCGCAGTTTTACGAGCGCGACTACTACACGCCGTCCGAGGAGGGCTTTCTCGTGTTCGGCACGCCGTGGGGCCGCGTCGGCATCGTGATCTGCTTTGACCGGCACCTGCCGGAGAGCATCCGCACGTGCGCGCTCAAGGGGGCGGATCTCGTCATCATCCCGACGGCGAACACGAAGACCGAGCCCATGGAGCTCTTCGAGTGGGAGATCCGCGTGCAGGCGATGCAGAACCAGATCTTCGTCGCCATGTGCAACCGCGTGGGGCGCGAGGACGGGATGGACTTCGCCGGCGAGTCGCTCATCGTGCACCCGAGCGGCGACGTGATCTATAAGGCCGACGACCGCGAGCAGCTCATCGTGCAGGAGCTCGACCTCGCCGAGGCGCGGCTCTGGCGCGAGCAAAAGCGCCCGTACCTCAGGCAGCGGCGGCCGGAGTGCTATCTGTAAAAAGAACGATCCCTGCGTCGGAAGTCCGGCGCAGGGATCGTTTCTTATTTATATTCCGGGCACTGGTAGCGGGGCTTGCCCTGACTCTTATGCCCGTACTCGATGGCGGACACCGGGCAGCCGCAGATGCAGGCCATGCAGTGCGTGCACGCGCCATTCCAGTGCGGGCGGCGCTCAACGATGTCGATGCCGTTGACCGGGCAGCTCAGCGCGCACTTGCCGCAGCCGATGCACGCATCCGAGACCGTGAACGGCCCGGACTTGACAAACCACCGATAAAAGATCGTGTTCACCGGCCCGGTCTTGAACCGGTCGAGCAGGCCGACCCTCGGCGCCGGGAACGGCTCGCCGCGCTGCACGCAGGCGATGCCCCCGTCGATGGACGGCTGCGCCGCCGCGATGATCTGCGCCGACTCCTCCGCGCCGGGCACGTAAAACATGGCGACGTAATTTTCCGGCATGACGACCTGCAGCACGCCCTGGTAATCGAGCCCGATATCCGCGCACAGCGCCGCGATGCGGCTGCCGGCGTTGCCGATCTCGCTGCCGCAGGTCATGACAAAATACGCCTTCCGGCTGCCGGTAAAACGGCCGCGGCGGAGAAAGTCCGCAAAAATGTGCGGGATCTGCCAGCCGTACGTCGGTGAGACGAACACCCACGGCCGGTCAGAATGCAGGTCGGCGGGCGTGTCGTTTTTGATGTATTCATTCGCGGTGATGAGATCATCGCCGAGGGCGGCGGCGAAGCGCTGGGCAACATAGCGGCTGTTGCCGGTGCCGGTGTAATAGACGATCATGGTGCTTCCCCCAAAGTATGATTTTTGCCCAGTATAGCACACCCGCGCCCCGATTTCCAGCCGGACGTTGTGTCCGCGCGCCCGGTGTGCTACAATGGGGAAAACACCGCGACTTATGGGAGGGACCGCATTTGTATTGGTATACCATCGGGCAGACGCTCACGCAGCAGGAGCACGCGCCCGCGCCGGAGCAGCCCGCCGTCGTGCTGCTGACATCCGAAGAGCTGTCGCACCAGCCGGCGCTGCCCGGTCTGGAGCGGACGCTGCACCACACACCGCCGGCGCGCGACGCACGCGTGTGCAAGGCCGAGGTGCGCTCGGACTGTCTGGCAGGCACGCTCGTGCTGCCGCGCCAGGGCAAGGACGGCAAGCCGCTCGCCTGCGGCTATCTCGTCACGGGCACGCGCGTCGTGCTCGTGGACGACGAGAGCGCGCTGCAGGGGCTGCTGCGCCGCATCGCCCGGGAAAAGCGCTGGACCGACGGCAGCGTCGGCCGGTTTCTCTACGACTTTTTTGAGCAGCTCATCGCCCGCGACCTGCACCAGCTCGAAAAGATCGAGGACCGCATCGAGGCGCTCGAGGATCAGGTGCTGGCGCACGAGCTGGACGATTTCTCCGCGCCGATGACCGCGCTGCGCAAGGAGACCATGGCGTGGTTTCGCTATTACTCCCAGCTCGACGACGTGGCGTGCGAGCTGCACGAGAACGAAAACGGCTTTTTCACCGACAGCGAGCAGCTGCTGTTTCGCATGTTCGAGGACCGGGTCATCCGCCTGCGCGAGGAGTCGCAGCTGCTGCGCGAATCGTGCGCACAGCTGCAGAGCCTGTTTCAGGCCGAGATCGACACGCGGCAAAACCGCATCATGCAGATCCTGACGATCGTGACGACGATCTTCCTGCCGCTGACGCTGCTCGTCGGGTGGTACGGCATGAACTTTGTCGGCATGCCGGAGCTGACGTGGAAGTACGGCTACCCCGTCGTCATCATCGTGAGCATCGTGACCGTGGGCATCAGCCTGTGGGTGTGCAAGAAGAAAAAGTTCTGGTGACGAAAACGCCGGCTGAGGAAACCCTCAGCCGGTGCTTTTTATTTCCCCGCGCGCTCGGCAAAGTGCTCCGGGTTCTCGATCGACGTCAGCCGCAGCGGGAACGCCTGCTGCCCGAGGTCTGCGTAGGTGATGATCCACTCGCCGGAGTCGATCATCATCGCCATCGACAGCAGGTCGGAACAGTCGGCCGTGCCCTGCGCGCCCACCGGGAGCGCGCCGACGTTCACACCGTCTGCGTCGCCGAAATCGAGCACTTTCACTTCCAGCGTTTTCGCGTCCTTGTCGCGCGAGAGCACCTCCACGCGCAGGTAGGCATAGCCCCCGTCGAGCGGGAGGTCGCTCATGTCCGGGGCGGGCGTGGCCTCCGCCGCGCCGCCGGCGGCGCAGCCCGTGCACAGCAGCACGAGCGCGAGCAAAAGGGGTAGGATACGGATAGACTTCATGCGTTTTCTCCTTTCAAACCGTCGCGGTAGAGCTCTCCGGGAGCGACGATGTGACCATTACGGACGGCACGCTCGACATTTCAAAATGCTACGAGGGCATCGAGGGTCAGACCATCGACATTTCCGGCGGCACGATCGACATCGTCTCCAGCGGCGACGGGCTCAACGCCGCAGGCGGCGCAGACCAGAGCGGCTTCGGCGGCAGAGGGCCGGACAGCAGCGGCGGCAACATGGGCACGCCCCTGCCCCTTCCGTGCAGGGGCGTGCTGACTTTCTGTTTTCTGTTATACCATCGCTGCGGGCGTTTGCCCATATACGCGCGTGTGCACGAGCGTCTCGATCGCGCGCAGCTCGGCGGGCGTGCGCGCGCCGCCGGTCGTGAGCAGGTGCAGCGGGATTGGGCTGCCGCCCGGCGTGAGCGCCGGCTGGAAGTAAGGGTAATCCGCGTTGACCGTAAAGCCGTGCCGCTCGTAAAACCCGATGCGCCGCGCGGCCAGCTCCGTCTCTGGCAGCTCCGCCTCCAGGCAGGCGGGCTTATCAAAGCGCGCGAGCAGCGCGTCGAGCATCTGCCCGCCGATGCCGCCATTGCGGCAGGCGGGATCTACGGCAAAGTGCTCGAAAAAGGCAAAGCCGCCAAAGTCCCACGACGCCATCAGCGCCTGCACGCCGCCGGACGGCGCGCGCAGAATGTCGATCTGATAGGCGCTGTCCGCAAGCAGCGCGCGCTGCCCCGCCTTATCCCGCCGCTCCCCGGCCGGGAAGCTCCGGGCCAGCAAACGGAAAACCGCGTCAAAGTCCTCCGGGCGCATACGCTCGATGGGCATCATTCCGCGTCCTCCTTTTCCATCTCGGCCATCTCGCCGCGCTCGCGGTAGCAGTCGGCAAACGTGTGCTCCACACCGCCGGATTTGTAGCCGACCATGGTGTCAAGGCAGACGGAGTGAATGCTGTGGAAAATGCTCTTTTCAATGTCGGGATTCGTGCGCCGCAGCTCGCGCAGCAGCAGCTTGACCTCCTGCCGCTTGGAGCTGCTGCCGTCGCTGCCGTGCGCAGCCGCGCGCTCGGTAAAGCGGCAGGCGCACTGGATGAACTCCAGACCGTTATAGCGCTGCCAGGCGATGATGTCGTCCTCGTGGATGCAGTACATGGGGCGGATGAGCTCCATGCCCGGGAAATTGCGGCTGCGCAGCTTCGGCGGCATGGCCTGCAGCTGCGAGCCGTAGAACATGCCCATGACGGTCGTCTCGACCACGTCGCTGAAGTGGTGGCCAAGGGCGATCTTGTTGCAGCCGAGCTCGCGCGCCTTGCTGTAGAGATAGCCGCGGCGCATGCGCGCGCAGAGGTAGCACGGCGACTGCTCGATGCCGCTCGTGACATCGAAAATGTTTGTCTCAAAGATCGTGACCGGGATGTGCAGCAGCGCCGCGTTGCTCTCGATCTTCTGCCGGTTGACGGCGTTGTAGCCGGGGTCCATGACGAGATCAATGACCTCGAACGGCACGTCGCTGTGCCGCTGCAGCAGCTGCAGAAGCTTGGCCATGAGCATGGAGTCTTTGCCGCCGGAGATGCACACCGCGATCCGGTCGCCGGGGGCGATGAGTTCGTACTGCTTGATGGCGGTGATGAACGGCGTCCAGAGCACCTTGTGGAATTTTTTCTGGATGCTGCGCTCGATCAGCTGATAGGGTTCGAGTTGTCTGCTCATGTTGATCGCTCCCGCTTGTAAAGAGTGCCCCTCCCTTTTGGGGCTACCCGGTAGGATACCACATCGGGGCGCGGATGGCAAGCCGCGCTTGCCAAATCCGGCACGCAGCGCTATCATAGAGGCATCTACTTTGTCAGGAGGCAAGCGCCATGCCCAAACAGGCACTCATCATGATCGACATGCAACGGGGCTTTCTCGACAGCGCGTCCCCGCTGTGCATCCCGGCGGCGGAGGAGACCGTGCCCGCGTGCGCGGCGCTCATCGGCCGCTGCCACGAAGCGGGCGTTCCCGTCATCTACGCCGTGCGCCACTACCGGGCCGACGGCACGGACGTGGAAAAGCCGCGCGCGGCCGCGTGGGCTTCCGGCGGCAAGCCGCTCTCGGAGGACTGCGCCGCGCACCTGTCGGATGCGTTTCCGGACGCATTCACCGTCCTGCCGCAGGACTATGTGCTCGTAAAGCCCCGGTTCTCAGCGTTTTTCCACACAGGGCTCGACCTCATCTTGCGCCGGCTCGGCGTGCAGACCGTCCTGCTCGCGGGCACAACCACGCCCAACTGCATCCGCACAACGTGCTATGACGCCATCTCGCTCGACTATGACGCCGTCGTGCTCTCGGACTGCACATCGTCCGTCACCGATGCCGTGCAGGCAGGCAACCTCGCCGATATGCAGCGCGTGGGCGCCGTCGTCTGTGCAAGCACGGAGCTGACGCTCGCATAACCTCAGATAAACCAGCGGCCCCGGGTGCAGATCGCACCCGGGGTCGTTTTCGCAATTCGTCAGGGCGCAGTCGAGATGCGTGTGATGTTCAGGCCGCACTCGCCGACCTCCACACTGCCGTCCTTGAGCGAGATATACGGCGAAAAGTCCACCGTCTCGCCGCCCGACGTGATCGAGACCGTCACGTCCGGGAAAATGTCGCTGACGTTGCAGCCGATGACGAAGGCATCGCCGTTCGTCTGCTCATAAAAGAGCGTTTTGGAGTCGGTGACCATATCGTTTTTGTACAGGCGCACGGTCGCGTTCGGGTCGCGCGGGATGATGAGATAAAAGTCCCCGTCCGAGATGTGGTGCACCGGCAGCTCCCGGCCGCCGAAATACGTCTGCTGGAAGAAATCCAGATCCGTCGGCGCCTGATAGCCGAGGTAGGCCGCGGCATAGAGCTGGCCGTCCGTATACGGCAGGGTGCTCAGCGGGTCTGGCGTCGGCGTCGGCGTGGCCGCCGCCTCCTGCGCGGGGGTGGGCGTCGCGTCCGGGGTCTGCGCCGCAGTGCCGCAGCCGGCCAGCAGCAGCGCGCAGAACAGAAGGGTCGAGAGGATCGTTCGCTGTTTCATAGGTCGCCATCCTTTCTGAATCAAAATGGTATGATTACGTTTCGTGCGCGTGGTCATAAATTGGCTGGATATCCGGCGGCAGATGATCCGGCAGCATGGCGTGCACGCGGTCCTCACTGCCGTCGCGCATGGCCTGCTCATAGTACCAGCATTTGAAGCGGATCATGTCGAGCGATTTTTGCAGGCGCGCGATCTCCGCCTCCACCCGCTCGGCCTGCTGCACAAAGAGCGCGTGCCGCTGCGGGTACGTCTCGCTCCCCTGCGCACACCATTCCATAAACTGCTTGATCTCCTTAATTTCCAGCCCCGAGCGCTTGAGGCACTCGATCACGCGCAGCGCCTCGAGCTCCTGCTCGCCGAAGCGGCGGATGCCCGACGTGCGCGTGAGCGCCGGGAACAGCCCCTCCTTATCATAATACCGCAGCGTGGAGACCGGCAGATCAAACTGCTCCGACACCTGTCCGATCGTATACATGGGATCACCTCGAAAAAAATTCGCGAAAAAATGCTTGACCTGAAGTCAGCTTCAGGTTGTATGCTTAGGATATCAGATCACAGCGGCCGTGTCAACGCCCTTTTCCCGTCGGACTACGCATTCCGCGACATTTACCTGCTCGCCTCGGCGACCGAGGACGAGCCGGATACGGACGAGCGCGCCATCCACGGGCTCGAAGGCTGGATCGCGTGCTACGAAAAGTGCCGCCTCGCCGGGACGGTGTTCGCCGGCGGCGTGACCGAGCCGGGCGCGATCGCCGGCCACCCCGCACTTGAGCCCGCCCGCGCCATGGGCGCAGCCATCGCATAAAACCGATACAGGAGGTATATAACCATGAACAGCACCCTGACCCTCACCCGGGAATGGGACAAGACGTTCCCGCAAAACGCCGCCGTTGACCACTGCAAGGTCACGTTTCACAACCGCTTCGGCATCGAGCTCGCGGCCGATCTTTACAAGCCGAAAAACGCCGCCGGAAAGCGCGCCGCCGTGGCCGTGAGCGGCCCGTTCGGCGCGGTGAAGGAGCAGAGCTCCGGCCTGTACGCGCAGGAGCTCGCCGCGCGCGGATTTCTGGCCGTCGCCTTTGACCCGTCGTACACCGGCGAGAGCGGCGGCACGCCGCGCTATGTCGCCTCGCCCGACATCAACACCGAGGACTTTTCCGCCGCGGTCGACTTCCTGTCCGTGCGCGATGATGTCGACCCGGAGCGCATCGGCATCCTCGGCATCTGCGGCTGGGGCGGCATGGCGCTCAACGCCGCCGCCATCGACACGCGCATCAAGGCCACCGTCACGTCCACGATGTACGACATGACCCGTGTGACCGCCAACGGCTACTTTGACGCCGACGACAATCCGGACGCCCGTTATGCCCTGCGTCAGGCACTCAATGCGCAGCGCACCGCCGACTACAAGGCCGGCACGTATCAGCGCGCGGGCGGCGTGGTCGACCCCGTGCCGGACGACGCGCCGTTTTTCGTCAAGGACTACCACGACTACTACAAGACCCCGCGCGGCTACCACCCGCGCTCGCTCAACTCCACCGACGGCTGGAACGTCACGTCCCCGCTGCCGCTGCTCAACGCGAAGCTGCTCGCCTACGCCGATGAGATCCGCAGCGCCGTGCTCGTCATCCACGGCGACAAGGCGCACTCGTGCTACTTCAGCCGCGACGCCTTTGCCCGGCTGCAGGGCGGCAACAAGGAGCTGCTGCTCATCCCCGGCGCTGTGCACACCGATCTCTACGACCGAATGGACATCATCCCGTTCGACCGCATCGAAGCATTTTACCGTCAGTATCTGAAATAAGGAGGTATCATCATGGTCAAACAGACTGCGGGCAGAGACGCCCTGCATGATTTTGCACCCAAATTTGCCGAGCTCAATGACGACGTGCTCTTCGGCGAGGTCTGGTCGCGCGAGGGACAGCTGCCGCTCAAGCTGCGCTCGATCGTCACGATCACGGCGCTCATCAGCAAGGGCATCACGGACAGCTCCCTCACCTACCACCTCACGACCGCGAAGCAAAACGGCGTGACGAAGGCCGAAATGGCCGAGCTCCTCACGCACCTCGCCTTCTACGCCGGCTGGCCGAACGCCTGGGCCGCCTTCCGGCAGGCGAAGGAGGTCTACGCCGACGGCAGCGCGGACGCAAACGGCGGTCTCTTCGGCCTCGGCGAGCCGAACACGGCCTACGCGCAGTACTTCACCGGCGAGAGCTTCCTTAACCCGCTGACCGACCCGACGAAGACCGTTTTCCTCGCAAACGTCACCTTCTCCCCCGCCTGCCGCAACAACTGGCACATCCACCACGCGAAGTCCGGCGGCGGCCAGCTGCTGCTGTGCACGGACGGTCTGGGCTGGTATCAGGAGGCGGGAAAGCCCGCACAGGCCCTGCACCCCGGCGACGTCGTGACCATCCCGGCCGGGGTCAAGCACTGGCACGGCGCGCAGAAGGACTGCTGGTTCAGCCACATCGCCGTCGAGTGCCCCGGCGAGGAGACGAGCAACGAATGGTGCGAGCCCGTCACGGACGCGGAATACGCCGCACTCGACGCCGACTGTGCACAAAACCCGTGATTTTGGGCTTCCCGGCACACATTTTCTGCATACCGCCACTTGTTCTTCCCCCTACAACCGTGGTATGATATAGCATCCGCAAAACCCGGAGCGCTTTGCGCTCCGGGTTTTGCCGGTTCAGATCACAAAAAGGCATTTCCCGCTGTGCAGATTCCGGAGCAGCGGGGGAGCTCGAGGGGGCAAGGCCCGCCTCGATTCCGATCTGCGGCGCGGGCAAATTTGCCGCGCCGTCCGGAGCGCTTTGCGCTCCGGGTTTTGCTTTTTGAAAGGGTGATAACATCATGATCCACGGTTTTCTCAAAGCCTGCACGGTCTCGCCTGCGCTGCGCGTGGCCGACTGCGCGTTCAACACACAGCAGACCATCGCCGCCATGCAGCGCGCGGCGTTGGATGGCGCGCAGCTGGCGGTGTTCCCCGAACTGGGGCTGACCGGCTACACGTGCGGCGACCTGTTTTTCCAGCAGCCGCTCCAGCGCGCCGCGGCCAAAGGGCTCGCCGCCGTGCTGGAGGCGAGCGCTGGGCTCGACCTTGTCGCACTCGTGGGCCTGCCCGTCGCGGTGGACGGCAAGCTCTATAACTGCGCCGCCGTCGTCTGCCACGGGAAGCTGCTGGGTCTGGTGCCGAAAACGCACCTGCCGAACTACGGCGAGTTTTACGAAAAGCGGCAGTTCAACCCCGCACCCGCCGGCGTGCGCACGCTGCGCTTTGCCGGGCAGGAGGTGCCGTTCGGCACGCAGCTGCTGTTTCGCTGCGCGGAGATGCCGGAGTTTTGCCTCGCGGCCGAGGTGTGCGAGGATCTGTGGGCCCCGCTGCCGCCGAGCACGCACCACGCACTCGCGGGCGCGACCGTGATCGCAAACCTCTCGGCCAGCGACGAGACGATCGGCAAGGCCGACTACCGCCGCGCGCTCGTGTGCCAGCAGTCGGCGCGGCTGCTGTGCACGTATCTCTACGCCGACGCCGGCCACGGAGAATCCACGACCGACATGGTCTTTGCCGCGCACGACCTCATCTGCGAAAACGGCGCGCTGCTGGCAGAAGCGAAGCCCTTCGGCCCGGGCTGCGCCTGCACGGAGCTCGACCTCGGCCGCATGGTCAGCGAGCGCTGCCGCAGCACGACGTTCCAGCCCGAGAGCGCGGGATACGAGACGGTCGTGTTCCACCTGCCGCTGCGGGAGGTGCAGCTCACGCGGCCCGTCTCGCCGACGCCGTTCGTCCCGGCCGGCGATGCCGCCCGCGCCGAGCGCTGCGAGCTCATCCTCGCCATGCAGGCCGACGGGCTGGCCAAGCGCATTGCCCACGCGCACGCCAAGACCGCCGTCATCGGCATCTCCGGCGGGCTGGACAGCAGCCTTGCGCTGCTCGTGGCCGTGCGCGCGATGCAGCGGCTCGGCCGCCCGGCACAGGACGTGCTGGCCGTGACGATGCCGTGCTTCGGCACGACGCACCGCACGCGCTCGAACGCCGAGATCCTCTGCGAGGAGCTGGGCGTGACATTTCAGGAGATCCCGATCGCACGTACCGTCCACAGCCACTTTGCCGACATTGGGCAGGACGAAGCCGCGCTCGACGTGACGTATGAAAACTGTCAGGCGCGCGTGCGCACGCTCGAGCTCATGGACCTCGCCAACCGCACGGGCGGGCTCGTCGTCGGCACGGGCGATCTGAGCGAGCTGGCCCTCGGCTGGGCGACCTACAACGGCGACCACATGAGCATGTACGGCGTGAACGCCGACGTGCCGAAAACGCTCGTGCGCCACATCGTGCGCTATGCCGCCGACGCGGCGGAAAACGAGGCCCTGCGCGCCGTGCTGCTCGACATTCTCGACACGCCGGTCAGTCCCGAGCTGCTGCCGGCGAACAAAAACGGCGAGATTGCCCAGCAGACGGAGTCGCTCGTCGGCCCGTATGAGCTGCACGATTTTTACCTCTACTACGTGCTGCGCTTCGGCTTCGGCCCGGCGAAGATCTACCGGCTGGCGCGCCATGCGCTCGGCGACCGGTACCCGGACGATGTGCTGCTGCACTGGCTGAAAAATTTCTACCGCCGCTTCTTCGCGCAGCAGTTCAAGCGCAGCTGCCTGCCCGACGGGCCGAAGATCGGATCGGTCACACTCAGCCCCCGCGGCGACTGGCGCATGCCCAGCGACGCCTGCGCCGCCGTGTGGCAGGCAGAGCTCGACCAGCTGGGATAAAAATCACACAGCCCTGCACCATACCGGTGCGGGGCTTTTTACACTCTTTCGCCTTATTCAAGAAAAATTTACATTTCACCATCTTGACCTAAAGTCAGCTTCATGCTGTATGATGACGGTAACCTGAAAACAATATGCAATACGGAGGTAAGCAATATGAAATCTCTCATTCTTTATTATTCTTACCGCGGCAACACGCAGCGCATCGCCGAGCGCATCCACAGCGCCATCGGCGGCGACATCGCCCGCATCGACACCGTCGTACCCTACACCGGCTCATATGACGATGTGGTCGCGCAGGGCGAGCAGGAGGTCAAGCGCGGCTTCCTGCCGGAGCTCAAGGCGATGGACATCGACCTTGACCGCTACGATACGATCGTGCTCGGCACGCCCGTCTGGTGGTACACCTGCGCCCCGGCCACGCGCGCGTTCCTGACCGCGCACGACCTCGGTGGCAAGACCGTCTACCCCTTCGCCACGAACGGCGGCTGGCTTGGCCGCACGCTCAAGGACGTGGCGGCGCTGTGCCCGGGCGCGGACGTGAAACCGGGCCTCGACGTGCACTTCGACGACACGACCCTGCGCACGCCGGACAAGACCATTGACCGCTGGATCGCGGCCATCCACGACTGAGGAGGCATCGCCATGAAAAAGCTCATCCCCGTGCTGACCGGCGCGATCATGCTGCTGAGCCTCGCCGCCTGCGGCAGCAGGACCGCAGCGCCCGAGGCCACCACGGCCCCCGCCGCTGCCGACGGCAAGACGCTCGTCGTCTATTTCTCCGCGACCGGCAGCACGAAGACCGCGGCCGAGGCCATCGCCGCCGCGACGGGCGGCGATCTGCTGGAGCTCGAACCGGCCGAGCCGTACACGAGCGCCGACCTGGACTACAACAACGCCGACAGCCGCGTCTCGCGCGAGCATGACGACGAGACCCTGCGCGACGTGGCGCTCAAGACCACGACCGTGGCGAACTGGGCCGGCTATGACACCGTCTACATCGGCTACCCGATCTGGTGGGGCATCGCCGCGTGGCCTGTGGACACGTTCGTCAAGGCCAATGACTTCACCGGCAAGACGGTCATCCCCTTCTGCACCTCCGGCAGCAGCGACATCGGCGAGAGCGGCGCGCAGCTCGCGGCGCTCGCCGGCACCGGCGACTGGCAGGAGGGCCAGCGCTTCCCCTCCGCCGTCACGCAGCAGGAAGTCACCGACTGGGTCAAGTCCCTCGGCAAATGACCGCGGCGGCACAAAATCGCATCCCCGGCCGACGGAAAAATCGTCGGCCGGGGATTTTTGCAAATCTTTATCTCATCTATACAAGATTTTTTGTTATTTCCTTGCATTTTCGCCTGAAATATGCTATCTTTTCTCCTAGCTGCAGTGCCGGACTTCGGGACATTTCCTGCCGGCGCTGTACCGCCGCGGATCATGCGGCCAGGAAACTTTCAGAATCAGAAAGGATGACCCGATATGCAGCCCGAAATACTCGACGTCCTGTACCGGCTCGTTGGCGAGCACGGCTGGAACTGGGGTATGGCGCGCAATCTCATCAATCGCCAATTTGGCACCAACTACACGATCAAAGAACTGCAGCGGTTCTATCTCCGCCGTCCGCGGCCAAAACCTGACACGGTTTTCAAATAAATGTATAGTAAGGAATCCCCGGCGTCGGTATTCACCGCACGCCGGGGATTCCTTATTTCATTGTTTCGCCGGGGCGAAGTCTGCCGAGGCGCTCCAAACGCCGAACGATTGCGCCATTTGTGCGCTGAAACCGCGCCTGCATCTCCTCCATGGAACAGCCTACGTCAAACATCTGCATCAGGGCGGCTTCATCCGCCTCCGTCCACGGCTTGCCCGCATTGGGCAGTGGTGCAGACCGCTTCGGCCGGTCCGACACATACCGCAGCACGCAATGCAGCGCGCGGATGATCTCCGGCCGGTTGCAGACGCTGTCGGCCGGCAGGCACTCGCCCGTCAGCGGGTCGACGCCGTCGGCCAGCTCCGTCAGCAGTGCTTCTGCTTGCCTCAATTCCATCGTCATGCTCTAACGCCCCCACCATTCGTAGTCTGCAGGCAGCCGCCCATTGCGCTTACGCTCCGCCATCCATCTGCATTGATCGCAATAGTACTGCGCAGCAACAAACTCCAGATAGCTCTCACGAACCAGCCCAACAATAATATATATGAGCGATATATGAGCGCAAAAAACCACATATCATTTCTTCTTTCCCAAAGCCGGTTTTCCTCTGTACTTTCATACTATCAGAGCGCCAGTCCCATAAACAGGACTGTGCAGAGAGTGTGCAACGGAGTATGAAATAGAACAAATTTTTCGATTTATTTCACACCCTGTTGCATAGCGCCCACGAAAAATTGAAAACGAAAAAATCCTGTAATCTCAAAGATTACAGGATTTTCGTGGTGGAGATAAGCGGGATCGAACCGCTGACCTCTTGAATGCCATTCAAGCGCTCTCCCAGCTGAGCTATACCCCCACAGGCAAGGTGTATCATATCAGAAAACGACACGAATGTCAAGAACGTTTTTGCATTTCCGCGAAAAAATCTGCGCGGCGATTCGGGCGCCGCGCAGAGGGTTTCTTTCGCATTGTCTGTGCGCCCGCGCGCTCACGCCTCGCAGTCGCGGCGGACGATATCCGCGATGGCGGCGGCCAGCTTCTTGTGCCCGTCGGGGTCGAGATGCTCGCCGTCGAGCGCGCTCATCTGCGTGACCGTGCCGGCGTCCAGAAACCGCAGGCCATACGCCTCGGCGATCATCTGATACTGCGCCGCCACGCCCTGCGAGACGGCGAGCGACTGCGCGTCATACTCCGGGTCGCGCTGCGGCGCGGCCGGGCCGAGCGGCGGCGGGGCCACGAGCAGGATCTTCGTCCACGCGGGCAGCATGCCGATGACGAGCCGCACGAGCTTGTCCATGCCGGCGCCCACGTCCTCGGCGGAGCGGGTCTTGTCGATCTTGCAGTCGTTCGTGCCGAGCATGAGCACGATGTACTGCACCGGGCCGTGGCTCTCGATGCTCAGCGGCAGCGTCTCGAGCGCGGAGCGCCCGTCGCGGTTGCTGTCCGGAAAGGCCGCTGTGCGGCCGACCAGGCCGTCCTCCGCGACGTAATACCCGTCGCCGAGCAGGGTCTGCAGCACGCCGGGATAGCGAATGTCGCGCCCGTAGCGGTGCTTCCAGTCGGGCGTGAAGCCATAGGTGTTGCTGTCGCCGAAACAGAGGATCTCGATCACGCCGCGCACCTCACTTCAGGAAGCCGCTGATGATCTGCTCCTCGGCTTCCTTTTCGGTCAGGCCGAGGGTCATGAGCTTGTCGAGCTGCTCGCCGGCGATCTTGCCGATGGCGGCCTCGTGGATGAGGCTGGCCTCGACGCAGTTTGCCGTGATCTCCGGACGCGCGCCGACGGTGCCGCTGTCCATGATGATGGCGTCGCACTCCGAGTGACCAGCGCACTTGTTGTTGCCGCGGATGTTGGAGTTGAACATCTGGCTGGAGTGATCCTTGGCGACGGAGCGGGAGATGACGTTCGTGCTGGAATCATAGCCGTCGAGGTCAACGGAGAAGTTCGTCTCCGCGTGCTGATGGCCGTGCGTCATGATCTTTTCCTTGATGATGAGCGTGGCGCCGTCCGACAGGTGGGCCTGCGTGTCGCGGTATGTGGAGTCGATGCCCTTGATCTGGGTCGTCTCCATCTCCATGTAGGCGTTCTCGCCGAGGTCGACGATCGTCGTCGGGTTCATGACGTTCTCGCCGTTGCCGTCGCCCTCGCCGTAGTGCTTTTCGATGTAGCGCACCTTGGCGTTCTTGCCGACGAAGAAGCTGTGGATGCCGTCGTGGCGGGACTCCTGCGTGCCGCAGTTGTGGATGCCGCAGCCGGCGACGATGGTCACATCGCAGTCCTCGCCGATGTAAAAGTCATTGTAGACCATGTCCTTGAGGCCGGTCTGGGAAATGATGACCGGGATGTGCACGCTCTCGTTTTTCGTGCCGGGGGCGATGTAAATGTCGATGCCGGGCTTGTCTTCCTTCGTGACGATGTTGATGTGCGCGGTCGTGTTGCGGCCGGCGAGCTTGCCGTCGGCGCGGATGTTATAGGCACCCTCGGGGATGCCGTGGAGGTCGGCGACCTCTTCGAGCAGTTTTTTCTCAATTGCATCCATGGTGATTCCCTCCCTCAGACCTTGTCAGCCAGACGGCTGCACACGCTCGACGCCTGCATGAGCACGGGCATGATCTCATCCTTGCTGCCGATGGCGCGGATCTCGCCGTCGACGAGCACGACGATCTTGTCGGCCGTCTCGAGAATGCGCTCCTGGTGCGAAATGATGAGGATGCTGCCGTGGATCGCCTCGTGCATCTTCTCGAACACGCTGATGAGGTTCTGGAAGCTCCAGAGGTCGATGCCGGCCTCGGGCTCGTCGAAGATGGACATCTTCGTGCCGCGGGCGAGCATGGTCGCGATCTCGATGCGCTTGAGCTCGCCGCCGGAAAGGCTGGCGTTCACTTCGCGGTTGACATAATCCCGTGCGCACAGGCCGACCTCGGACAGATAGGTGCAGGCCTCGTTCGTCGAGAGCTTCTTGCCGGAGGCGATGCTGATGAGGTCAAAGACCGTGATGCCCTTGAAGCGCACCGGCTGCTGGAAAGCGAAGCTGATGCCGCGGCGGGCGCGCTCGGTGATGGACATGTGGGTGATGTCCTCCCCGTCGAGCAGGATCTGGCCGGAGGTCGGCTGCTCGATGCCGGCGATGAGTTTGGCCATGGTGGACTTGCCGCTGCCGTTCGGGCCGGTGATGACGACCATGCGTTCATCGACCGTGAGGCTCACGTCCTTGAGGATCTGGCGGACACCGGCGTCCGTTTCGGCCTCAAAGCAAAGGTGTTTGAGTTCAAGCATAGGTTTCATTCCCTCTTCTCTTTGTTTCAAAAATCTTCGTCGTCAAATTTATCTGACAGGTCTTTCTTAAAAGACAGTTTGGACTCTTTGTGCCGGATGAGGCGGCCGATGTTGCTGCGGTGCTTGACCACGAGCAGAATGACGCAAAACAGGCTCAGCAGTGCCGGCAGCTTGCCGCAGGCGGCGAGCACGCCGATGGGCGCGATGAGCGCGCCGCAGATGCTGCCGAGCGACACATAGCGCGTGGCCCAGACGATGCCGACAAAAATCAGCAGCGAGACAAGGCCGGTCGGAAAGCTCACGATCAGCAGCATCGTCTCGGCGCAGAGCACGCCCTTGCCGCCGCGAAAGCCGTAAAACACCGGGTAGATGTGGCCGAGCATGACGCAAAAGCCCGCGAACACCTGCCCCGTGGACGCCGCGCCCTGCGTGCCCATGATGAGCCCGCCGGCCACGACGGCGATGACGGTCTTGAGCACATCCGTGCCGATGACGATGGCGAGGCCGGGCGCGCCGAACGTGCGGAAGAAATTCGTCAGGCCGGCGTTGCCGCTGCCGTAATCGCGCACGTCACGGTGAAAGACGTATTTCGATGCGATGATCGCCCCGTTGAGCCCGCCGAGCAGGTAGGAGAAAACGGCGATGGCCGCGAGCAGGCCGGGGATCATTCCTGCTCCCCCTTCTGACGGATGACCATGCGGATGGGCGTGCCCTCCAGCCCGAACACGGCGCGGATCTGGTTTTCCAGATAGCGCTGGTAGGAAAAATGGAACAGCTCCCGGCTGTTGCAGAACACGACGAAGCACGGCGGCTTGACGCCCGTCTGCGTCATGTAATAGATCTTCAGGCGGCGGCCCTTGTCCGTCGGCGGCTGGACGCGCGCCTGCGCGTCGGCGAGGACGTTGTTGAGCATGCCGGTGGTGATGCGCATGGCGCTCTGGTCGTTGACAAAGTTGATGAGCTCGAACAGCCGCTCGGTGCGCTGGCCGGTCAGGGCCGAGATGAACAGCACCGGCGCGTAGGACATGAAGCTCAGGTCGCGCAGGACGTCCTTGCGCATTTTTTCCATGGTGCCGGTCTCTTTGTCAACCAGGTCCCACTTGTTCACGACGATGATGGACGCCTTGCCCGCCTCGTGCGCGAGGCCGGCAATCTTCGTGTCCTGCTCCGTGACGCCGTCGCGCGCGTCGATCATGATCAGGCACACATCCGCGCGCTCGATGGCGAGCTTGGCGCGCATGACGGAGAATTTCTCAATGCGGTCGTCCACGCGGGACTTGCGCCGGATGCCGGCGGTATCGACAAAGATATACTTGCCGTATTTGTTCTCAAAGCGGGTGTCGACGCTGTCGCGCGTCGTGCCGGCGACGTTGCTGACGATGACGCGCTTTTCGCCGAGGATGAGGTTCACGAGCGAGGACTTGCCGACGTTCGGCTTGCCGATGACGGCGACGCGGGTGTAGTCCGCGTCCGCATCGTCCGCATCCGCGGGCGGGAAATGCTCCAGGCAGGCGTCGAGCAGGTCGCCCGTGCCGTGGCCGTGCACGGCGGACACGGCGATCGGGTCGCCGAGGCCGAGGGAGTAAAACTCATAGATGCCGGGGTCGACCGCGCCGGTGGAGTCCATCTTGTTGACGGCCAGCACGACGGGCTTTTTCGAGCGCAGGAGCATATTGGCCACTTCCTGATCGGCGGCGGTGACGCCGGTGCCGATCTCGGTGACGAGCACGACGACGTCGGCCGCGTCGATGGCGAGCTGCGCCTGCTCGCGCATGAAGAGCAGGATCTCATTGTCGGTGCTCGGCTCGATGCCGCCGGTATCGACGATATCGAACGTGCGGCCGCACCACTCGCACTCGGCATAGAGCCGGTCGCGCGTGACGCCGGGCGTGTCCTCCACGATGGACAGGCGGCGGCCACAGAGCTTATTGAAGAGCATGGACTTGCCGACGTTCGGCCGGCCCACGATCGCAACCAGGGGTCTGGACATGATTATCCCTCCTTATGGGGATTGTATTTGTAGTATTCCGCGCCGTCGGTGCTGCCATTGCCCCGGTCGGGCAGGTGCACCTCCGGCAGGATGCCGAACATGGCGTCGCAGAGAGCGAAGCCGTCGGCGTCCACGGGGTAGATGGGCACGCCGAGCGCGGCGCTGGCCTGCTCGAGGGTAATGTCGTCGAGAAAGTCCAGCTCGTCGTGGCGCACCATGTTGTTCGAGATCAGCAGCCGCTCGCCGAGATCCTTCCCGCGCAGCTGCGCGATGAGGTCCTGCCCGGTGATGAGACCGGAGACATTGATGCTGCGGCCGAAGAAGTCATTTTCGATCGCGTAGACGTGTCCTTTTATTGTAGCATACTTTTCCTGCGCCGTACACAAAAGTTTTTCCAGAAACGGCGCCGCCGAAACACCCGCCGCCATGGAAAACGGCACGCCGTCCGGCGGATCGGACAGGCTCAGCGCCGAGCGAAACTCCGTCTGCTGCAGCCGCAGCATGCCGACGCCGTTTTCCAGCTGGGTGAATTCCTCGTAAAATTCCTCCGGCGGCAGCTCGCGCCCCGCTTTCAGATACAGCTCGTCGGCGCAGAAGAAGATGCGCGCGCCGAATTTTTTGACGCATTCGTCGCCGAAGGCGTTGACAAGGTCGAGCGTCTCGGCCGCGTGCTCGGGCGTGAACGGCGTGAGCGGGTAGAGCCCCTCGCGGAACTTCGTCAGCCCGACCGGCACGATCGACACGCTGTGCACCTTTGGATAGAGCGCCGCGAGGTCGTGCATCGTGCGCTGCAGCTGCGCGCCGTCGTTCAGGCCGGGGCAGCAGACGATCTGGCAGTTCATGGTGATGCCGCCGTCAGAAAAGCGCCGCATGATCTCGAGCGTTTTGCCCGCGCGGGGATTGCCGAGCAGGAACGAGCGCAGCTCCGGGTCCGTCGCGTGCACGGAGACATTGATGGGGCTGATGTGCAGGTGGATGATGCGCTGCACCTCGCGCTCGGACAGGTTCGTGAGCGTCATATAATTGCCCATGAGGAAGCTCAGGCGCGCGTCGTCGTCCTTGAAATACAGCGTCGGGCGCATACCCGGCGGCATCTGGTCGATGAAGCAGAACACGCAGTGGTTGGCGCACGAGTGGGCGTTGTCCATGAGGTAGGTCTCAAAGTCCAGCCCCAGCTCGCCGCCGAGGGGCTTCGACACGTGCACGGTGTGCTCCGTCCCGTCCGGGCGGCGCAGGCACACCGCCAGCTCCGGGTCATAGGCGTAATATTTATAGTCCAGCACATCGGTGATCGGGTTGCCGTTGATGGACACCAGCCGGTCGCCGGGATGGGCCGCGTGGCGCAGCGGGCTGTCGGGGTCGATGTGGCTGATCGTGCAGCGATGCATACGCCGCGCCTCCTTTGCTCGGGATTCCTTTGCTATGCGCCGGGAAACTCCGGCACATAGCAAAAGAAGAGGGGCAAGTGCTCCTCTTCTCAGCTTCTTTTAGTCGTCAACCTTGATGACGTCGCGTCCGTTGTACTTGCCGCAGGTCTTGCAGGCGTGATGGGGCATGACGAATGCGCCGCAGTTCGGGCACTTCACAATCGCGGGAGCGGTGAGCTTCCAGTGGGACGAACGACGCTTGTCACGTCTCTGTCGAGACACTTTTCCTTTCGGGACTGCCATGATGACACCTCCTCGTCAGTCGCTGTTATGAGCAGCTTCCTCTTCTTCGTCAGTTTTATTATCCAAAAGCTGCTCTAATACAGCCATTCTTGGATCGCGGGGTTTTTGACACCGGCACGGCCCGAGGTTCAGGTTCGCGCCGCAGCGGTCGCACAGTCCGGCACAGTCGGGCTTGCACAGGCACTTGGTATCCATGCTGAGGATGAAGCTGGTGGAGAGCACCTCGTCCACATCGAGCCAGTCTCCGTCGAGCGTAAACACCTCAGGATCGTCGTCCTGCGCATCCGCCGTGATGTCGGCGTGCAGGTCGAGGTCGACCGTGCGCGGAAACTCCGCGCCGCAGCGGTCGCACACACACAGCATCTGCGCGTGCAGTTTGCCCTGCAGCGTGAGGATGCCGGCCGTATTGACCACCTTGCCCTCGGCCGTGATCGGCGCGGTGTAGGCCCGGACGGAGGGAAAGTCGAGCAGGGCCGTGTCCAGCTCCTGCGCAAACGGAACACTGCCGCCGGGAATTTCTATGATTTCTCTCAGATTCAGCTTCATAGCGCACCTCGCACAATCGCTTTAGTATTATAGATGATATCCACCCCAATTGTCAACAGGAATTTGTGTTGACAATACGCTGAAAATCCGCGATAATCGTTGCGTGGAGATGGTGTGTGACATGAAAGAGATCCAGATACGCAAAAATGACGCCGGCCAGCGGCTCGACCGCTTCGTCGGCAAGGCCGTTCCCCTGCTGCCGGAATCGCTGCTGCAGAAATATATCCGCCTCAAGCGCATCAAGCGCAACGGCAAGGCCGCCAAGCGCGACGTGCGTCTGGTCGAGGGGGACGTGCTGCAATTATACATCAACGACGAGTTTTTTGAAAAGCCCACGGAGCACAACGCCTGGCTGAAGATCGCAACGCCGCGGCTCGACATCGTCTACGAGGACGAAAACATCCTGCTGGCGGACAAAAAGCCCGGCGTGCTGTGCCACAGCGCGGGCGAGTGGAGCTGGGACACGCTCATCTCGAACATCCAGGCCTACCTGCGCCAGACCGGCGAGTGGGACCCGAAGGCGGAAAACGCCTTCACCCCAGCGCTGTGCAACCGCATCGACCGCAACACCGGCGGCATCGTCATCGCGGCGAAAAACGCCGAGGCGCTGCGCATTTTGAACGACAAGATCCGCGGCCGCGAGATCGAAAAATCCTACCTCTGCGTCGTCTGCGGCCGGCCGAAGCCCGCCGAGGGCCGGCTGGAGGGGTATCTGTTCAAGGACGCGGTGAAAAACCAGGTCTACGTGACGAAAAAGCCGCAGCCCGGTGCCAAGACCGCCGTGACGGAATACCGCACGCTGTGCTCGGCCAGGGGGCTCTCGCTCGTCGAGTGCCGGCTGCTGACCGGCCGCACGCACCAGATCCGCGCGCAGATGGCCGCCGCCGGCTGCCCCCTGCTCGGCGACGGAAAGTACGGCCGCGAGCGCATCAACCGCACCTATGGCGAGACGGGGCAGATGCTCTACTCCTACAAGCTCACGTTCACGCTGCCGACGGACGCGGGCAGGCTCGAATACCTGCGCGGGCGGACGTTTCAGGTGCAGCGCGTGCCCTTCGCAGAAAAGTATTTCCCGGATTTCAAACTTTCATAAACGCACAGCGCCGGACGGGCTTCCGTCCGGCGCTGTTTGTTTTTGTATCGCTCAGAGCCGATCCATGCGGAACGCCGCATAGACATCCCGGCGGGTGAAGCTGTCCGTGGGAACGAACCACGCCTCCGGCAGCGCGGTCACGTGATCCGCCGGGTGCGCCGCCTCGGAGACGAGGCCGTTTTCCCGGCACCAGGCCATCGCGCCGTCGTAAGCGCCGGCGCGGCCGGTCCGGCGCAGCTGCGCGACGCGGCGCGTGATGGCCTCCGCCTTCGGCGCAAGCAGCATCGCCAGCTCGCCCACCGTCATGGGATTGTCGAGCCGCAGGCGGTTATCGGAAAAGACGATCGCCCGCTGCTGTGCGAGCGCCGTCAGGCGGTCAAACAGCGGCTCGTCGCGGCCGACGTCCGCAAAGGGGCTCTCCGCCAGCAGCTCGCCCACCGGCACGACCTGATAGCCGTATTCCTGCAGCAGCGCCAGCTGCTCGCCGAGGGCGAAGGCCACCGGCGTGCGCTTGGCCATGTTGTAGCCGTCCTTCTGGAAAATGATCTGGCCGCAGAAAAAGTCCGGGTCTTTTTCCAGCGCCTTGCGCATCGGCTCGACCATGGCGCGGATCTCCGCCTGCAGCGCCGCCTCCGGGTCCGATTCCGTGGACGGGAGCCAGCCCGCGCCGTCAAACGACGCCGCCATGTACTGATAGCCCATGTGGTCATAGACATCGTAGCTCGTGAATCCGCCGGTCATCTTGTCCACATAGTGCGGCGGGCGCGCGAGCGTCATCGTATAGCCGTAGCGCGTCTGCATGAGCGTGTGCAGGCGGGTGAGATCCTCCACCGCGGCGTCAAAGCCGGGGAGATATTCGCGCGCGCCGTACACGAACGGCTTCTTGCCGAAAATGATGTGCCGGTAGCCGTGGTTCGTGATCTGGTGGCCCTCGGCGAGCATGCGGCGGATGAGGCGGTCGTTGTGCTCCGCGCCGCCCTGCTCGTCGCAGTGAATGTCCGGGTAATGGTCAAAGCGCACGCCGCCCCACGCGGCGCTGCCGAGCTTGCCGGCCTCGTCGGGGTAGTTGGCGCTCGTGTCGCCGATGACGTCGAAGCTGCCGCGCGCGCCGTACTGCGCCAGCGTGTCGAGCAGCACGTCCGTGAGCGTCCGGCCGTCGAACCGGTCCGGCGACGCGGGCAGGCCCATCGGCCCGTCGTCAAACGTCATGGCGCAGATGCGCCGCGTCGTGTGCACGCGCTCGATGCGCCGGGTATAGCCGACATAGTGTTTTTCTGCGGGCGTAATGAGCTTCTTGACGATCTTTTTGCCCTGCTTTCCTACTTTAACGATCCAGGACATGATAGGTCTCCCCTTTCCAAGTGATATCCTGCAGGCAGCACTTTGCGGCAAAGAGCGCCCACTTGACATAGGCTGCCGCGCCGGCATGGGTGCGCCGGCGCTTGGTCAGCTGGCTCTCGGCGACATAGCGCGCCTTTCCGCGCCGCCCGTCCACGGCCGTCGCCCCGCGCAGCAGCGCCGCACGGACGGCCGGCAGCGTCAGCGCGTCGGCCTCCAGCGTCACGACGCCGTTGCCGATCTCCTCCGGCAGGTGCGCGTCGCTGCCGGCCGTGACCGGCTTTGCCGTGCGCTGCGCAAGCGCGCACGCCATGGCGTTGGCCTGCGGGTTTTTGCGGTCGGCCCGGCCGTTCCAGACCTCGATGCCGTCGAGCCGGTCGAGGTAGGCGTCGAGCCGCTGTGCATCGCTGCTGCGCTCGAACGGGTGCGCCATCACGGCGAGGCCGCCGCAGGCGTGCACGGCGTCGATCGCGGCGTCCAGCTCCCGTGCCTCGATCTGCTCGGTGACGAACAGGCCCAGCAGATGCCCCCGATCCGTCGAGAGCTCAATGCCGGGGATGAGCAGAAAATCCGGCGCGTCCAACGTCTCGGTCAGGGCGCGGTCATGATCGCACACGGCGACGCCCTGCAAGCCCCGTGCACGCGCGCACGCGACGATCTCGTCAAGGGCCATGCGCCCGTCCGGCGAGTGCTCGGAATGAATGTGCAGGTCGAGTTTGACCTCCATGGGCAGAAGCTCCTCTCTGCGCGGAAATCACCCGCGCGCAAACAGGCTGTTTTTCAGATAGACCCAGAACACGCGGTTGTCGCCCCGGCAGCGCAGGGCCTCCTTCGCCGTGAACAGGTCGGCAATGCTGCGCAGGAACACGCCGATGCGCCCGGCGCGCAGATAGTGCAGCGCGGCGAGCGTGTCATTGAGCAGAAAGCGCATACGCACGCCGGTCCGGTAATCCTGCGCGGCATAGGCCACCCGCTCCCCCGCCGCGGCGCGGGCATAGTGCGCCACAAGCGGGCTCTGGGCCGCCTCCGTCATTGGGAAGCTGCCCCAGACGCGGGGGTTGACCTCCAGCAGGCAGTCGCCCTTGAACTCCACCATGGCCATGCCCGTGAAGCCGAACGAATGCAGCAGCCGGTACGCGCGGTCGATGAGCGCGGCGTCATAAAAGCTCTCGCAACAGGTCGACGGGCCGCCGGTGATCGGGTACTCCCGAATGCGGCGGTGGCACAGCGCGCTGATCATACGGCCGTCCCGGTCCAGCAGCAGGCTCACGCCGATGCCCGGGCCGGCGATCTTGTCCTGCACGATGGGCGACGGATCGTAGCGCTGCATGCGCGCGAGGATCTGCGCATACGCCTCCGGCGTGTCGGCGACGGCATAGCGGTCGGCGGCCTTGAGGCCGAATTTCTCGCCGCAGTGCGGCTTGATGACAACGGGGTAGCGCTCCGGCGGCACGCCATCATACTGCCGCGGCACGGGAATGCCGAGGCTCTGCGCGCGCGCGTGCACCGTCTCCTTATCATTGAGCGCGTCGAGCACGGGCCGGGGCGCGATGAGAAAATCCGCGATCCGGGCAAACCGCTCCCGCTGTGCGGCGACCGTGTTGAGCGTGACCGCGCCGACGCAAAACAGCACCGGGTGGTCATACGTCTCCAGCAGCGCCGCGAGCCGGTCCGCGTAGCCGTCGTCGGCCGCAGCGCCGTCGATCCACCGGAAGGCGGCGCAGCAGCGCGAGGATGCGGCCGCCGGCACGGCGTGCACGTCGGCGCGCGTCTGCGTCACGATCACCTGATAGCCCGCGCGGTGCAGCGCGCGCACCGCCGCGATGGACGACCGGTATTTTCCGTCGGTCACGATGGCTGTTTTCATGTCCGCTCCCTCCCGCTCCTGACGCGGAGCTGTCGATCTCATGCCCCTTATGATACCAAACCTGCGCAGAAAATACAAGACGGCGCAGCGGGCGCTCTGCCGAAAAAGCAGAGCGCCCGCTGCGCCCGGAAAATGGATTCGATCAGGAATGGGTGTGCGCAAGTTTGTTCGTGTCCAGCGACTTGCGGTAGACCACGAAGCGCTGGTAGAGAAACTCCGTCACGAAATTCAGCACCATGTTCAAAAATGTCACGAGGTAGCCGTTCCACCCCTGCACGTCCGCGAGCCGGTGCTCGAGCAGCGTGGACAGCGGCGTGAACGCACAGTAGTACAAAAACACGAGCGTCATGGCCCGCACCACCTTCTCCGTCGAGCGGAAGGTGTAGCGCCGGTTGCACGTGAAGTTCCACAGCACTGACAGCACGAGCGCCGTCAGGTACGCGCCCCAGTACGGCCAGTGAAACACCTCGTTGAAGAGCGCAAAGCTGCCGAGCTCGATCAGCCCGGCCGAGCACGAGAAGAGCAGGAATTTCCCCGTGCGCCGAAGCTCCGTATGCTGCATAATGATCGCCTCTCACTTAAAAAGTTCAATAATTTGAAGCAATCATAGCGCGGTTTTTGGAATCTGTCAAGTGCTGACGGGGTAGACGGCCACCTGCTTGTTGGCATCGGCCACGGCGAGGAACACCTCGCGCGCGCTGTGGTAACCCTGCTGGCGCAGCTGCCTGAGCAGCCACGTCTCGTCCACGCCCATGCGGTGCAGGTTCTCGCCGAGGACGCGGCCGTCCATGATGAGCTCGGTGAAGATCTGCTCCTTTTCCGGGGCAATGCCAATGTCCTCCGGCGTGGCCGGGCGGCGGGCCGCCACGGGCAGGATGGTCAGGCGGCCGTCGGGCTCATAGACCGCCGTCTGGATGGCGCCGAGGTCGAAAAAGCCCTGCTGGCGGCACTGGATGAGAAATTCGCTCAGGTCGAGGCGGGCCTTTTTCATGTTGCGGCGGTAGAGCTTGCCGTTGTCAAAGATGATCGACGGCGCGCCGCTGATATATTTGCGCAGGCGCGGACACTTGCTCGTCAGCGCCTCGAGCAGCCACACCAGCAGCGCCCAGACCACCATGGCCACGAGCGGACGCAGCGGTTTTTCCAGCTCCGTGGCCATCTCGGCGGCGATCGAGCCGATGGTGATGCCGTTGACGTAGTCAAAGACGCTCAGTTCCGAGATCTGGCGGTGGCCCATGAGCTTGGAGAGCAGAAACAGCGCCACAAACGCACCCACGGACGTGACCGCCACTTGCAGCAGGTCCATCCGAACCACTCCTTTCAATATGGGCTAGTGTGCCCGGGGAGCGGAAAATCATGTGCCGGCGCTTGACTTTTCGGCCGGGATCTGCTAAAAAAGAAGCTGGCTCGTGTAGCACTGACACAACAGGAACGCAAAGCGTGCAGCATCCGGACACCGGACGCTGTGCGCTTTTTTGTTTGCCCGGCGCAAAGCAGCCGCACATCAAAAAAGGAGGTCTGCAATATGCCGCAGACAAAAACACAGGGTGCGGTCTTCGGACTGCTGATGTCGTATTTCATGGCGCTGGGGATGGAGGTCGCCAACGTCGCGCACAAGCTCGGCGCGATGTCCAACGCGGTCTTCCTGCCCGCGCTGAAGGAGACCGCGTTCATGGGCGCGATCGTCTTTGTCGTCTCCATGCTCTATGGCAGCCGCGCGGGGCAGCACATCGCGCACAAATTCGTCCGGCAGGGGCGCGACAACCCGCTGCTCGTGACGCTGGCCGTGTCCGGCTGCACGGTCATGGTCATGTGCCCGTCGATGAGCCTGATCGCAACGGCGCTGTTCACGGGCATTGACGCGGAGTTTTTCGCGCGCTTTCTCGCCACGCTCTACCGCAACCTGCCGTGGGCGCTGCTGTGGCAGATCTTTGCCGCCGGGCCGGCCACGCGCGGGGTGTTCCGCGCGATCTTTCGCAGGCAGCTCGTGGAAAACGACGGCAAAGCCTTTTCTTCCGACACGGAATGTGATAAGATGGACGCCTGAGAAATCGAGGTGTTTTTCATGTATGACGAACTGACGGAAGTCGACATTCAGAAGATGAAAGACGAGATCGACTACCGCACGCGGGAGCTGCGGCCGAAGCTGATCGAGGAGGTCAAGGTGGCGCGCGGCTTCGGCGACCTGAGCGAGAACTTTGAATACAAGGCCGCCAAGCGCGAGAAAAACCGCAACGACAGCCGCATCCGCTACCTGCAGCGGATGGTGGACACGGCGAAGGTCATCTCCGACCACTCGTCCGGTGACGTGGTGGGTCTGTTCGACAAGGTCGTCATCTATATCCCGGACGACGACGAGGAGCAGACGATCCGCCTCGTGACGACGCTGCGGCAAAACGCGCTCGAGGGCCTCATCAGCAAGGAGTCCCCCGTCGGCAAGGCCGTCATGGGCCACCGCGCGGGCGAGACCGTGCACGTGCAGGTCAACGAGAACGTCGGCTACGACATCGTCATCCGCTCCGTGGAAAAGGGGCAGGACGACGACTCGCTGCCCATCAGCGCGTACTGAAACCCGCGCAGAAAAGCAGTGGCTGCATCCAAGCGATGCAGCCGCTGCTTTTGTATTCAGTCCAGATAGCCGAACAGCCCGCGCCGGTGACGGTCTCGCGCACGTTGGCAGCGTCTCCGTCCACAGCATCGGAGAGCACATCGCGGTCTGTCCGTGTGTCGTCACGCTCAGAAAATCGGATGTCCGGGTCGCCGGTAGGCTCGCGGTTATCTACATTCTTAATTTGTTCTGGATAAAACGCGACCGTCTCCGTGTCGAGAATGAGTCCATCATAATCCGTCCCATTTACTTTATTGAACAGCTCGACCGATGCCACCATGTCTCCGACAGCCGTCTGGTCAACATCATATAGCATTGCAAAATCGCTGCGCCCGCTGGTATAGACCGACCGAAGAACGCTGCTCGGCGTAGAGCCATAGCCATAGTTTTCGAAGCTAAAATCATCTTCGTTTGCAGCAACAGCTTCGAGGAACTTTCGCATTTGACCTCTGGCGATCGTGGTTTCCGTGGTAGACACAGGGCTCGTAATGTTCAAATAGTACGCACGCGCGCTACCATATTGGATGGCATGAGACACACTGTCCGTGAAATAGAATCCGCGGCCGTAAAGATTGCTCCCTTTGGAATGTTTGCGGTCAAACACTGTGAAATCGCCATTACCGCCGCGATACATCACTTTCAAATTTCCGTTGCCATCGACAACTTTGCTGTTTGTGAAAAACTCACGCTGCTGCTGCGAAAGCTCGTTTCCTGCACTGTCGCGTTCAGAGAATTTCACCCGCCCAGAATAATCTCCATTCGGGTTCCTCGATTCTCTGAAATGCTGCAAAACATCGTCCGACAATACGCTCTGATGTGTGCTGTTGACAATACTCAAAAAGTCAGCTATACTTATTTTAGCAGCCTTGATAGGGTAAACACCCTGGGACTTTGTGTCCGCCTGGCTGCTATTTTTTTGCCTCCCGCTGACCGCATGAGTGACATCGTAAGATTCCAAACCGGAAATATTTCCACTTCTCTGCTCAACTGTAACAATGGCCACAAACTCTCGGTTTCGGCTGTCGTTCGCATAAGCCGCCATAGCGTATGTGCCCATCACGTCTTTTGCCTTGTTGTACAGCGCGTTCACAGGAACTGCATTTTGAACCACATCACCAATCACAGCACCAAGTCTGGCATTCGTTATCAAACGGTTTACCCCGCCGTTCAAACCATGCCGAATGCTGGACGTGTCAATGCGGAGTTGTCTACCTGTATACGCATTTTGGACATAGATTTTCCCATCGCGCTCGCCGCCAACGCTGCGAGCATTTTTCATGCCTTCAGTGATAACAACAGCGGAATTCACCTTCCCGCCTGTGTCTCTGATCATCGGTACTTCCGGAAGTCTCGTAATGCGCATATCCGGCAGCGAAGTCAGAAAACCATAATTATAGACTTCGCTATCCTCAGCCAAGTTTTTATTTTCATACGCTTGACGCGCCTGCTCCTGCACACTGCCATCCCCGGCGGTGTTTTCTTTTGCAGCCTTCGTCTTCGCCGCGTCCACCAGCGCATCGTCCCAAAGCTTCTGTAGCTCCACCATCCTGCCGAGCATGGCTCTGGCCTCGTCGTGCGTCGCGCGGTCTCCCTTGAACGCAGCGCACAGCAGACTGCAGGCATTTTGGCGAAAACCCAGCAGACTTTCCGCCAGTCAAAAGCAGCGGCTGCATCCAAGCGATGCAGCCACTGCTTTCGTATTCAATCCAGATAGCCAAACAGGCCGCGCACGGACACGTCGCCGCCGGTGACGGTCTCGCGCGTGCCGTCCGGCCAGCGGACGACAAGCGCGAAGTCGTCGTCCACCGCCTCGGCAAAGCCGGTGCGGACATCCTCGCCGCGCACGACGCGCACCGGCCGCCCGACCGTGACACAGCGCGCGCGGTAATCGTCGAGATACGCGCGCGGGTCGCGCTGCCAGTCGAGGTACATTTGGTCGAGCGCGCGCACCATTTCCGCTGCCAGCCGCGCGCGGGAGATCTCCAGCCCCGTCTCGGACCGGACCGAGCCCGCTATGGTGCGCAGCTCCGGCGGGAAATCCTCCGGCCGCTGGTGGACGTTCACGCCGATGCCGGCCACGATGGAATCGACCGTGCCGGTCTCGGCCTCGACGGTCAGCTCCGTGAGGATGCCGCAAAGCTTTTTCGTGCCGAGGACAAGGTCGTTCGTCCACTTGATGCCCGGCTGCACGCCGCACGCCTCGAGCGCGCGGCAGACGGCCACCGCGACGTGCGCCGTCATGGTCATGGCCGCCGTGGGCGCGCAATTCGGCCGCAGGAGCATGGACAGGTAGACCCCCTGCCCCGCGTCCGAGCGAAACGGCCGCCCGGCCCGGCCGCGCCCGGCCGTCTGCCGGTCGGCAATGGCGCACAGACCGTCCGGCGCGCCGCGCATGGCCTCGGCCTTGAGATAACTGTTCGTGGAGTCGATCTGCGCAAAGCACTGCACCGTCGCCCGCCGCGCCTCCGGCAGGTAGGACAGCACGTCCCCGGCCGTGAGCGTGTCCGGCCGCGCGCGCAGGCAGTAGCCCCGGTTCGTGACCGCGTCGATATCATAGCCGTCTGCGCGCAGCGCGCGCACCGCCTGGCTGACCGCCGCGCGCGACACGCCCAGCTTTTCGCGCATTTCCTCGCCGGAGAGATACCCCTCCGCCTCCGTGAGCAGGAGCAAAACATCGTCCCGCAGCATGAGATCACACTCCTTTGGATCTTTCTCTGGTGTCAGTTTAGCCGATGGCAGCGAAATTGTAAAGCATTTTTCAAAACCGGTTGACAATTTGGCGCGCGTGTGCTATCGTCCGATTGTCAAGTAGTTCTTTGTTTTACTTTACAATCGGAGGAGATCCTATGAAATTTTCGACCAGAGACCTGTGCTTCTGCGCGATCGGCGCGGCGCTCATCGCCGTGTGCGCGTGGATCAGCATCCCGGCGGACGTGCCGTTCACGCTGCAGACGTTTGCAATCTTCACCGTGTGCGGCCTGCTCGGCGGCAAGCGCGGCACGGTGAGCGTGCTGGTGTATCTGCTGCTGGGCGCGGTAGGCGCGCCGGTGTTCGCGGGCTTTCGCGGCGGGTTCGCGTCCCTGCTCGGCACGACGGGCGGCTACCTCGTCGGCTTTGTGCTGCTGACGCTCATCATCACCTTCGCGCAGGCGCACTGGGGGCAGGGCCAGTGGGTGTTCGTGCTCTCGGCGGCCGTGGGGCTGCTCGTGTGCTATGCGTTCGGAACGGCGTGGTTTCTCATCGTCTACACCCGCACGGGCGCCATCACGCTCGGCGTGGTGCTGGCCAAGTGCGTGCTGCCGTTTCTGCTTCCGGACGCGGTCAAGCTCGCACTGGCGACGCTGCTGCGTGCGCGGCTGTACCGGCGCATCCCCGCGTGACAAAGCGCCTGTACGGCGAAAAACACCGGCCGAAACGGCCGGTGTTTTTCTGTTCTGTTCTGTTTTCGGAAGGCTCAGTTCCAGTAGTCCGTACCGGTGATGCCGATGTCGGCGGCGTGGAACTCGGGGTTCTTGCCCTCCTTGCGCTGGCGCATGTAGTCCTTGAGCACGGCCAGACCCTTGTTGCTGAGGATGAGGATGACCGGGATGTTGATGATGACCATCGTGCCCTGGAGCATGTCGGCCGTATCCCACGCGAGGCCGGCGCTGACGATGGCGCCGACGAACACGAGCGCCGTCGCAGCCAGACGGAACACCGTCATGCCCGCCTTGCTCGGGTCGCGCCGAAGGATATACTTCAGGCAGCCCTCGCAGTAATAGTAGTTGCCGATGAGCGTCGTGAACGCGAACAGGCTCATGGACACGGCGATGAAGATGGGGCCGAAGCTGCCGAGCGCCTGCTGCATGGACGCCTGCACATAGGCCGCGCCGGCCGCTTCCTTGGTCGGCTCAACGCCGGAGCACAGGCACATGAACGCCGTGGCCGAGCAGATGAGCAGCGTGTCGATGAACACGGACAGCATCTGCACGAGGCCCTGCTTGGCCGGGTGCGAGACGTCGGCCGTGGCGGCCGCGTTCGGCGCCGAGCCCATGCCGGCCTCATTGGAGTACAGGCCGCGCTTGATGCCCCACATGATGCACGAACCAGCAAAGCCGCTGAACGCCGCCTTGAAATTGAACGCATCGCGGAAGATGTTGGCGATGACGCTCGGGAAGATCTTGATGTTCATGAAAATGACGACGAGCGACACGAGGATGTACAGCACGCCCATGACCGGCACGAGCACGCCCGTGATATTGGTCAGGCGCTTGCCGCCGCCGAGCACGCACGCGGCGAACAGCACCGCCAGGATCGCGCCGATGATGTACGGCGTGCGGCCCTTGGCGTAGAAGCCAAAGCCAGCGAAGGCGTCCTGCAGATTGTAGGACGCGAGCATGTTGTAGCCGACCACATAGGTCAGGATGAGCACGACGGCAAAAATGACGCCGAGCCAGCGCTGGTGCAGCGCCTGCTCCATGTAATACGACGGGCCGCCGACGCAGCCGCCCTTGCCGTCCTTTTTCTTATAGACCTGCGCAAGCGCGGACTCGATGAAGGCGCTCGCCCCGCCGAGCAGCGCCACGACCCACATCCAGAACACGGCGCCGAAGCCGCCGAGGCAGATGGCCGTGGACACGCCGACGATATTGCCGGTGCCGACGCGCGACGCCGTGGACACCATGAGCGCGCCGAACGAGGAAATGCTGCCCTTCTCCTTCGGCTTTTCCGCGACGACGTGGATGGACTCGCCAAACAGGCGGAACTGGATCAGACCGGTGCGGATCGTGAAATACAGGCCCGCGACGATCAGAAACAGCGGCACGATGTACGGCTGATATAAAAAGCCGCCGATCGCATTGACCACACTGTCAATTTTGTCAATCATGATTTGTCTCCTCTGCAATTTTTCATTTTCCCCGCGGCAAAGCAGCCGCGCGATAGATAGTATACAAAAGATTTGTCAAAAATGCAACCATAATTCAGCAATGTGACAAAAACCCTGAAAAATACAGGGTTTTCTCCACGGTGCAGCCTCTTGCGCGGGCGGATATTTCGGCGTAAGATAGGGATACTTTCCACGCGGAGACAAGGAGCGAAACACACATGTTCACAGGCTTTTCCGACGCAACGATCGACTTTCTCTGGGAGCTGCGCTTTCACAACGAGCGCCCGTGGTTTCTGGAGCACAAGCAGGTATTTCTCGACACGCTCGACCGGCCCATGAAGGCGCTGGCTGCGGACGTGACGGCGGCGCTCGAGCAGGCGTACCCCGACCGGAAGTGGTATCTGCACGTGGCGCGCATCTACCGCGACGCGCGGCGGCTGCACGGCAATGGGCCGTATAAGGAGAACCTCTGGTTCACGCTGCGGTGCGACAGCAGCCGCGGGCCGGAGATCCCGGCGTTTTATTTCGAGATCACGCCGCACAACTACAGCTACGGCATGGGCTTTTACTGGGCGAAGGCGAACACGATGGCGTGCTTCCGCCGCGCGATCGACGCCGATCCCCTGCCGCTGACGGCACTGGCCGAGCGCCTGAACGCGCAGGATACCTTCGTGCTCACCGGGCAGGACTACGCCCGCGCGAAGGGCGACCCCGGCGCGCTGCTGCGCCCGTGGTACAATAAGCGCGTGCTCGACCTCTCGTGCGTGCGCGAACACGACGACCTGCTCTTCTCCCCCGCGCTGACAGACGCGCTCGTGCGCGGGTTCGGCTTCCTGCTGCCGTACTACGACTATCTCGAGGCCGTGACGCGGCGGGAGGATGCGTGATGCGCTGCTTTGACGGCCACTGCGACACGCTCGCGCGCTGCATGACCACCGGCGAGAGGCTGCGGCAAAACGGCGGCCACGTCGATCTTGCGCGCTGCGCGGCCCTCGGGCAGCACGCGCAGATCTTCGCCGTGTTTGCCGACAGCAGCAAAACAAGTGCCCCGCTCTACACCGTCGCGCAGCAGCAGCACGCGCTGCTGGAGCGGGAATGCGCACGCAATGCCGATCTCGTGCGCCGCTGCCGCACGGCGCGGGACGTGCGCGCCGCCTGGGCCGCCGGGAAAACGGCCGCGCTGCTCGGCATCGAGGGCGCGGAGCTGCTGGAGTGCGACCCGCGGCGGCTGGACGACGCGGCGGCGTGGGAGTGCGTATACGTGACGCTGACGTGGAACCACGCAAACGCCCTCGCAGGCTCGCACTGCGACGCGCAGGCGCAGGGGCTCACGGCGCAGGGGCGCGACTTTGTGCGCGCGCTGTATGCGCATCGGATGCTGCCGGACGTGTCGCACCTGTCGGAGGCGGCGGCGTGGGACGTGGTGCGCCTCGGGCTCGGCCCGGTGATCGCCTCGCACGCAAACAGCCGCGCCGTGTGCGCGCACACGCGCAACCTCTCGGACGACCTCTTTCGCGCCATCCGCGACAGCGGCGGCGTGGTCGGGCTGAACCTCTACACGGACTTTCTCGGCGGCGAGGGCATGGACGCCGTCGTGCGCCATGTCGAGCACCTGCTCGACCTCGGCGGCGACAGGACGCTCGCGCTCGGCGGCGACCTCGACGGGTGCGACACGCTCGGCGGCGGCATCACCGGCGTGCAGGACTACCCAAAGCTCTATGCGGCCATCAAAGCCTGCGGCTATGACGCCGCGCTGCTGCAGGATCTCTTCGCCGACAACTGGCTGCGCGTGCTGCCGAAATAACGGAAACATACAATGCCCCGCCGCAGAAACCTGCGGCGGGGCATTTTCTCTATCAGGATATCTTACGCGAGCGGTTTGAAATCGGACTTCGGGTGGTGGCACAGCGGGCAGACAAAGTCGTCCGGCATATCCGCACCCTCATACACGTAGCCGCAGACGGTGCAGACGAAGCCGACGCGCTTTTCCGCAGGCTTGGCCTCGTGCTTGACGAAGTCGGACGCCGGGTGCTTGCACAGCGGGCAGATGAAATCGGCCGGGAGCGTCTCGCCCTCGTACACGTAGCCGCACACGGAGCAGACCCAGGTCGCCTTCTCGGCAGGGGCGAGCTTCGGCGGCGCGGGCTTGATGTGGCTGCGGTAATAGTCATAGGTCACGGTCTCGTCGTTGCTGAAGAGCTTGGACTCCGTGATCTCGGCGATGAAGAGCCGGTGGCTGCCCTGGTCGTAGCTCTCGACGACGCGGCAGGAGAACATGGCGTTCGTATAGCGGTTGATGTAATACAGGCCGTTGTCACTGCGGGCGCAGTCGGTCCAGTCTGCGAACTTGTCCACATCCGCGCCGGACTGGAAGCCGAAGTGCTGGAAGAAGGCAAACGGCACTTCCTTCGTCAGCAGCGAGAGGTTGAACACACCGGTGCGCTCGATCATGCCGCAGGTGTAGTTGGCCTTGATGACCGAGATGGAGATGCGCTCGGGCTTGTTGGCCATCTGGATGGCGGTGTTGATGACGCAGGCGTTGTCCTTGTCCCCTTCGCGGGCGGAGAGCGCGAACAGGCCGTACTGGAACTTGAAGAGCGCGGCGGGGTTCTGCTTGCCCTCGTTGACGATCGGGCGCGGCTTCGGCATGGAGGCCACGAGCGCGTCCGCGATCTCGGCGAGCGCGGCGAGCTGGTCGTCCTTGAGCGAAGATTTGATGGTGAGCGTCTCGTTGAGGATGTTCACGTTCTTGAGCTTGGAGAGGATGCCGCGCATGAGCTTGCCGGCCGTCGGCGCCCAGGAGCCGTTTTCGATCAGGGCAATGGTGCGGTTCTGGAGGTTGTGCGCAGCGATGTCGAGCAGCGCCGTCTCCATGTTGCAGAAGATGCCGGCGTTGTACGTCGTGGACGCGAACACGAGGTGGCTGCAGCGGAAGGCCTCGGCCACGACATAGCTCGGGTGCGTGACGGAGACGTCGTACATGGCGATGTTGCGCACGCCGCGCTCAGCGAGCATGGTGGCGAGCACCTGCGCCGCGTTTTCCGTGTGGCCGTAGACGGAGGAGTAAGCGATGAGCACGCTGCCCTCCTGCTCGGGCGTGTAGGAGCTCCACTTGCTGTACTTATCGACGAACCAGCCGATGTTCTTGCGCCAGACCGGGCCGTGCAGGGGGCAGATCATGCGGATGTCGAGCGTGGCGGTCTTCTTGAGCAGGGCCTGCACCTGCGTGCCGTACTTGCCGACGATGTTCGTATAGTAGCGGCGGGCATCGGGCAGCCAGTCGTGCTCGAAGTCGTACTCATCGGCATAGAGATTGCCATTGAGCGCGCCGAACGTGCCGAAGGCATCGGCGGAGAAGAGCGTGCCGGTCGTGGTGTCGAAGCTGACCATGACCTCCGGCCAGTGGACCATCGGCGCCATGACATAGGCAAACGTGTGCTTGCCGAAGCAGTAGGTATCGCCCTCGGCCACGAGGATGGCGCGGGCGTCAATGTCAAAGGTGAAGTAGTTGCGGATCATGTCGCGGATCTTCGCGTTGCAGATGATCTTCGCCTCGGGGTAGCGGCGCACGGTCTCCTCGAGCGTCTTGGCGTGGTCGGGCTCCATGTGGTGCACGACGATGTAGTCCAGCGGGCGGCCGCCAAGGACATGGGCGAGGTTTTCAAAGAATTGACCGGCGACGGACTGGTCCACCGTGTCGAGCAGGACGGTCTTTTCGTCGAGCAAGACGTAGGCGTTGTACGACACGCCGCGCGGGATGGGGTACACGCTCTCAAACAGGGCCAGACGGCGGTCGGATGCGCCGACCCAATACAGATCCTCGGTCATTTTCACAGTGCAATGCATATTGGTCTCCTCCTTCTTATCCACAATTCCCCCGGTCTCAGCCGAGGAGTTTGAGCAGTTCTTCCTTCGGCGTCACGCCGACCTTCACAGCCGCGGCCTGGCCGCCGCGGAACACCATCAGCGTCGGGATGCTCATGATGCGGAACTGGCCCGCGAGCTCCGGCTGCTCGTCCACGTTGACCTTGCCGAACTTGTATTCCGGGTGCTCGGCATCGAGCTCCTCGACCACGGGGGCCATCATGCGGCACGGGCCGCACCATGTCGCCCAGAAATCCACGAGCACGGGCTTGTCGGACTGCAGGACCTCCTGCGCAAAGTTTTCTTTCGTCAGTGTAATCATGATGATCTTCCTTTCTGGAATTGTCGTCTGTATTCGTATGTGCTGATTTTAACAGATTTTCCACCCGCGTTCTGTGGCAAAGTCACATTCCGGCGAGGCGGCGCAGTTTTTCGGCGTCCGCGACCGTGACCGTGCCGCGGCCGAGCGAGACGATGCCGTCGTCGGCGAAGTGGCGCAGCATGCGCGTGACGGTCTCGCGCACGGCGCCGGTGTCGCGCGCGATCTGCTCGTGCGTGGCGCGCACGGGCGCGCGGGCGTGGTCGGACTCGTCCCAGAGATACTGTGCGAGGCGCTTGTCAAAGCTCGTGAACAGCAGCTGCTGCATCGCCCACATGACATCGGAAAAGCGCTCGGTCGCAAGGCGGTACATGCAGCACTCGACATGGATGTTCTCCGCCGCAAGCTGCTGGAACACGTGCGCGCCGAGGATGAGCAGCTCCGTCGGCGCATCGGCCACGAGCTGCACCTCGAACGTGATCTGCCGGATGACGCACGCCGCCGCCAGCACGCAGGCGTCCCCGTCCGTGAGGCGGTAGAGCGTGATCTCGCGCCCGTCGTCCGAGAGCATGCATGCGCGCAAGCGGCCGCTCTGCACCCGGATCATGCCGAGGCACTGCCCGTCGCACCCGTGCACGAGCGCGCCGCGGTCATACTGCGCCAGGCGCGCGCCGCGCCGCGCAAGCTCGCGCTGCGGCTCGGTCAGGTTCGGCCAGAAGGGCAGCTGCTCGAGCGCCGCGGCCAATCGTTCGTTCATATCCGTTCCCCCATCGCCGCCGGACACACGGCGGCGCTCTTTTTGACCAGCATAGCACAAAACCGCCGCCGATGGAATCCCCACGGCGGCAGTTTTTGGCGAGATTTTTTCCGCATCCCGCCCGACAGCACGTTGACAAACCGGCCGCCGAACGGTACGATAGCAGCAGAAAACACGCAGCAAGGGAGGGACGCGCGATGCGGGCGCTGTGTTACGCGCAGACAAACATCGGCTCCGGCCGGGACAACAATGAGGATAACTACTACTGCAACGGCACGTTCAAGCGCGACCCCGCCATCCCCGTAGCCGAGGTGGCCGCCGAGCAGGAGAGCCAGCGGCTGATCTACGGCGTGTTCGACGGCATGGGCGGCGAGGCCAACGGCGAGCAGGCGGCGCTGCTGTGCGCGCAGACGCTGCACCAGTGCAGCAGCGACGAGCCGTTTGACGCGCTCGATTTCTTCCGCCGGGCAAATGTCGCCGTGTGCGACATGATCGCGGCCAGCGGCCAGATCGGCGGCTCGACCGCCGCGACCGTACACCTGACCGGCAACCGCGCCTACTGCTGCAATGTCGGCGACAGCCGCATCTACCTGCAGCGCGGCGGCGCGCTGCAGCGCATCTCGCGCGACCACACCAAGTATCAGGAGCAGCTCGACGCCGGCGCTGCCGCCGCCGACGCGGCCGACAACCCGGACAGGCACGTGCTCACGCAGTATCTGGGCATGCTGGGCGTGCGCCAGCGGCTCATGCCGTATTTCGCGGCCAGCGTGCCGCTCGCCGTGGGCGACCGGCTGCTGCTGTGCACCGACGGGCTGACCGGCAAGCTCAGCGACAGCCAGCTGCAGACAGCGCTCGGCGCCGACCTGCCGCTGCCGGAGCTGGGGCAGGCGCTCATGGTGCAGGCGCTCGCGGCCGGGCCAGGCGACAACATCACGCTCGTGCTCATCGAGATCACGGCGCTCGACGCGGAGACGGCCGTGCCCCTGCCCCAGCCGCCGGCCGAGGAACTGTCGCAGACGCGGCGGTTTGAAGTGCCGGCCGCACGGATCGCCGAGCAGGAGACCCAGCGCAAAAAGCACGCGCACGCGCGCCGGCGCGAGATTATCCTGACCGTGGCCGTCGTGCTGGCCGTGCTCGCCGCCGTGATCGCGGCGCTGTGGCTCGCGGTCGGCAGCATCCCGCGCAAGCACCCTGCCCCGGCGTCCACGCCGGTGCAGACCGTGGCCCCCACGCCGACGCCCGCGAGCGTGAACCCGCCGCAGATCATTCTGCCCCCGCCGCCGACGCCGGAGCCGGAACCCACCCCAGAGATCACGCCGGAGCCGTCGCCCGACACGACGCACGTGCCCGAGACCGCCGCACCGGAAAACTTACCCGGTTGACGCGCAGCGCCCGGATGCGTATAATAGCATTGTGAAAGATTCGACACCTTTTGAGGTGCATGAGGAGGAACATCGGATGCGCACACACCACGCCCTGCAGCCCCGCTCGCCGGAGCAGGCATCCTACAGCATCGGCCGCCGCGACGGCAAGCAGTTTCTGAAGCTCTACCGCAGCTACCTGCACGGCACGCTCGCCGGAACGCGCGAGCCGGTGTATGAGGGCACGGTCGTGGAGAGCGCAGATGACTGGCGGCTGACCGCCGTGCTCGCGCTCGCGCCGATGACGCTCGCGTTCGCGTACCTGATCGTGATGCTGTTTTTCGTGTTCCTGTGATATTTCATATTGCAACAGCCCCACCGCCGGAAACGGCGATGGGGCTGCTTTTTGCATTCACATTTCTATTCACTTTTCCACCTGCGCGCCCATCAGGTACTGCGCGCCGAGCGGGCCGGACAGCAGGCCCTGCACGTGCGTGTTGCACAGGTAGGTGTCCGTGTACCAGTAGAGCGGGCAGACAGCGCCCGTCTGCATGAGCAGCGTCTCGGCCTGGTGCATGAGCGAATAGCGCTCGGCCGTGTCGCCGCTGCTCTGGATGCGGTAGAGCAGCGCGTCATACGACTCGGCCCAGGTGCAGTTGTCGCGCGTGCGGCCGTCGAGCGTGACGCTGTAGCCCGCATAGTCCGCGTGCGCGCCGCGGCCGAGGGCGACGCAGTTGCTGCCCGCGCCGCTCGCCCAGAGGGAGAGAAACGGCATGGGATCGTCCACATCGGCGCTGAAGCTGCAGCGCGTGATCGAATAGCCTCCGGCGGCGCGGCTGGCGAGGAAGGTGTCCATGTCCTGCGCCGTGACCGCGAGCGAAATACCGTAGCGGCCGTAGAGCTCCGTGAGATAGTCCGCGATGGCGACGTGGCCTGCCGCGTCGGACGTCAGGTACGTCAGCTCCGGGAAGCCGGCGCACACGCCCTGCGTGCTGACCGTGAACCGGCCGGACGACTCCGCCGCCTGCCGCAGGAGCGCGATGGCCTGCTTGCAGTTGGCCTCGTGATCGCTGCCGTAATAACCGCCGCCCTTGCCGTCCGCGCCGTTGTGCGCGATGAAGGCGCTGCCGTCGGCGTCCGAGACGCCGGACGGGATGGGCGCGTTCGCGCTCTGCTGTGCGCCGGGCGTGATCTCGCTGCACAGATAGCTGCGGTCGATGAGCAGGGCGAGCGCAGTGCGGATCTGCGCGCGCTCCGTCTGCGAGAAGGCGCTCAGCGCCGGGTCGCTCATGGAAAAGCAGAGGCTGTACGTGCCGAGCTGGCTGACGGTGCGCAGCTCGGGCGCGTGATTTGCACGCAGGTCGTCGAGCGCGTCATCCGGTACGGGCCAGCTGAGCGCGTATTCGCGCGCGAGGAAGGCGGACGCCGCAGCGTTGGCGTCGCTCTGAAAGACGAAGCGCACCGTCTCGGCCGCGACGTTGTCCGCGTCCCAATAGGCGGTATTTTTCGTGTAGGTGAGGCCCTCGGTCGTCCACGCGGTGACCGTGTACGGCCCGCTGGTGACAAAGGCCGCGCCGTCTGCCGTCCAGCTCGTGGTGTCCGCCGCGCCGGAGGGCACGGGTGCATACGCCGGCTGGGCGCACAGCTGCAAAAACGTGGGCATGGCCTCCGCGAGCACAACGGTGAGCGTGCGCCCGTCGGCCGACGCCGTGACGTTCAGCCGCCCGGTGCCGTAGCCGTCGATGCAGGCGAAGAGATACGGCGCCGCCGCGTCACTGAGCGTGCTCGCCCGGGTCCACGCATAGACGAAGTCCGCCGCCGTGAGCGGCGTGCCGTCCGACCACGTGAGCCCGTCGCGCAGGGTGAACACATACTGCACGCGCCCGTCGGGCAGGGACTCCGGCTCGGGCAGGGCCGCGCACAGCTCGGGCGTGAGCTCGGCCTTGCCGTCGCCGCCGGCGCGGTAGCCGGTCAGGCCGGCAAAGAGATTGACGACATACGTCGCGCCGACGCCGTTTTCCGTGCGCGCGGGGTCGAGCGCTGCCGGCCCGGCACCGAGGCACAGCGTCAGCGGTGCGCCGGCATCCGGCGCGCGCACGGTGCTCTCCGATGCGCGCGTGCAGGCGCTGAGCAGCAGCGCCGCCGCGATCAGGGTGCACAAAAGGGCTCGCTTCATGCCGGTCACCTCCTGTCGGGTGCAAGTAAGCGGTAAGATTTTCCGTGCAGGCGTATCTTACCACACGCGCCGCGAAAATGCAACGGTTTCCTTCTCAAATTCCCCACTTTCAAAGAAAAATGGTGCGCTCCAGAATCGGAGCGCACCACATTTCGCGGTATTTCGACGAAAAAATGGGGTTTCGGTCAAAAAGCCCATGTCCCGTCCCGGAACACGGGGACGGTGCGGCCGTCGCGGCAGTGCGCCGTAATGGCCAGATCCGGCGTGCCGATCATGAAATCCTCGTGGATCATGGAGTCGTTCACGCCGAGCGCGCGCATCTCCTCGAGCGTGCGGTTCGGGTAGTCGCGGATGGTGTCGATGAAGCCCATGCCGAGCGCGAGGTGGCAGCAGGCGTTTTCATCAAACAGCGTATTGTAAAACAGGATGCCCGTCTGGTTGATGGGGCTGTCATACGGCACGAGCGCGCACTCGCCAAGGTAGGCAGAGCCTTCGTCCATGGCGATGAGCTTTTGCAGCAGGGCCTCGTTCGTGCGCGCGTGCGCCTCGACGGCGCGGCCGTGCTCGAAGCGGATGGAGAAATCCTCGATGAGCTGGCCCTGGTACGACAGCGGCTTCGACGAATAGACGATGCCCTCTGCCTCGCCGCGCTTGGGCGAGATGAAGCACTCCTCCGTGGGCAGGTTGGGGTTAAAATAGCTGCCGCCGATCGTGTACTCCCCGCCGCCGCAAAACTGCGCCTCGGGGATCATGCCGACGGTGAGGTTCGTGCCGTTGGATGCATGGTACTCCAGCGACGCGATGCCGAGGCTGTTGAGGTGGTCGCAGCGCGCTTGCAGGTCGGCATTGTGCGCGTTCCACGCGGCGATAGGGTCGTCGTCCACGCGGCAGGTGTGCAAAATTGCCTCCCAGAGCTTTTCGACGGCGCGGGCCTTCGTCTCGTTGGGGAACACCTTTTTCGCCCACGCCACGCCGGGCACGGCCGCGATGCACCACTGGTAGCGGCCCTCCATCTGGTCGCGGTAGGGCTTGATGACACCATAGCGCCCCTGTCGGGCGCGGGCCATCTTCGCGGGGCTGACACCGCGCAGGCCGTCCGGATCTTCGCTGAGCAGGTAGATACGGCACGGGAGCGTATCGACATAGTGCTGGAGCTTCGCGCGCTCCCAAGCCTCGACGGTCTGGAGCGTTTTGACACTCTCGCGCCGGATGGCGAGCTTTTCGAGCGCCTGGTGCTTCCACATGACCGTGACCTTGCGCGCCCCGGCGTGATAGCACGCATCGGCGACCATGGTCACGAACTCCGGCTGGTCGAGCTCGGCCTCGATGACGACGTCCTGCCCTTTCTGCACACGCGCGCCGACCTCCGCGATCAGGCGGGCATAGGCACGCAAAACGGTTTTTTTCATATCAGCTTTCCTCTTTTCCGTGGTGTTCGGGCAGCGTGACCGTGAACGTCGTGCCGTGGCCCGGCGCGCTCGTGACGGCGACCGTGCCGCCGTGGAGCGTGACGATCTGCTGCACCATCGACAGGCCCAGGCCCAGACCGGCGTTTTCCTGCCGGCTGGGGTCGGCCTGATAGAACCTCTGCCATATTTTATCCAGATTTTCCTGTGAGATACCGATGCCGTTGTCCTGCACGGTCAGCTCGGCCCCGGCAGCCGTGCGCCGGAGCGCGACATGGATCCAGCCGCCGTCCACGCCGAACTTGAAGGCGTTATCAAGCAGGTTCTGCACGACGCGCGAGATGAGAAAGACGTCCATGTCGATGAAGATGCCCGGCTCGGCCGCGCAGCTGATGCGGATGCCGCGGCGCGCGACCATGGCCTGCTCGTCGCAGATGACGGTGACGAGATCGGAGAGGTCGGCATACTCCCAGTTGACCTTCTGCGTGCCCTGATCGAGCCGCGTGATCTCGAGCATGCTGCGGATGAGCGCCGACATCTTGTGCGCCTGCCGGTCGATGACATCGAGCGCCGCCTGATAATCCGCGGGCGTCTGCGCATTTTTGCGTGCGTCCTCGCAGGCGGCGAGGATGACGGTCGTCGGCGTGCGCAGCTCGTGCGAGGCATCGGACGTGAAGCGCTGCTCGGCCTCGAACGAGCGCTCAAGCCGGTCGAACATGTTGTCAAACGACGCCGAGAGCTGATAGATCTCGTCGCTGCCGCTCGTGTGCGGCAGACCGATGCGCGCCTTGAGGTCCTGCCCGTCGGAGATGGCGTTGGCCGTGGCCGTGAGCTGGCGCACGGGGCGCAGGGCGCGGCTGGCGATGAAATAGCCGCCGATGACCGACAGCACGAGCAGCACCGGCAGCAGCGACCACGCCAGCGGCAGAATGACGCGCATGACGCCGCCGTTGGCATCCGCGTCGATGACGCCGCGCAGCCAGACGCTGCCGACCATCATGTCCACGTGCACATCATAGACGTAATATGCATTGTCCCCGCAGTCGACCAGGCGCACGCTCTCCCCGTCGAGCGGCAGCGGCTGCGCGGGCGTGAACTCCGCCGGGAACGTGCCCTGCAGGACGTTGCCGTCCGCGTCATAGAGCACGGTGTAAACGCCGCTGCGGTTATAATGGATGCGGCTGAAGCGGAACTGGCGGTTATTGTACTTGACGCGGTTGGCGTTGTGCTCGACCATGCGCACGAGGCGCGCCTCGGGGTCGTTCGTGGCGACCGTGCCGTTGACGGCGAGCAGGAACGCGAGCACCAGCGCCTCGATGACAAACATCATGAGCGCGAACCAGCCGGTGATGCGCAGCTTTAGTGACGGACGTTTCATGTTTCCTCCCGCAGGACCCAGCCAACGCCCCAGACGGTGTGGATGAGCTTGGTGGAATAGTCCGCGTCGATCTTCCGGCGCAGGTAGCTCATGTACACGTCCACAACGTTCGAGCCGCCGCTGTAGTCATAGTTCCAGAGATGGTTTTCGATCCGTTCGCGCGAGAGCACGACGCCGCGGTTGCGGATCATATATTCGAGCAGGGCAAACTCCTTGGCCGAGAGCGCGATCGTGCGGCCGCCGCGCGTGACATGGTGCGAGGCGGTGTCGACCGTGAGGTCGGCGACGGTAAAGACATTCGTGGCGCTGCCGCCGCGCTTGCGCATGACGACGCGCAGCCGGGCCAGCAGCTCATCGAACGAAAACGGCTTGACAAGATAGTCATCCGCCCCGGCGTCGAGCCCGCGCACGCGGTCGGGCACGCTGTCTTTCGCCGTGAGGAAAATGACCGGCGTCTCGTTGCCGCTCTCGCGCATCTGCGCCAGGAGCGAAAAGCCGTCCATGCGCGGCATCATCACATCGAGCACGATGGCATCGTACTCCGCGCCCTCCAGATAGTCCAGCGCCTCCACGCCGTCAAAGCAGGCGTCGACGCTGTAGCCCTCGGCAGTGAGTGTTTTGGCGAGAATGCGGTTGAGGTCCTGTTCATCTTCCACGACCAGAATGCGCATACACGTCCCTCCTTGTTGTCTGTCTGAAAGATGATTATACCACAGACAGTACCGGCCTGTAAAATACGAAAACGCACCGGCTGCAAACTCTGCGAGGCTTTTTGCAGCCTAAAAAAATGCACCGGCCGCAAAACGGTCGGTGCATGATAATTGGTGTTCGGATGCTCCTTACACGAGCTCGATGACAGCCATCTCGGCCGCATCGCCGCGGCGGGTGCCGATGCGGGTGATGCGGGTGTAGCCGCCGTTGCGGTCGGCATACTTCGGGGCAACTTCATCGAACACCTTCTTGGCAACATCCTCGCGGGTGATGAAGGCCAGCGCCTGACGGTAGGCGGTCATGTCCTTCTTCTTGCCAAGGGTGATCATTTTCTCGGCGAGCGGCGCGATCTCTTTTGCGCGGAAGACGGTCGTCTCCATGCGGCCCATGTCGAGCAGATCCGTGACCTGCTGACGGAGCATCGCCTTGCGCTGATCGGTGGTCTTACCGAGTTTCCTTGTTCCGGGCATATCGGTTTTCCTCCTTGATAAGAGTAACTGGTTATTACTGGTTGTCGTCGCTCGCCAGGCTCAGGCCCATCATAGCGAGCTTGTGCTCGACCTCTTCCAGGGATTTGCGGCCAAGGTTGCGCACCTTGATCATCTCTTCCTCAGTCTTGTTCGTGAGGTCTTCGACGGTGTTGATATTCGCGCGCTTCAGGCAGTTGAAGCTGCGCACGGAGAGATCCAGCTCCTCGATCGTCATCTTCATGACGGTGTCGGGGCGCTCCGGCTCTTTCTCCACCACCGTGCAGCTGTTGCCGATCGTGTCAGACAGATCGGTGAAGAGCGTGAAGTGATCGCACAGGATCTTGGCGCCGAGGCTCAGCGCGTCGCGCGCCGAGATGGTCTTGTCGGTCCAGACCTCGATGGTCAGCTTGTCGAAGTCCGTCTGGTTGCCCACACGGGTGTTCTCGACAGCGTAGTTGACCTTCAGGACCGGCGCATAGATGCTGTCCACCGGGATGGTGCCGATGACCTGCTGCGCACTCTTGTTCTTGTCCGCCGGGACGTAGCCTCTGCCGTGGGCGAGCGTGATCTCCATGGAGAGCGCGCCGTCCGGGCCGAGGCTGGCAATGTGCAGCTCGGGGTTGAGGATCTCGACCTCACCGTCTGCCTTGATGTCGCCGGCCGTGACTTCACACTCGCCTGCCGCTTCGATATAGACGGTCTTCGGGCCGTCGCAGTGCAGGCGCGCGATGATCCCCTTCACATTCAGCACGATCTCCGTGACGTCTTCCTTGACGCCGGGGATCGTCGAAAACTCGTGCTGCACGCCGGCGATCCGGATGGACGTCGGGGCAGTGCCGGGCAGTGAAGAGAGCAGCACTCTGCGCAGAGAGTTACCCAGGGTCGTGCCGTAGCCACGCTCCAAAGGCTCAACGACGAACTTGCCATACGAGATATCGTCCGGGGATTCCTGGCATTCGATGCGCGGCTTTTCAATTTCAATCATTTAGACTTAACCCTCCTTACTGTATTGTTGCGCCGCTGGGGCGCTGCGGATGTCAGCTTACCAATTTGAGGGTCTCTTTATTACTTGGAATACAGCTCGACGATGAGGTGTTCCTCGACAGGCAGGTCAATGTCGTCACGCGCGGGCATGGCCACGACCTTGCCGACCATGTTGTTGGCGTCGTAGTCCAGCCATTTCGGCGCGGGACGGGAAGCGTTCGCTTCGACGTTGGCCTTGATCTTGTCGAGACTCTTGCTGGAGTCCTTGAGTGTAATAACCATGCCCGGCTTGACCAGGAAGCTGGGGATGTTGACTTTGCGGCCATCCACAGTGAAGTGGCCGTGGGTCACGAGCTGGCGCGCCTCCGCACGGCTCATAGCAAAGCCGAGACGGTAGACGACGTTGTCCAGACGGGTTTCCAGGATGGCGAGCAGGTTCTCGCCCGTGATGCCCTGGCGCTTCTCCGCCATGGCGAAGTAGCTGCGGAACTGCTTTTCGAGCACGCCGTAGTAGCGGCGGACTTTCTGCTTCTCGCGCAGCTGGGAACCGTACTCAGAGGTCTTGCTGCGGCCCTGGCCGTGCTGGCCGGGGGCATAGCCTCTGCAGTCGATCGCGCACTTCTGGGTGTAGCATCTGTCGCCCTTGAGGAAGAGCTTCTGGCCCTCTCTGCGGCACTGGCGGCAGACAGCTTCGGTATATCTAGCCATAATTCATTTCCCTCCTTCAATCAGACGCGGCGGCGTTTCGGAGGACGGCAGCCATTGTGCGGAATGGGGGTGACGTCCTTGATCATAGTGACCTCGAGTCCTGCCGTCTGCAGGGCGCGGATCGCAGCCTCACGTCCGGAGCCGGGGCCCTTGACGAAGACTTCGACGGTCTTCAGGCCGTGCTCCATAGCCGCCTTGGCAGCCGTCTCAGCGGCGGTCTGTGCGGCGAAGGGGGTGGATTTCTTGCTTCCGCGGAAGCCCATGCCGCCTGCGGAGGCCCAGGAGAGCGCATTGCCCTGGGTGTCCGTGATGGTGACCATGGTGTTGTTGAACGAAGAGCTGATATGCACGGCTCCCTTTTCAATGTTCTTACGCTCTTTGCGGCGCGTGCGAACTTTCTTGCCTTTTGCTGCGTTTGCCATTACATATCCCTCCCTTACTTCTTCTTATTGGCGATCGTGCGTTTCGGGCCCTTGCGGGTACGCGCGTTGGTCTTGCTGCGCTGGCCGCGCACGGGCAGGCCGCGTCTGTGACGCTGGCCGCGGTAGCAGCCGATCTCGGTCAGGCGCTTGATGTCGAGCGCCACGCTGCGGCGCAGGTCGCCTTCCACGATGAAGTGGTGGTCGATGCACTCACGGATCTTTGCTTCTTCCTCATCGGTGAGGTCTTTCACGCGGGTGTCCGGATTGATGCCGGTCATGTCAAGAATCTTTTTTGCGCTGGTTCTGCCGATACCATAAACGTAGGTCAGGCCAATTTCAATTCGCTTGTCCTTGGGCAGGTCAACGCCGGCGATACGTGCCATCTTATTCGATCATTCCTTTCGAAATTTTTGTTCCGCGCGCAAAAAGGGAGGCGACTTACTCCCGCCGGAGGGAGCCGACCTTCTGGCGCGGATGTGTTAGGACTTACAGGGTCAGATCAGCCCTGTCTCTGTTTGTGCTTCGGGTTTTCGCAGATAACCATGACTTTGCCCTTGCGCTTGATGACCTTGCACTTTTCGCACATGGGCTTGACACTCGGTCTGACTTTCATTGTAGTTAACCTCCTACTTGCTTCTCCAGGTGATGCGGCCGCGCGTCAGATCATACGGAGACATCTGAACCGTGACCTTGTCACCGGGGAGGATTCTGATAAAGTTCATCCGGAGCTTTCCGGAGATGTGCGCCAGGATGATGTGGCCGTTGCCGATATCAACCCGGAACGTCGTGTTGGGCAGGGATTCGACGACCGTGCCCTCCAGTTCGATTACATCGTCTTTTGCCAAGGTATTTGAACCTCCTAAGGTTTTTCGGGACGCACCCGTCAAATGTCGTCTGCGAACGTCAGGATCTCCGGCTCGCCGTCGGTGACGAGCAGAGAGTTTTCGTAGTGCGCCGACAGGCTGCCGTCCGCCGTGACCACGGTCCAGCCGTTGTCCAGAACACGGACCTCGTACCCGCCGACGTTGACCATCGGCTCCACGGCGATCGTCATGTTCTTCTGCAGACGCGGGCCGTGGCCGGGCTTGCCGTAGTTCGGGATCTCGGGCGCCTCGTGCAGGCTGGCGCCGACACCATGGCCGACATACTCGCGCACGAGCGAATAGCCATAGCTCTCGGCGTACTCCTGAACGGCGTGGCCGATGTCGGAGATGCGGTAGCCGACGCGGGCAAATTGGATGCCCTCGAAAAAGCTCTGGCGCGTGATGCGGATCAGGCGCAGGGCCTCATCCGAGCACTTGCCGCACGGGAACGTGCCCGCGCAGTCGCCGTTGAAGCCGCGGTAGCGGGCGCCGACGTCGACGCTGACGATATCGCCCTCATGCAGGACGCGGTCGCCGGGGATGCCGTGGATGATCTCGTCATTGACGGAGATGCATGCCGCCGTCGGGAAGCCGCCGTCGGTCATGAAGCACGGCGACGCGCCGGACTTTGTGATGAACTTGTGCACTTCGCGGTTGATCTGGCGGGTGGTCACACCCGGCTCCACCATCTGACGCGCGACGGTACGCGCGCCAGCGGTGATCCGGCCGGCCTGCCGCATGAGATCCACTTCAGGATCGGATTTGATGATAATCATTCCAGACCCAGAGCTTTCTCGATCGCAGCGGTCGTGGCCTCGATGGTCGGCTGGTTATCGACCTTGACGAGCTTGCCGCGCTGGGCATAGAAGTCCTTGAGTGGCTCGGTCTCGGCATGGTAGACGTCCAGGCGCGCCTTCACGGTCTCGGGAGCGTCGTCCTTGCGGATGGTCAGCTCACCGCCGCAGAAGTCGCACTTGCCTTCCACCTTGGGAGGATTGGAGACGATGTGGAACGTGGCGCTGCAGTCCTTGCAGGTCCGGCGGCCGGACATACGCTCGATGATGGTCTCGTCCGCGATCTCGATCGAGAGGGCGGTGTCGACGTCGATGCCGTGCTGCTCCAGCGCTTCCGCCTGGGGGATCGTGCGCGGCATACCGTCGAGGATATAACCATTGGCGCAGTCGGGCTCAGCCAGACGCTCGCAGACGATGCCGATGATGACGTCGTCCGGAACGAGCTTGCCGCTTTCCACGTAGGATTTTGCTTTCAGACCCACGGGCGTGCCGTTTTTCATGGCCGCGCGCAGGATGTTGCCGGTGGAAATGGTGGGGATATTCAGCTTGCGGCTGAGGATCTCAGCCTGCGTACCCTTGCCCGCACCGGGGGCACCTAACAAAACAAGTTTCATTGTGTGCATCCTCCTATCAGTTCAGGAAGCCCTTGTAGTTGCGCATGAGCATCTGCGCCTCGAGTGCGCGGACGGTCTCAAGTGCAACACCGACAACGATGATGATGGACGTGCCGCCCAGGGAAATACCGGTGAGCTGCTCCGCCTTCGAGCACGCGCTGACGATCAGCGGCGTGATCGCGATGACGCTCAGGTAGATCGCGCCGAAGAGCGTGATCTTGTTGAGCACCTTCTGGATGAATTCGCTCGTCGGCTTGCCTGCACGGAAGCCCGGGATGAACCCACCGTTCTTCTTCAGGTTGTTGGCGACCTCGATCGGGTTGAACTGGATCGTGGAGTAGAAGTAGCTGAAGAAGATGATGAGCAGGAAGTAGATGACGATATACGGCCAGGTGGTCGTATCAAAGATGTGCTTCATGACCCAACCGTTCTGCCACTTCGGAACGAAGGCGCAGATGGTGGCCGGCAGCGACGCGATCGACTGGGCGAAGATGATCGGCAGGACGCCGCTCATGTTCACCTTCATCGGCAGGTGCGTGCTCTGGCCGCCGTACATCTTGCGGCCGACCACGCGCTTGGAATACTGCACCGGCAGACGGCGCTCGGCGTCGTTGACGAGCACGATGAGCACGATGAGCAGCAGGGCGCCGAGGTACATCAGCACCAGGACCCACCAGGCGAGGTCGCCATTGGCGACGTTGTTGATCTGGCGGATGATGGAGTTCGGGAAGCGGGCGACGATGCTCACGAACAGGATGATCGAGATACCGTTGCCGATGCCGAACTCGGTGATCTGCTCACCAAGCCACATGATGAGGGCGGAGCCGGACGTAAAGGTCAGGATGATGACGATGGCTGCCCAGACATTGCTGGCAAAGTCCGCGTTGATGAGGCTGTAGTTGCGCATCATCATATAATACGCAAAGCCCTGCAGCAGGCCGATGGCGACCGTGCTGTAGCGGGTGATGCTGGCGATCTTCTTCTTGCCTTCCTCGCCGCCTTCCTTCTGCAGACGCTCCAGAGCGGGGATCGCAATGCACAGGAGCTGAATGATGATGGAAGCGTTGATGTACGGCTGGATGGACAGTGCGAAGATCGTCGCCTGAGAGAACGCGCCGCCGGACATGACGTTGAACAGGCCCAGGATCGTGTTCTGCAGGCCACTAGCCTGGAAGTAGTCGGCCAGTGCTTTGGTGTCGACGAAAGGTACGGGTACGGCATTGCCGAGACGGTAAAGCAGGACAATCAGAAGCGTAAAGAGAATTTTCTTGCGCAGTTCCTCAATGCGCCATGCGTTACGAAATGTCTGGAGCACCTTACACCACCTCAGCCTTTCCTCCTGCTGCCTCGATCTTCGCTTTCGCGGATTCGGAGAACGCAGAAGCCTTCACAGTCAGCTTCTTGGTGATTTCGCCGTTGCCAAGGATCTTCACACCGTAGGTGCACTTGCTAAGGATGCCGGCATCGAGCAGGGCCTTTGCGTCGACGACAGCGCCGTCTTCAAACTTCTCCAGAGCGGAGACGTTCACGCTCTCGAGCGGTTTGGCAAAGATGTTGTGGAAGCCGCGCTTCGGGATGCGGCGGGCCAGAGGCATCTGGCCGCCTTCGAAGCCGATGCGGACGCCGCCGCCGCTGCGGGCCTTCTGGCCCTTATGACCGCGGCCTGCGGTCTTGCCGTTGCCGGTCGCGTGGCCGCGGCCCTTGCGCTTGCCGACATGGGTGGAGCCCACAACGGGAGAAAGTTCGTTGATATTCATTTTGGGGGCCCTCCTTATTCTTCTTCAGTGACGGCGACGAGATAGCCGATCTTGGCGATCTTGCCGCGGGTCTGCGGGTTATCGGGCTGCACGGTCTCGTTGCCGATCTTGTGCAGGCCGAGGGAGTTGGCGGTGGCAATGTGCTTGGCATTGCGGCCGCTGAGGCTCTTGACGAGCTTAATCTTCAGATTTGCCATGTCTCAGCCCCTCCTTAACCCAGAATCTCTTCGGCGGTCTTGCCTCTGTAAACAGCGACCTGCTGGGCGTTGCGCAGAGACTTCAGACCTTCCATCGTCGCGGCGACAACGTTCGCCGGGTTGTTCGAGCGCAGGCACTTGGTACGGATGTCCTTGATGCCGGCAGCCTCGACCACAGCACGCACGGCGCCGCCGGCGATCACGCCGGTGCCGGGTGCGGCGGGCTTGAGCAGCACGCGGCCGGCGCCGAACTCGCCGATGACCTCGTGCGGGATCGTCGTGCCCTGCAGGGTCACGGTGGTCAGGTTCTTCTTCGCGTCCTCCAGGCCCTTGCGGATCGCTTCGGAAACTTCGGCAGCTTTGCCGAGGCCGAAGCCCACGCGGCCCTTGCCGTCGCCGACGACGACCAGTGCGGAGAACTTTGCGACGCGGCCGCCCTTAACGGTCTTGGAAACGCGGTTGAGGGCAACGACTTTTTCGCTGAATTCCTGGGGCTCATCGCTGCGGTTGCGGCGGTTGTCCCGTCTGTCATTGTTATATGCCATTTCGTTTCCTCCTCCCGTTAGAACTTCAGGCCGCCCTCGCGGGCGCCTTCTGCCAGAGCCTTGACGCGGCCATGGTACACGTTGCCGCCGCGGTCGAACACGACCTCGGTGATGCCGGCCGCCACGGCGCGCTCGCCGATGAGCTTGCCGATCTTGGCTGCCGCTTCGCAGTTGCCACCATTGCCTTCAAAGCCCTTTTCCACGGTGGAGGCGCTGCAGAGCGTCTTACCGGCGACATCGTCGATGATCTGGGCATAAATGTTGTTTTCGCTGCGGAACACGCTCAGACGCGGTCTCTCGGCCGTGCCGGAGATCTTGCCGCGCACTCTCTGGTGACGGCGAACGCGCTGCGCTTTCGTATTCGGTCTCTTAATCATTCAGGCACACCTCCAATTACTTCGCGCCGGTCTTGCCTTCTTTGCGGCGGATATGCTCGTAATCGTACTTGATGCCCTTGCCCTTGTACGGCTCGGGCGGACGCTTCGCGCGCACTTCTGCTGCAAACTGGCCGACCTTTTCCTTGTCGATACCCTTGATAATGACCTGGTTCGGGTTCGGGACATCGATCTGGATGTCCGCGTTCTCGGACACGGTGACCGTGTGCGAGAAGCCCAGGTGCATAACCAGGTTCTGACCTTCCTTCACGGCTCTGTAGCCGACGCCGTTGATCTCGAGCGTCTTGCTGAAGCCCTCGGTCACGCCGATGACCATGTTGTGGATCAGCGTGCGGGTCAGGCCGTGCAGGGAGCGGTGCAATTTGTCATCGCTCGGGCGGGTGACATGGATGGTGTTGCCTTCGACCGTGACGGTCATGTCCGGGTGCACGTTGTGCGACAGGGTGCCCTTCGGGCCCTTGACGGTGACAACGTTGCCATTGCAGGTGACTTCAACGCCTGCGGGGATCTCAATGGGAGCTCTACCAATTCTAGACATTGTTCTGTACCTCCCTTACCACACGAACGCGAGGACTTCGCCGCCGACGTGCTGCGCACGCGCTTTCTTGTCGGTCATGATGCCCTTCGAGGTGGAGATGATCGCGATGCCGAGGCCGCGCAGGACCTGCGGCAGCTCGTCAGCGCCGGCGTAGACACGCAGGCCGGGCTTGGAGACTCTGCGGAGGCCCTGGATGGCCTTCTCTTTGCCGGGGAGATACTTCAGGGTGATGCGGATGACGCCCTGGGTGCCGTCATCAATGAGCTGGAAGCTCTTGATGTAGCCTTCCTCGAGAAGAATTTCGGCGATGGCCTTCTTCATCTTGGAATTCGGGACGTCCACGGTTTCGTGCCGAGCGCTGCCAGCGTTGCGGATGCGGGTCAGCATATCGGCGATGGGATCGGTGATCTGCATTTGTGTTTCCTCCTTAGTTAGAAGTTACCGATGATACGGTTTGGGCGGCGAGGTTCCGCATGAATGCTTGATTCCCTGCGGCCTTTCGTCATCCCTGCCCTTTCTGCGAAGGGGCAAAAGCTTGCTTTCGTGACGCGCGGTCCATTTTCATGTCGCCGCCGGAGGCGGCGGCACGGCCGCGGTGCCGGGCGGCACAAAAGCGGTGAGCCATGCATGCGCGCCGGGTCAAACGCACAGGCATGGGCGGGGCGCGGCACCGGAACTCAGATCATAAGGACCGGCACCGTATTTCAGTGCGCACCGGCAGCCGCAGATCCAGCTGCGGCTGCGCGGGGCGAACTTACAGAAGTTGGGGCTGAACGCGAGGGTTCAGCGCTGGGCGGAAATTTTTCGTCAGGCGGTGTGCACCGCGCAGCCGTTATCCCGCCCCGGGCGAAATTCTGTTGGTTGGCGAAGGGCGCTGTGCGCAGCTGTATCTGGTATACAGCAAGCACAGCTCACAATGCCAAACGGCAGAATTTTACCAGCTGGCTTTGCGGACGCCGGGGATCTGACCCTTGTACGCCAGCTCACGGAAGCAGATACGGCAGATGCCGTAGTTGCGCAGGTAAGCGTGGGGACGGCCGCAGATCTTGCAGCGGTTGTACTGACGGGTGGAGTACTTCGCGGGCGCCTGCTGCTTGAGGATCATAGATTTCTTAGCCATTGTGTCGCTCCTCCCTTATGCTTTGGTGACGAACGGGGCGCCCATGAGCTTGAGCAGCTCGCGTGCTTCCTCATCGGTCTTGGCGGTGGTGATGATGGCGATGTTCATGCCGCGGAGCTTCTCGATCTTATCGTACTCGATCTCGGGGAAGATGATCTGCTCCTTGAGGCCGAGGCTGTAGTTGCCGCGGCCGTCGAACGCATCGGCCGAGATGCCGCGGAAGTCGCGGACACGAGGCAGCGCGATGTTGAACAGGCGATCCAGGAACTCCCACATACGGTCCTGACGCAGCGTGACCTTCACGCCGACGTGCATACCCTCACGCAGCTTGAAGTTTGCGACGCTCTTCTTGGCGACGGTCGCAACCGCATGCTGGCCGGTGATCGCAGTGATGTCCTTGATGACGGCGTCGAGCGCCTTGGCGTTATCCTTGCAGTCGCCGCAGCCGACGCTGACGACGATCTTCTCGATCTTCGGGATCTGCATAACGCTCTCGTACTGGAACTTCGTCATCAGAGCGGGAGCGACTTCCTCCACATACTTCTTCTTCATAGAAGGCATATTTGCCATAGTTCGTTGCTCCCTCCTTTACAGTTCGGCGCCGCACTTCTTGCAGACGCGGACTTTCTTGCCGTCGGTGATCTTGTGCGCAATGCGGGTCGGCTTGCCGCACTTCGGGCAGACGACCATGACCTTGCAGGCATAGATCGGGGTTTCGGTCTTGATGATGCCGCCCTGATCCTGCTGATTTTTCGGCTTCTGGTGCTTCGTGGCGACGTTCACGCCCTCCACGATGAGCTTGCCGCCCTTCGGGTCAGCAGACAGGACTTTGCCTTCCTTGCCCTTGTCCTTGCCGGACAGGACAACGACTTTATCGTCTTTTTTGATGTTCATGTTCTGCGCCCTCCTCAAATAACTTCGGGAGCCAGAGACAGGATCTTCGTGAAGTCACTGTCGCGGAGCTCACGGGCGACGGGCCCAAAGATACGGGTGCCGCGGGGGTTCTTATCCTCGCCGTTGATCAGGACGGCGGCGTTCTCATCGAAACGCACATAGGTGCCGTCCGCGCGGCGGACCGGCTTCACGGTGCGGACAACAACAGCCTTGACGACGTCGCCCTTCTTGACCGAGCCGCCGGGGGCCGCCTTGCGCACGGAAGCAACGATCACGTCGCCGATGCTGGCGTATTTACGCTTGGATCCGCCGAGAACGCGGATGCACTTGATTTCCTTGGCGCCGGTATTGTCGGCAACCTTCAGATAACTTTCCTGCTGAATCATGTTGTTGCCTCCTTACTTCGCCTTTTCCACGATCTCGACCACGCGCCATCTCTTGTCCTTGGACAGGGGGCGGGTCTCCATCACGCGGACGATATCGCCAACATGGCACTCGTTGTTCTCGTCGTGTGCCTTCAGGCGGTAGGTCTTGCCGATGATCTTTTTATAGACTTTGTGCGCCACGTGGTCTTCCACGATGACAACGATCGTCTTGTCCATCTTGTCGGACACCACTTTGCCGACGCGGGTCTTGCGGGAAGTCGTTCTCATTTCGTTCATTCTCACTTACCTCCTCACTGCTCGAGCTGCTTTTCGCGGAGCACGGTTTTGACTCGGGCAATGTCGCGACGCACAGCGGAAATCTTAACGGGGTTGTCAAGATGATTGGTAGCGTGCTGCATACGGAGCATGAACAGGTCCTTCTTCAGTTCGACCAGCTTGCTTTCCAGCTCAGCGGCGGACATGGAGCGAATTTCACTAGCTTTCATCTTATTCACCACCAATCTCAGTGTCTTCCTTCTTGACGATCTTCGTCTTGCAGGGAAGCTTGTGGCTGGCCAGACGCAGCGCCTCACGGGCAGCCTCTTCCGGCACGCCAGCGATCTCAAACAGAACTCTGCCGGGCTTCACGACGGCGACCCAGTACTCAGGAGAACCTTTACCGGAACCCATGCGGGTCTCGGCCGGCTTCTGCGTGACCGGCTTGTCGGGGAAGATCTTGATCCAGACCTGACCGCCACGCTTGGTGTAACGGGTCATGGCGACACGGGCCGCCTCGATCTGGTTGGAGGTGATCCAGGCCGGCTCCTGCGCCTGCAGGCCGAACTCACCATAGGTCACCTTATTGCCGCGCAGGGCCTTGCCGGTCATACGACCGCGCTGCACTCTGCGGTACTTCACTCTTTTCGGCATCAGCATTAGTTGTTGCCTCCTTCCTTCGGAGCAGCGGGAGCTGCCGGACGCGGGCCGCGGTTGTAGCCGCCCTGCGGACGGTTGCCGCCCTGCGGACGTCCGCCGCCCTGGTAGCCCGGACGGCCGCCCTGGCGGTTGCCGTCACGACGGTCGCGGTTGTAGCCGCCGCGGCCTCTGCGATCGCCGTCACGGCGGTCACGGCGACGGTCGTCGCGCTTGTTCAGATCCATGGTGCGCGGGGTGGTGCGCAGGCTCTGGGAGAGGATCTCGCCTTTGTAGATCCAGACCTTGACGCCGACACGGCCGTAGGTCGTGGCAGCCTCAGCGAAGCCGTACTCGATGTCCGCGCGGATGGTCTGCAGCGGAATGGTGCCCTCGTGGTAGCACTCGGTGCGGGCGATCTCGGCGCCGCCCAGACGGCCGGAGCACATGATCTTGATGCCGCGGGCGCCCATTCTCATGGCGCGGCCCATGGCGTTTTTCATCGCGCGGCGGAAGCCGATGCGCTTCTCGAGCTGCGCGGCGATGTTCTCGGCGACGAGCTGTGCGTTCGTATCCGGCGTGCGGACCTCGACGATGGAGAGGGCGACCGGCTTGCCGATCATCTTCTCGACGGAGAGGCGGATGCGCTCGATCTCCGCGCCGCCCTTGCCGATGACAACGCCCGGACGAGAGCAGTGGATATAGATGCGGACCTTCGCGCTGTCGCGCTCGATCTCGATGTTCGGGATGCCTGCGGAATACAGGGTCTTCTTCAGGTACTGGCGGATCTTGTAGTCCTCAACGATCAGGTCGCCGACCTTCTCGTCACGGGCATACCAGCGGGAATCCCAATCTTTGATGACGCCGACACGCATGCCGTGCGGATTAACTTTCTGTCCCATATCTTCTGCCTCCTCCCTTATGCCTTCTCAGCCACGACGATGGTGATGTGGCTGGTGCGCTTGTTGATGCGGTACATACGGCCCTGAGCTCTCGGGCGGCCGCGCTTGAGGATCGGGCCGGCCGTGGCATAGGCCTCGGCAACGTAGAGGTTGTCCGGATCCATCTCGAAGTTGTTCTCCGCGTTGGCGCAGGCGCTCTTGAGGAGCTTGAGCATGAGCTCACAGCCGGCCTTCGGCGTGTTGGCCATATAGGCCTCGGCGACCTTGGTGTCCTTGCCGCGGATCATGTCGCAGACGATCTGGACCTTACGGGGAGCGATACGGGCGTGCACCAGCTGGGCACGTGCAGTTTTCAGTTCTTCCATGTTCTCTCCCCCTTACTTTCCAACAGTCTTGCTGCCGGCGTGGCCGCGGAACGTGCGCGTGGGCGCGAACTCGCCCAGCTTATGTCCGACCATGTCCTCGGTCACATAGACCGGAACGTGACGGCGGCCGTCATGGACAGCGATGGTGTGGCCGACAAAGGACGGGAAGATCGTGGAGGAACGGCTCCAGGTCTTGATGACCTTCTTCTCGCCGGCCTTGTTCATTTCATCGACCCGCTTCAGCAGCTCGGGAGCGGCAAACGGGCCTTTCTTAACACTTCTGCTCATTACCTATTCCCTCCTTACTTCGCGTTGCGGCGCTTGACAATGAACTTGTCGGTCGCATTCTTCTTCTTGCGGGTCTTGTAACCCATCGCCGGCTTGCCCCACGGGGTGACCGGGCCGGGACGGCCGACAGGCGCTTTGCCTTCGCCGCCGCCGTGCGGGTGGTCGCACGGGTTCATGACAGAACCGCGGACAGTCGGGCGGATGCCCATGTGGCGTTTGCGGCCGGCCTTGCCGACGGCGATGTTGGCATGGTCAACATTGCCGACCTGGCCGATGCAGGCGATGCAGTTGAGGCGGACCTTGCGGTACTCGCCGGAGGGGAGACGGACGGTAGCCATGCCGTTTTCCTTCGCCATGAGCTGCGCGGCGACGCCCGCGGAGCGGACCAGCTGCGCGCCCTTGCCGGGGTAGAGCTCGATGTTGTGGATAACGGTGCCGACCGGGATGTTGGCCAGCGGCAGGGCGTTGCCCGGCTTGATGTCCGCCGCGGCGGAGGACAGGACGGTGTCGCCCACGTTCAGGCCGACAGGGGCCAGAATGTAGCGGCGCTCGCCGTCGGTGTACTCGACCAGGGCGATATAAGCGCTGCGGTTCGGATCGTACTCCAGGCGCAGGACGGTAGCAGGCACGTCCATCTTGTCGCGCTTGAAGTCGATGACGCGGTACTTTTTGCGGTTGCCGCCGCCCTGATGGCGGACGGTGATGCGGCCGTAGCTGTTGCGGCCGGAGTGCTTCTTGAGGACCTCCACGAGCTCCTTCTGCGGCTTGGCGTGCTTATCGACACCGTCGAAGCCGGAAACGGACATATGTCTGCGGGAAGGCGTGGTGGGTTTATAGGTTTTAATCGACATTGTTCAATTCCTCCCTTACACCATGCCCTCGAAGATCTCGATGTTCTTCGAATCAGCGGACAGTTTCACAACGGCCTTCTTGCCGGTGGCGGTCATGCCGGAGGGATTGGCGCCGACGCGCTTCTCCTTGGCACGGATCGTCGCGGTGGTGACCTTGATGACCTTCACGTCAAAGATCTCCTCGATGGCCTTTTTGATCTCGATCTTGCCGGCGTCCTTGGCGACTTCGAACGTGTACTTTTTGATGTCGAGGTCTTCCATGGACTGCTCGGTGATGATGGGACGGATAATGACATCGTAAGCGGTTCTCATTATGCGTACACCTCCTCGATTTTCTGGAGCGCAGCCTTGTCAACGACCAGGACGCGGTGCGTCAGGATCATATAGGGGCTGAGGATGGTGGCGATGGTGCTGCTCACGCCGGGGATGTTGCGGGAGCTCTTGACGAGCTTCTCGTCGACCTGCTCGGTCACGAGCAGAGCCTTGCCGTCGGCGCCGATCTTGGTCAGGAACGCCTTGACGGGGGCGGTCTTGATCTCCTCGACGGCCATGCCGTCCACGACGAGGATCTCGCCGGCAGCGGCCTTGGCGCTCAGCGCGCTCTTGAGGGCCAGTCTCTTGACCTTCTTGTTGAGCGTGTAGCTGTAGTCGCGCGGCTTCGGCGCAAACGCGACGCCGCCGTGGGTCCACACCGGGCTGCCCTTGTAGCCGGCGCGTGCGCGGCCGGTGCCCTTCTGGCGCCAGGGCTTGGCGGTGGAGTAGGAAACCTCGCCCTTGGTCAGCGCGCTCTGCGTGCCCTGACGGCAGTTGGCCAGGTGGTTCTTCACGGAGTCGTGCAGGACGGACTCGTTGGGCTCAACACCGAAAACGGCTTCGGAGAGCGCCACTTCGCCGACCTGATCGCCGGCCATATTAAACAACTTAGCAGTAGGCATATTCGCTCTCTCCTTTCCTTACTTTCTTGCAGAAGCCTTCTGCGGGTTACGACCGGAGGCCTTCTGCGGGTTGGTGCTGATGCCGGCGTCGCCCTTCTTGACGACGGTCTTCTTGACGGTGCTCTTGATATAGACAATGCCGCCCTTCGGGCCGGGGATCGCGCCGCGCACAACGATCATGTTGAGCTCGGGATCGACCTTGACCACGTCGAGGTTCTGGACGGTGACCTGATCCACGCCCATGTGGCCGGCCTGCTTCTTACCCGGGAAGATACGGGAAGGATCGGTGCTCGAGCCCATGGAGCCGGCGTGACGGTGCACAGGGCCGCCGCCGTGGCTGGTCGGGGTACGGCCCTGGCCGAAGCGCTTGATGACGCCGGCGTAGCCGTGGCCCTTGCTGATGCCGGTGATGTCGACCTTGTCGCCTTCCTTGAAGGTGTCGGCCTTGACGACATCGCCCACATTGACAGAAGCGCAGTCCTCGAGACGGAACTCTTTGAGATGCTTCTTGTAGCCGACGCCCGCCTTATCCAGGTGGCCCTTCTCGGGCTTGGTCAGCTTCTTCTCGGCGACGTCCTCGTAGCCGAGCTGGACGGCTTCATAGCCTTCCTTTTCCTTGGTCATCTTGCCGGTGACCGTGCAGGGGCCTGCCTCGATCACGGTGACGGGGACGACCTTGCCTGCTTCATCGAAGATCTGCGTCATGCCGACCTTTTTACCGATGATGGCTGTTTTCATACATGTTCCTCCTTCAGGTTATTGGTCAGCTCGCTTAGCTCATGGCCAGAGGCTGCTGACTTGACCCGTCCGCACACGCAAGCTGCGGACTGCGGGTTTGTAAATATGCGCTCGCGCGCAGGGTTAACGGGGTGTGCTTACAGCTTGATGTCGATCTCGACACCGGCCGGCAGCTCCAGATTCATCAGAGCCTCGACCGTCTTCTGGGTCGGGTTCATGATGTCGATCAGGCGCTTGTGGGTGCGGCGCTCAAACTGCTCGCGGCTGTCCTTATACTTATGAACAGCGCGCAGGATGGTGACGATCTCGGTCTTCGTCGGCAGCGGAATGGGGCCGGAGACCTTCGCGTCGGTACGCTTTGCGGTTTCGACGATCTTCTCCGCCGCCTTGTCGATCAGCTGGTGATCGTAGGCCTTGAGGCGGATACGGATCATTTTCTTGTTGCTCGTGGTTGCCATGTTGTTTCCTCCGTTACGAATTTTTTTGGCGGCATTGGCTCCGCCTGGTTCGCACGGATGAGATCGCCATACACCGTTCCGTGCGTATCAAACCCTGCCCGAAAAACAAACCGGCTCTCGCCGGTATACAGCCGCGCAGGTGATATACGCAAGTGCTGGCTGACTCAACCGCCCGATCATCTGCCGTGCAAGGGCGCGGCAGCGGACATACTCCACGGAAGTTACCGGAGACGGGCTCCGCAATCTCCCGCTTCATCGCAGAATGCACCTGTTTCCGCACAGGCGCTTCATAAGAATAGCAAAAACCCTCCCGAATGTCAAGAGGGTTTTTCGCTCAAACGTAGAAATTTTGCAAAAAAGTTTGTGCAGTCCGCCAAAATTACGCCTCCGGCGGTTCGGGCGGCTCCGGGGCCGCCTCCGCCGCGGTGTGCACGGCGGCCGCAAGCGCATCGGCCTGCCGGAGCAGGTCCTCCGCCCCGGTCAGGAGCGTCTGCCCGGCGGGCGTGAGCGCGACGGTGTGCCGGTCGCGCACGAGCAGCGGCACGCCGAGCTCCCGCTCGAGGGCGGACACGGCGCGGCTGGTCGTCGAGTGGCTGACGAAGAGCTGACCGGCCGCGCGGGTAAAACTGCGGCAGGCGGCAACGGTGCAGAAAATGCGCAGCTGTTCCAGTTCCATAGCGGATCCCTTAATAATTAAAGGTATAGGGCATGAGCTCGCTCAGGCGGTTGCTGACATAGCGGCCGCCGCCCATGGCGGACAGCACCTCCATATCGGGCGCGAACTCGGCCAGAAACTGCCGGCACGCGCCGCAGGGGTAGCAATAGTGCTCGCCGTCGCCGTAGACGGCGATGCGCACAAAGTCGCGGCGGCCCTCGCTGACGGCCTTGCAGGCGGCGGTGCGCTCGGCGCAGATGGTGCTGCCGAGGGCGGCGTTTTCAATGTTGCAGCCGGTAAAGACCGTGCCGTCGCGGCACTCGAGCGCCGCGCCGACGGCGAAATGGGAATACGGCACATAGGCATTGCGGGAGGCCTGCTCGGCCAGATTAATCAGTTGACGATCTGTCATGATCCTGCTCTCCTTCCGTTTGTTTGGGGACTGCGAACACAATATATTTATAGCCGAAGTAGTTGAACAGCGCGACCTCGAGCGTGACGCCGACCTTGGCGATGTACGGGTTGAGGCCGAAGTGCGTCAGCAGGCCGATCATCACCTCGCTCACGCCGAGGGACACCACGTTCCACATCACAAAGCGCAGGCACTGCCGCCAGCGGGCGATGTGCCCGTCGCGGAAGGTGATGCGGCCGTTGAGAAAATAGCTGCAGACCGTGCCGACAAAGTAGCCGATGGCCTGGCAGATCACGGGCGTGAAGTGCAGCAGCTCATGTGCAGTTGTGAACGCCACCCAGTCCATGCCCGTGTCAAAGCAGCCGACGAGCGCATAGGTGGCAAAGCGCTTGGCGCGCGCAATCCACTCTTGTTTCATGCGTTATTGATCTTCCAATCCGTGATGTTGTGGAAAATGTTGTACTTCGTGGGAGAAAAGCCGCCGACGGCGCCGCGGTGCACGTACAGGCAGTGCTTTTCAAAGCAGACGGGCACGATGGGCGCAGTGTCCGAGATGGTCTGGAGCATGGTGCCGCAGGCCGCTGCGCGGTCGGAATCTGCGGCGGCGAGGTAGGCGTTGATGACATCGGCATACGTGCCGGTCGTGATGCCGCCGTAATTGAGCGAGCCACCGGCCTTGAGCAGCGCCGAGAGATCGAAGTCCGCCGGGAGGGCGACCTCGCCGTAGTACATATCAAACTTGCCGCCCTTGAGCGCATCCTGATAATTGTCCCAGCTGAGCTCCCGCACCTTCACAGGGATGCCGATGCTCGTGAGGTCGGCCGCAATCTTGTTGGCCATGCTGACCTTGGTCGTGCTGTCGGCATAGACGATCAGCGAGAGACTGATGTCGAGCGGGGACTGCCCGTCGGGCATGTACTCGCGCTCACCGTCGCCGTCATAATCGACGATCTTCAGGTCGTCAAACAGCTTCTTTGCCTTATCCAGGTCATAGGACAGCGACTCGTTGAGGGCATTGTCATAGAGCGTGCTCGCCGGATGGACGGGCAGCGCGGTGGCGACGGCGCAGTCGTGCAGCAGCGCGACGGCAAACGCGCGGTCGATGACGTAATTGAACGGCTGGCGGTAGCGCGCCGTCATGAAAAAGCTGCTGTTGGTGTTGAAGCCGACATACTGCAGGTTCGTCGTGGCGTACTGGCGCTGGTCGTTCAGGCTCGAAAAGCTCAGGTCCGTGCCGGAGCTGGGGTCACTGAGCGCGAGATCGAGCTGGCCGTTGTCAAACGCGGAGACGATCTCCTCGACCGACTTGCACTCCATGAGATAGACCGTGTCGACGGGCGCTTTGTCCGCGTCCGGGTGGCCGGAATAGACCGTGAGGCTCTGGTGATCGGACGCAAACTGATACAGCCCCGTGCCGCTGGGGTAGGTGCTGTCGGCCGCGTTGTTTTCGATGACCGGGATGTTCAGCAGCGCGGGAAACTGCGTGTTCGCGCGCGCGAGCGTGACCGTGACGGTGCCGTCGTCGCTGTCCTTGACGTCCTTGACGGCGTTCAGGCGGCCGGAATACAGATCCGACGCCATGGCGGTCTGAATGGAATAGGCCGCGTCCTGCGCCGTGAGCGCGTGGCCGTCGTGGAAGGTGCGGCCGGCCGCGACGGTGAAGGTCCAGGTCTCCCCGTCGTCGCTGCTCCACTCGGTGAACAGGCCGGGCTCGGCCTCGAAGGCATCGGTGAGCTCCGTGAGCGTCTCGTACACGAGGCCGCAGACGGCGAGGTTATCGGAATTTTGCGTCTTGTAGGGGTTCATGCCGGCGGACGCGCTGTAGTTGAGCGTGAACTTGCCGTCGAGCTCGACGGTGGTCTGCGTGTCCTTCTGGCCGACGGTGTCGCCGGTGTCGTCCGTGGTCTTCTTGCCGCAGGCCGTGCAGCCGAGCAGCAGCACAAGTGCGAGCGCGAACGCGAGCACGCGGGTCAGGTGCAAATGTTTCATGGTGTTCCCCCTTGGGTCACAGGGTGATGACGGCGGCCTGCACGCCGCGGCGGCCGTCCGTCGCGCGGTGCGACCAGAACACGTCCGGCCGGCACATGGTGCAGGCGTCCGACACGGCGATCTGCCCCGCCGGGACGCCGAGCTGCACAAGTCTCCGGGCGTTGACGCCCTTGAGATCGAGCAGGACCTTGCCGTCCGCGCGCGGGCGCGCGAGCGCGCCGAGCGGCGCATGCAGCAGCGCCTCGGCCGCAGAGACGACCTCTGGCCCGACCTCGAAGCAGCACGCGCCGATGCCGGGGCCGATGGCGGCGCGGATGTCCGCCGGGTGCGCGCCGAGGGCGCACATCTGCGCGACGGCAGCGCCGAGGATATCGGCCACCGAGCCGCGCCAGCCGCAGTGCACCGCGCCGATGACCCCGGCGATGGGGTCGTGCAGCAGCACAGGCAGGCAGTCGGCCATAAAGACCGCGAGCGGGACGCCCGGTTCGTTCGTGACAAAGCCGTCGCAGGTAAAGCGGGGCTCCAGCTCCGGCGGCTGCGCGTCGGCGGCGTGCGCGATGCGCACGTCCGCGCTGTGGATCTGCCGCGCATACACCGCGCGTGTGAGATCCAGCCCGGCGGCCGCGCCGAGCCGCCGCCAGTTTTCGCGCACGTTTTCCGGCGTGTCGCCGCGGCGGACACTGAGGTTCAGGCTCTCGAGCACGCCGGTGCTCACGCCGCCGAGGCGGGTGGAAAAGGCGTGGCACGCCGCGATGTTCGGCGCGGTCAGGTAAGCTGCGCCGCGCTCAGCGTGCAGCGGGAAAGCGACTTCGTTATGCATTCTTGCCGCAGCAGTCCTTATACTTCATGGGCAGGCCGTTCGGGCGCAGCTTGCCGCACGGGCACGGGTCGTTGCGGCCGGGCTTCTTGACGCGGCGGACGGGGCGCTTCTTCTCGCTGTCGTCCCCGCCGGCATTCGTCGCGGCGCTGCGGGCGACGGTCTTGCGCTCGAGCTTCTGCTCGCGGCGCACGCGCACCGTGAACAGGCGGCGCACCGTCTCGCTCTGGATGCCGTTGACCATTTCGTCGAACATGTCAAAGCCGGCGCGCTTGTATTCATCGACGGGCTTGACGTTGCCGTAGGCGCGCAGACCGATGCCCTGACGCAGGTCATCCATGGCCTCGAGGTGATCCATCCAGTATTCGTCGACCACGCGCAGCATGACCACGCGCTCGAGCTCGCGCATGAGCGGCGTGCCGTCCGGCTGCAGGCCGAAGGCTTCCTCGCGCGCGGCATAGGCCTTCATGGCGCAGTCATACACCGCGTCGGAGAGCGTGTCGGGCGTGAGCTTGTGCAGTTCCTCGGCCGTATAGCTCAGGTCGCACGGAAAGAGCTTTTCGAGCGGGGTGAGGATCTCGTGCAGATCCTTGTCGTTTTCGGGGTGGTGCTCGGCCATGCCGGCAGCAATGTCGCCGGTGATGACGGTGCGGATCATGTGCTGGACGTGCTCCTGCAGGTCCTCGCCGTCGAGCACCTTGCGGCGCTCTTCATAGATAACGTTGCGCTGCACGTTCATGACATCGTCGTATTCGAGCACGTTCTTACGGGCCTGGAAGTTGCGGCTCTCGACCGTGCGCTGGGCCTGCTCGATGGCGTTGGAGAGCATCTTGTGGTCGAGCGGCGTGTCCTCGTCGACGCGCAGCGTCTCCATCATGCTCTGCATACGCTCGGAGCCAAACAGGCGCATGACGTCGTCCGTGAGCGCGATGTAAAAGCGGCTCTCGCCGGGGTCGCCCTGACGGCCGGAGCGGCCGCGCAGCTGGTTGTCGATGCGGCGGGACTCGTGCCGCTCGGTGCCGATGATATACAGGCCGCCGGCCGCGCGCACGCGGTCCGCTTCCTCATCGATGCTCTTTTTGTGCTCGGCCATGCGCTCGGCAAACAGGACGCGGGCCTTGAGGATCTCTTCGTCCTCGGTCTCGGCATAGCCGGTGGCCTCGGCGATGACCTCCTCCGAGAAGCCGGCCTTGCGCAGGTCGGCCTTGGCCAGATACTCCGCGTTGCCGCCGAGCATGATGTCCGTGCCGCGGCCGGCCATGTTCGTTGCGATCGTGACAGCGCCGAACTTACCGGCCTGCGCGACGATCTCGGCCTCTTTCTCGTGGTGCTTGGCGTTGAGGACGTTGTGCGGGATGCCCGCCTTGCGCAGGAGCTTGGACAGGTGCTCGCTCTTTTCGATCGACACCGTGCCGACCAGCACCGGCTGGCCCTTTTCATGGCAGACGCGGATCTGCTCGATGATGGCGCGCAGCTTGCCGGCCTCGTTTTTATACACAACGTCGGGGTTGTCGATGCGGATGACGGGCTTGTTCGTCGGGATCTCGATGATGTCGAGGTTATAGATGGCCGCGAACTCCTCTTCCTCGGTCATGGCCGTGCCGGTCATGCCGGAGAGCTTGCCGTAGAGACGGAAGTAGTTCTGGAACGTGATGGTCGCCAGCGTCTTGTTCTCGCTCTGCACGCGCACGTGCTCCTTGGCCTCGATGGCCTGGTGCAGGCCGTCGCTGTAGCGGCGGCCGAGCATGAGACGGCCGGTGAACTCGTCGACGATGATGACCTCGCCGTCCTTGACGACGTAGTCAATGTCGCGCTTCATGATGCCGTGCGCGCGGATGGCCTGGTCGATGTGGTGCACGAGCGTGGCGTTTTCGATGTCCGCGAGATTTTCCAGGCCGAAGGCCGTCTCGGCCTTGGCGATGCCGCGGGCGGTGAGCGTCGCGGTGCGGGCCTTTTCGTCGACGACGTAGTCGGCGTCGAGGTCCTCGTCCTCCTCTTCCTTGTCGTCGATGGAGGCGTAGGACTTGCACGTCAGGCGGGCGGCAAAGTCCTCCGCCTGGCGGTAGAGGTCGGTGCTCTCGTCGCCCTGGCCGGAGATGATGAGCGGGGTGCGCGCCTCATCAATGAGGATGGAGTCCACCTCGTCGACGATGGCGAAAGCGTGGCCGCGCTGCACCATCTGGGATTTGTAGATGGCCATGTTGTCGCGCAGGTAGTCAAAGCCCATCTCGTTGTTCGTGCCGTAGGTGACGTCGGCCGCATAGGCCTGCTGGCGCTCGGCGCTCGACATGTCGTGCACAATCAGGCCGACGCTCAGGCCAAGGAAGCGGTAGACCTTGCCCATCCACTCGCTGTCACGGCGGGCGAGATAATCGTTGACGGTGACGATGTGCACGCCCTCGCCGGTGAGCGCGTTGAGGTACGCCGGCAGGACGGCGACGAGGGTCTTGCCTTCGCCGGTCTTCATCTCGGCGATGCGGCCCTGATGCAGCACGATGCCGCCGATGAGCTGCACGCGGAACGGCTTCATGCCCAGCACGCGCCATGCGGCCTCGCGCGCCGTGGCAAACGCCTCCGGCAGCAGGTCGTCGAGCGACTCGCCGTCGGCGTAGCGCTGCTTGAACTCGTCGGTCTTGGCGCGCAGCTGCTCGTCCGTGAGCGCGGCGTACTCGTCCGACATGGCTTCGATTTTATCAGCGATCGGGTAGAGCCGCTTGAGCTCATGGTCGCTGTGAGTACCAAATATTTTTTTGAGAAAGCCCATTTGTTGACACTCCTTGTCCAGTGTAATTTAGGATTATACCATACATTTATGAATAAAAAAAGAGTGAATCGGCCCTGCGATAAATTTTTACCGGATCGGGCATTTTCCCATTGCCGGAATGCGTCGAATGCTGTAGAATATATGTTTGTTTGATAGCTTGAAACAGAGGAGAGAAACATCTATGCAGGCGATCGGCTTTGACAACGACAAATACCTTCGGATGCAGTCGGAAAAGATCCGCGAGCGCATCGGCCAGTTCGGCGGCAAGCTGTATCTGGAGTTCGGCGGCAAACTCTTTGACGACTACCACGCATCGCGCGTGCTGCCGGGCTTTGCCCCCGACAGCAAGGTGCGCATGCTCATGGAGATGCGCGACGAGGCGGAGATCATCATCGCCATCTCGGCGGATGATATCGAGCGCAACAAGCGCCGCGGCGACCTCGGCATCACCTACGACGACGACACCCTGCGCCTGATCGACGCATTCCAGGGCTGCGGGCTGTACGTCGGCAGCGTCGTCATCACGCACCACCGCGGCCAGCCCGCGGCGGAAAAGTTCCAGCGCCGGCTCGAGACGCTCGGCATCCGCGTGTACCGGCACTACATCATCCCGGACTACCCGTCCGACGTCGCGCGCATCGTCAGCGACGACGGCTTCGGCCGCAACGACTACATCGAGACGACGCGCAGCCTCATCGTCGTGACCGCGCCCGGCCCCGGCAGCGGCAAGATGGCCACGTGCCTGAGCCAGCTCTATCATGAGCACAAGCGCGGCGTGTGCGCGGGCTACGCCAAGTTTGAGACGTTCCCGATCTGGAACCTGCCGCTGCGCCACCCCGTGAACCTCGCCTACGAGGCCGCGACCGTCGACCTCGACGACGTGAACATGATCGACCCCTTCCACCTCGAGGCCTACGGCGTGACGACCGTCAACTACAACCGCGACGTGGAGATCTTCCCCGTGCTCAACGCCATGTTCCAGCGCATCTACGGCAGCTCGCCGTACAAGAGCCCCACGGATATGGGCGTGAACATGGCGGGCTACTGCATCAGCGACGACGCCGTGTGCTGCGCCGCCGCCAGGCAGGAGATCCTCCGCCGCTACTACGCCACCGCCTGCGCGCAGCTGCGCGGCCTGTGCGCCCCGGTCGAGACGCAGCGGCAGGAGCTGCTGCTCAACCAGCTCGGCCTAACAGCGGCCGACCGCCCGGTCGTGGGCGCGGCGCTCCGGCGCGCCGAGGAGACCGGCGCCCCCGCCGTCGCCATCGAGATGCCCGACGGCACGATCATCACCGGCAAGACCTCTTCCCTGCTCGGCGCGAGCTCGGCCTGCCTGCTCAACGCGCTCAAATACCTCGGCGGCATCCCGAAGGACGTCACGCTCATCTCGCCCGAGATCATCGAGCCGATCCAGCACCTGAAGGTTGAGCATCTGGGCAACCACAACCCGCGCCTGCACACCGACGAGGTGCTCGTGGCGCTGAGCATCTGCGCCGTGAATGACCCGACCGCCGAGATCGCCATGCAGCAGCTCGAAAAGCTCGCGCACTGCGAGGCGCACTCGTCCGTCATCCTCTCGCACGTGGACGAAAACGTGTTCAAAAAGCTCGAGGTGAACATCACGTTCGAGCCGCGCTTCCAGACCAAGAAGCTCTTTCACCGCTGAAATATCCGCGGGGACGGCCTGCGCCGTCCCCCGGTTTGCGATTTTTTCGCATTTTGAACAGGTTTTGCTTGACAAACACCGCGCAGGGATGGTATATTCGTAAAGCTGAATGTGGGACGACCTCTGCGGGTGTAGTTCAATGGTAGAACACCAGCCTTCCAAGCTGGATACGTGGGTTCGATTCCCATCACCCGCTCCATACCTTCTGGGCGGGCAGCAAAATATTGTATGCGCGCCAATAGCTCAGTTGGATAGAGCAACTGCCTTCTAAGCAGTAGGCCGGGGGTTCGAATCCCTCTTGGCGTACCATTTCAGATCTATGGTGGGTATAGCTCAGCTGGGAGAGCACCGGATTGTGGTTCCGGGTGTCGAGGGTTCGAACCCCTTTACCCACCCCACGAAATCGGGGATTGGGAGTGATCCCGATCCCCGTTGTTTTTGCCCCGATATTGGGATGTAGTGTAATGGTAACACACCAGACTTTGACTCTGATATCGTGGGTTCGAATCCCGCCATCCCAGCCACAAATCGCTGCGCTGGATTCGCGTCTGATATTTTGGATAGCAGATAACTTTTCACACCGATATGCCCCAGTAGCTCAGTAGGCAGAGCACCTGCCTTTTAAGCAGGGTGTCCGGGGTTCGAATCCCCGCTGGAGCACCAAAATAGAGAAAACCAGCAATCCATTGTGATTGCTGGTTTTTCTTTGTTTATCAATGCTTTGTGATGCTTTCGGAAATCTTTGCAGTGCGAAAAACGTCGCGGATTTACGATTATTTTCCGCATAACGCAGACGCATTTCGTTAGCAAAATGCTAACAAAAATGCTAACCGCGCATTGGCTGTCTTGCCATCGTTTACAGGCCGCACAGCTTTGCCAGCATCAGGCGGGTGTACGGCGGGCACGTATTCGTGCCGCCGAGCCAGCTTTCCAGCGTGCGCAGCGGGATCACAAAGCGCTGCGCAAAGTTTGCCTGCGTCAGGCCAGTGTGCTGCACAATCTCACGCACGGTGATGTGCGCATAGCGCCAGACATGGCGTAGATCGTCCGCCAGCGCCGGGAGATCATCGCCCTCGACGGTCGGAAAGATGTCGGACAGCGCGACGTTGGACGCAAAAGCATCCGGATCGCTGTATTGCTGCGCAGCGCGAAAAGCGTGATAAAACTGCTTGTCAGTCATGGCGATGTCTCCTTTGCTGCTGTTGCTTCGCGCCAGGCCGCAAGAGCCTTGGCGTATCTTTTGAGTGCGTCGGCGTCATCGCCGCTGATCTGCACCTCAGCGTTGCCGACGTAGATACGGTAGCCATAAGCCGCCGCGCCGTAGACCTTGCCGTTCCAGCGGCCGGCCGGGTAGCATACCGGTTTGACCGGCTCCGTGATTCCGGATGCCTCAGCGGCCGCGACGCGCTCGCGCTTGGCGGCGGCTTGTTTTGCAAGATACTCCGTGTCTACAATGCTATCGTCGATCACAGCGCCGAGCGCCTTCACGCGCTCGATCTCGTCGTAGGCGTCCTCCTGCGGGACGACCTTGATCCATTTCCGCTCTCCGCGCTGGACGCTGTAGCCGTAGGTGATGTAGTCATCCGCAAAGACCCAGCGGTATCCGAGCGACTTGATATCATCCTTGTGCGATACGGTGTCTCCGCCAAAAAACAGGACGACCGGGGTGTTATGCCTGTCCGGGTATCCGGTCATGTGCAACGTCAGCGGCAGCTCAGCCTCCGCTACGGCGGCGGCCTCGCGCTCGGATGCCTTGCGCTCGGATGCCTTGCGCGCAGTGTAGCAAGCATCGCACTCATCAAAGTTTGCGGCTGCCCACGCCTCCCAGCCATCCGCCTCGCGGCGATTGCGGCAGATTTTGGTGCGGGTAAACGTTGTGCCGCAGGTGGCGCAAGTACAGGTTGCAGTTGCTTTTGCCACAATATTTCCCTTTCTCCGGCTGCACCGGTGCCGATGTTGATGTGATCCGCTGGCGCGGGAGGTCAGATGACCTCCACGCCCAGCTTCTCGGCGGCCGCGTAGATGACGCCCTCGAAGGTGTCGCCGTCGGCGGCGTCAAACGCCTCGGCCATGCCGGCCAGCGCGCACAGTTCACGGGCGAGGTCCATGTCCCAGGTGTCGGCGCTGCGCAGCGCCTCGGCGATCTTGTTGGCTTCAATGTTTTTCATGATGTGATCCTTTCCGGCCTTGCGGCCTATCGCGTTTTCCTTTTGATGGATCGAGTATACCGCGGAATCTGCGGTATGTCAACAGGTAAACCGCGGAATCTGCGGTTTTGTGTAGATGCACAAAAATTGGTTTGGAAGTTGTGCAGGATGCCGGGCACTATCATCGTTCCCAGCTCCTGCGGGCTACATCCTTAACGGATGCAATGCCGGGGTACTGCTTTTGCAGGGCGGCGAAGCGAGCAAACGCTTTCGCGCGATCCTGACCGTGGAACTGCTCGCACAGTTCGTCGGTCTCCGTGCCGTCAGACATCCGGCGCGTGATCGTCACCCAGTAGGTAATGCGGCCCTTATAGCTCGGGTCGCGCTTGAGCGTCAAAACGCGCGTGTAAGGCATCGTTTCCAGCTCGGCGTACCGCTGCGCCAGTGCTACGCGATAGTCGCGCAAATCGTCAATCAAGCGTTGCATGCGCTCGATCTGGCGCGCAATGTCGGCATCCTTGCGGGCGATGTCTTCCGGCGTCTTATACCGCTTCGGTTGCTGCACGTAGATATATACGCGCTGCTCGGCTTCGAGCTGCTCGCCGCCGTACATGGTAAGCAAATCGTGATAACTCGTTGTAATCACCCCCCATAGATAGCGCAGAGCTTCCCGCGCTTGTACTCGGTGCATCCGGGCGCATAGCGCACCATCATCGGCGCGCCCTTGAGCACATCGACGCGCTTGGTGCGCGTGCTGATAACCGCGACATACTCCCAATCTGGGCAGACGCAAGCACGGGCATACCGCACCGCGTCGGCCTTGCGCCCAAACTCACGGCCGGAATAAGCGCCGCAATCGCGGCAATACTTGATAATCTGATACATGATGCAACCTCCGTTTCGCTCTTGCTCATCAGCGCCGGACTTTTACCGGCGGACGGAGCGCGGCCGGGGACGGCTTACGCCGTCGCCCCAAGCCGGTTGTATGCGGTGCGCTCGCGGCCGTCTGCGTCAAAGACCTGGCTGCCGTACTTGCTGCGGATCTCGTTCATGCTGCGCTTGCCGCGGTAGTGTCCGCGCGCATCCTCCGGGTGCCGCCAGTACCACATCGTCTTGCTGCTGCTCCAGCGGCAACCGGCGGCTTTTAGCGCGTCCTTGTGTTGGCGCGTCTCGCCGCTGATCCAGAGCCACGAGCCGCAAAGCTCGACCGTAAGCCCGGGAAGCCCGAGCAACACGTCGAGGATCTCGCGGAATTCTTCGGCGGTCTCGGTGGTCTGGTGGTACTCGTCGGCGCTTGCGTTGTGCTGGCGCTTGAGCTGCTCAAACAGCGCGTCATGCTCGGCGTTGATCTCCTGCATGATCTCCGTGCTGCCGCCCATGTCGGGGTGATATTTCAGGGCCAAACGGCGATAGGCCGCTTTCAGCTCGTCGAGGGTGTGGATGTTGGTAAAGTATTTCATGGTTGCTCTCCTTTCATGTGTGGCATACTAGCGTTAGTATGTGTATTTTTAAGGGACGTTTAGCCCCTTAAAAAGTTTTCGATTGCTTCTAGTAAAACGCTCGCTTGTGATACGCCGCTATTATTGCATTTTGCTTTGAACGCTTCAACCGTTTCTTTGGGCAACTGCAAGTAGATACGGCCGTAAACCTTTTCGTTATACCGGCGTTTCACTTCCGTGCTGGTGGTGGTCTTTCTTGCCGCGAGGATCATCTCCTTTCGCTGCCGTTCCCCGGCTGCATTTACAAGATAGCATACTTGCGTTACCATGTCAAGCCCTTTTTGCAAAAATTTTTTTGTGCGGGCGCTCTCTCCCTCTATACTCTCCTTTTCTTTCCTTTGGTCGTTGAATGTCTCGCGGGTATGGAATAGATATTTAAATAGCTATGGCATAGCTGTGTAATAGCTATGACATAGCTGTGTAATAGCTATTACTTAGCTATGTAAATACCCCCCCTATAGTCCCCCCCTCTTTGCGCGGGGCGTTGTCCTGGCTGTGTGCCGGTGATGCTGCGCAATGATGCGATGATATGATGATGGTATGATGATGGTATGATGATGGTATGATCCCATTATCCCGTACAAAATTCGCGTTGTGGCATCGGATAAAAAAATTGTGGGGCTTGCTGTGGCTGGTTTTGTGGCGGCGATCTGGTGCATACTGATGCACTTTTCGTGACCGTTTTCGGTGCTGCATACTATGCATATTCATGCAGTTTCGCAAAAAGCTAGTATTTTCAATGGCTTCATCAATTTGTAAATTCGGCATAACCTACATTTTGCCGAATAACTCATAGATTTTACGGTGCTTCTGCATTGCTCGGCTGGTAGTTTATGCAGTTCATGCGCAGTGTATGCAGTGTCATGCAGCAATGCCAATCGGCGCCCTGGCGCGCGGCCAATCATCCACGGCGCGCGCTGGTGTGTGGGCGCTGTTTTGCTCAGCGTTTCCGGGTGTGCCCCCTCCCCCCCCTCCCCCCCCGGGGTGCCGGAAAAGCGGGACGGCTCTCAGGCGACAGCCCATGCGTTACGACACACAGCCTTTTGAGACTTCCCGCCAAACATTGCCCCATTCAACATTCAACCCGCTACGTTTCCCGCGTCTTTACAATCGTGCGCGCCAATCGAAGAAGAACCCCGTCAAGGTATTTCATACATTATCTGGTTGACGTGCATTTAGTTTTTTCGACGTTTGATGCTATACTATAAGCGATGGGGTGATTCTATGGCAAGACCGCGCAAAATCAAAACCGCCGAAGAGCTTGGCGTTCTGATCGACGAGTTTATCATGCAGTGCGAGGACGGGAAACAGTACATGGACGACTATGCACTGATGAAGTATCTCGGCATTGCGCCGCGTACACTCGCGCGATGGCGGGCAAACGAGGGCGGGGAATATGACGGATATGGAGAGCAGCTCGAGAAGCTGGTCGCATACCGGGAAGCGGTCTATGCGCGCATGGTGGCTGAAAACCCGAAGGGCAGCGGCGGGATCATCTTCCTGCTCAAGCAGCCGAAAAACGGCGGGTACATCGACAAGCCTGTAATCGACGTTCACGCGCAGGAGCTGACGATCAAGACAGACGGGATCGGCGGCGACAGTGCTTTCAAGTAACGCTTGCAAATGCACAACAAACACGCTTAATCCAACAAGCCGAATGCGGGCGCAGGATACGCGCTGCGGCTAAGTGCTTGCTGTTCGCGTTTGCGAACGATGCCCATCCGTGCCGGAAAAAGGGCGGCCTCCTGTGGCCGTTATTACCTTCCCAAAACCTATTACGGTACGGAGCAACTGTGAACCCGGCACTATCCGGGAATCAAGCGTCGGAAGCGACGGTAAACACTGCTGCGGCGGCGAGTGGCCTAAGCGTTTCATCTCCTTTCCGCTGAAATCCTGTGCAAGTCAGGATGCCGCAGCTTCCCTTTCTACGGCAGCTTTCCAAAAGGGACGCGCCCGGTGCAAGTCCGGGGGCTGCCGCCAAGACCAGACGACCGGATTGACCGGAGCGTGAAAAACCGGCAGAAAGCCGCTTTCCTGCTGCAGCGGGATGCGGGCGCGCTGAGCTGCTGCTCGGAATTGGTTTATAAGCGAGGCGCGCGACAACCGTGTAACGAATGAGGTGAAGCGTTTGCACGTTATCCGTGTGGAGCTGCCGAAGCAGCAAAACGAAATCGAAGTGCACGTCATTGCGGACGTACATCTTTCTGACCCGAACTGCGATATTCGCGGCGTGCAAAAGCGCGTGGCGGACATTGCGGCAAAGGATAACGCCTATGCAATTCTTGCGGGCGACCTGATCGACAATGCGACGCGAAGCAGCATCGGCGACATCTACAGCACGCAGTTGTCCCCAATGGAGCAGATCAAGCTTGCAAACAAGACGTTTGCTCCGCTCAAGGGGCGCATCCTGTGCGCTGTTCCCGGCAACCACGAAGAGCGGACATATCGTGCAGACGGCATCGACATTACATGGCTGATTGCAAACGAGCTGGGCGCTGGCGACAGATATGCACCGGACGCCGCGCTTGTGTTTGTTTCGCTGGGCGAAAACTCGCGGAGAAAGAGCGAGGGACGGCAGACAACGTACTCCATCTACGTCAACCACGGAAACGGCGGTGGGCGCAAGATCGGCGGCAAGATCAACCGGCTTGCGGACTATGCGCAGATCGTCGATGCAGACGTTTATGTTTGCGGGCACACGCACTCCCCCGCCGTGTTTAAGGATTGTTTCTTCCGGGCAAATGCTTCTACGAGGAGCGCGGAGCCGGTTGAACGATTGTTTGTTAACACTGCGGCTGCGCTGGACTACGGCGGCGGCTACGGTGTGCGGATGGGCTATCAACCGGCGAGCAAGGCCGCGCCTGTCATTTACCTTGATGGGTGGCGGAAAAATGCCGGGGCTGCAATGTGAAGGTACCCTATGCAGAAAAATGAAACTCTCCTCCTGGCGATTCTGGACATTATCGGCCGCGGGAATACCGCCGAGGTAAAGCAAACGAAAGACGGCGTGCTTGTGCTGGAAGTAAAGCGCAAGGTCGCCTTTCGGGAAACAGAAACAGAATAACGACGTGCCCGGAAACGGCCGGGCATAAGAGCTGAACGGAGCTGACTGCGGAATGCAGTTGGCTCCGTTTCTGCATTTACGGAGGATGCCATGCCGAAGCAGAAGCGAAGCACGCAGACAAATTTCACATGGGATCCGGGGCACGCAAACGAGAAGCAGCTTCTGTTTTATCAGAGCCGAACGATGTACACGGCCTACGGCGGCGCGCGAGGCGGCGGCAAGACGCACGCTGTGCGCATCAAGGCAGTAGGCGGCGCGTTTACATGGCCGGGCATCCGCATCCTCATCGTGCGAAAGACATACCCGGAGCTGCAGTCGAACCACATCGAACCGATTCTGAAGATGGTGCCGCAGGAGCTGACAAGCTACAACGGCACACTGCACACGCTGTACTTTCAAAACGGCTCGACCATCCATTTCGGCCATTGGAGCGGCATTACGTCCGAAAGCGAATACCAGGGTCAGGAATACGACTGGATCTTCATGGACGAGGCTACGCAGTTTACAGAGCGCGAATTTCGCTTTCTCGGCGGCTGCCTGCGTGGCGTCAACGAGATCCCGAAGCGCTTTTACCTGACGTGCAACCCCGGCGGCGTCGGGCACAGATGGGTCAAGCGCCTGTTTATCGACCGAAATTTCAAGACAGATTCCGACAACCCAGAGGAGAACGAGAACCCGGACGATTACAGCTTCATTTTCGCAACGGTCGAGGACAACAAAGACCTGCTGGAATCCTCTCCGGGCTATCTGCAGGCGCTCTCTCAGCTGCCTGAGAACATCCGCAAAGCGCACCGATACGGCGACTGGGACGCACTGTGCGGCACGTATTTCCCGGAATTCAGCAAGGCGACGCACACCTGCAAGCCGTTCCAGATCCCAAAACACTGGAAGCGATACAGGGCGCTCGACTACGGTCTGGATATGCTTGCCGTCGGCTGGTACGCGGTGGACGAAAACGGGCACTCGTACATGTACCGCGAGCTTGTGCAGCCGGGGCTGATCGTGCAGGATGCGGCAAAGCAGATCCTCGACATGACGATGCCGGACGAGCACATCGAGATCACCTTTGCCCCGCCGGACATCTGGTCGCGCCAGAAGGACACCGGCAAGACGATGGCAGAGGTGTTTATGCAATGCGGCGTGCCCATCGTGCGGGCAAGCAACAACCGCGTGCAGGGTTTCCTGCAAGTGAAGGAAGCACTCGCAAATATGCCGGACGGAAAACCGGGGCTTGTACTTTTCCAGACCTGCGAACGGACGATCGGAGACCTCGAGGACATTCAGGCGGACGAGCGCAACCCGAACGACTGCGCCAAAGAGCCGCACGAGATCACGCACACGGTCGATTCCGTGCGCTATTACTGCGTATCGAGAACAATGCGCGCGGACGCAAAAGACGCGAACCCGTCGGAGATCATCTACGAGGACGAGGACGCGCAGGAGGGCTACGAGGAATTCATGACCGGAGACGCACCGTCTGCCGGATATATCAGCTATTAGGAGGAAGACATGAACACTATCAGTTTGATCGGCCTACTGGTGATCGCGGCGTGCTTTGTGCTGACGATGGCAAGCTTGCGGCGCTGGGACGACGAGCTGCGGGCATTTCAGGACGCGACGATGGACATGCTGGCAGATACGTCGCTCGACGTATCGCAGCTACAAAAGCGCGTAGAGGCACTGGAAGAGACTGCGGCCGCACTGTGCGAGCGTGCGGACAAGCTCGACGAAGACCACGCTGAACAGGTGGAACAGGCGCTGCAGATGGCGCAGGACTTCTCCAACGGGGTGTCCAACCTCATGAACTACAGCTACCTGATGGCCGGAAAAAAGGACGTGAGTGACGATGCCTGACGAGTTTGGCAAGAAGATCACGCCGGAGCAGGTACAGGCAGAGTACCAGAAAATGCTCGGCTACAACACTGCTGTCAACCTCGACGAGACGGTGCGCGCCAACGAGAACTTCTTCATTGGCAAGCAATGGGAGGGCGTGGACGCGAAGGGTCTGCCGACGCCGGTATACAACTTCCTGAAACAGGTCGTTTTGTTTTCCGTTGCGAACATCACGACCGACAATATCAAGATGCAGGCTACTCCGCTTGCGTGCGAGCGCACGCCGGAGGACGTGGAACGTGTCGCGGAGATCGTCAACAAGGAGTTTGACCGGCTGTTTGAATTCAACCGCGTGCCGAACCTTGTGCGCGAGTATATGCGAAACGCCGCCGTGGACGGTGATAGCTGCCTGTTCACGTTCTGGGACGACACGGTAGATGCCGGATTCGGCCTGCGCGGCGGCATCCGTACGGAGATCGTGGACAATATGCGCGTCGGCTTCGGTAACACAGCGTGCCGTGACCCGCAGAAGCAGCCATACATCCTCATCGAACGGCGAGAAATGACGAAGGAGCTGTGCAGAGCAGCGCAGGAGGCCGGAAATCCGCACTGGAACGACATTCAGCCGGATACCGAGAGCCACAACACTGACAGCTACAAAAACAGCTCAGAGCGCAGTACGGTGCTGCTGCGGATGTGGAAGGAACGCAAGACCGGCACGGTGTGGGCATGCGAAGTCTCCGGGCGCGTCATGCTGCGCGAGCCGTGGGACATGGGGCTGCGGCTCTACCCGGTGACGTGGATCAACTGGGACTACATTCCCGACAGCTATCATGGTCAGGCGCTCGTGACCGGCCTGATCCCAAACCAGATCTTTGTCAACAAGCTGTTTGCCATGTCCATGATCTCGCTGATGACGAGCGCGTTTCCGCGAACGGTCTACGACAAGACGCGCATCCCGAAGTGGAATAACGCTGTCGGCGCTGCGATCGGCGTCAACGGCGGCGACGTGTCCGGCGTGGCAAAGATCATCGACCCGGCACAGATCAGCCCGCAGATCGCGCAGTTTATCCAGACGAGCGTGGACTATACGCGGCAGTTTCTCGGCGCGACGAGTGCGGCGCTTGGCGAGACGCGGCCGGACAACACGTCGGCCATTATCGCCCTGCAGCGCGCTGCCAGTATCCCGTCGGAGATCACGAAGCAGAACCTCTACAAATCCATTGAAGATCTGGGGCGCATCTATCTGGACTTCATGGCGGCGTACTACGGGGAACGCAAAGTGCAGGTGTCTATGCCGGACGTAGGCTCGGACATTCTTGCATTTGCTGGGAAAGACCCGGAGGAGCTGGAAACCGTGCTGTTCGACTACGGCATTCTGAACGATATGCCGATGGCGCTGAAACTTGACGTTGGCGCAAGCTCGTACTGGTCGGAGATGGCGTCGGTGCAGACGCTGGATAACCTGCTGATGCAGGACAAGATCACGATTGAGGAATACCTTGAGCGCATCCCGGACGGCTACATCCCGAAGCGGCAGGAACTGATCGCCTCGCGCAAGCAGGCGGCACAGCAGCAGATGATGCAGCCGGAGGGCCCGAGCACAGGCGGCACGCCGGAGACCGGCGCTCTGGTCGATATCGGCCAGAAGACGCCCATTCGCGGCGGCGGCGGCTTCGGTGACTTGCAGCGCAAGGTCATGCAGACCGGAACGGCCGAATAACGAACGCTCGGCGGAAAACCGCCTTGCAAATACATTACCGGATAAATTTCAACACGTGGCGCCGACCATAGCGCCGCACCCGCCGACCATAGCGGGAGAAGGGATTTTGACATGGCAGACGACATGAACACCGCCTTTACGGCGGACGCAGACGATTGGAGCGACATCACGGCGGATAGCTTTGCCGACGTTGAGGACGACGCGCAGGGCGCGCCGGACACGGAGCCGCAGGGCAACGACGCCGCGCCGGAGATCGAACAGAACGACGGTGGGCAGGATGCAGATGCCGCACAGCCGGGCGAGAACGAGGAGCAGCAGGCGCAGACAGACGGCCAACTGTTTGAGCTAAAGCACCTCGGCGAGACGAAAAATGTCAACCGGGACGAGGTCGTAACGCTTGCTCAGAAGGGCATGGACTACGACCGCGTGACCGAGAAAAACACGCAACTGGAAACCCAGGTGTCCGAACAGAAACAGCAACTGGCGACGCTCACGGAACACGAGAACGCGCTGCAGGAGCTGGCAAATCAGAGCGGCACAACCGTCGAGGAGCTTGTGGAAAACATGCTCATTGCCGTTACCAAGAGTAAATACGGCATCGACGACGACGGCATGGCGCTCGAGCGCGTAAAGCTCGACAGAGAGCGCCGCGCGCTCGATCAGGAACGGGCAGCACTGGCACCCCAGAAGCAGGAGCAGGAGCAGCAGGCAGCGAACGAGAAATGGCGCGGCGAGTGCTTTGACGCATTTGCAAAAGCCTATCCCGACGTTGACCCGGCCTCCATTCCGAACGGCGTGTGGGAAGCCTTTAACCGCGGTGAAACGCTGGTTTCGGCCTACGCAAGAGAACGCAACAAGGCGCTGGAGGCAGAGATCGCGCGCATGAAATCCGAGCAGGCGACGCGCGACCGGAACGCGGCGAACGCCGCGAGAAGCACCGGTAGCCAGAGCAGTGCCGGGAAGACCGGCAGCGACGAAGCGTTTGACGCGCTGTGGTACGACGGCAACTGACCACGTGAACATAGGGCTTGCCTCCGCCTGAAATTCTGAATTTTTAAGTGAGGTAATCACATAATGGCAATCAATGTTTTTGACAAATACAGCACCAAGCTCGACGAACGTTTCCACCAGAAGAGCGTTACCGACGCGTTTGCCGGTAAGGATTACGACTTTGTCGGCGTGAACGCGATCAACGTGTACAGCTCCGATGAGGGCGACTTCGGCGACTACACCCGCAGCGGTTCCAGCCGATTCGGCACGATCAAAGAGCTGGGCGACACCGTTCAGACCATGCGCATGACGCAGGACAAGGGCGGCACGTTCTCGATCGACGCGGGCAACGCTGCCGAACAGTTTAACGTCAAGCAGTGCAACGCGCGCATGAAGGCGACGTGGGACGGCAAGGTCACTCCGAGCATCGACAAGTACCGTCTGCAGCAGTGGGTCGGCGGTGCCGGTGTTGTGACCGTCAACGCGACCGCGCTGACCGGCAAGACCGCGATTGACGCCATTGTCAACATGGGCGCGGAGATGTCCAACCATCTTGTGCCGACCGACAACCGCGCGATCTTCATCGGCCACACGCTGTTTGCTAAGTGCAAGCTGTCGGACTACATCGTCGGCATTGACGTGCTGGGCAAGGACGCCGTCGCAAACGGTTCTCTGGGCAAGCTCGACGGCAACGACGTGTACGCCATCCCGGACAGCTATCTGCCCGCAGGCGTCAACTTCGTGATCTTCCGCAAGGGCGCGAGCGTCGACCCGGTGAAAAACCAGACTATGCGCATCCAGAAGAACCCGCTGGGTATCGACGGCGATGTGGCGGAGTACCGCGTGATGTTCGACAGCTTCGTGCTTGACAAGAAGGCATACGCCATCGGCGTGCACGCGACCGCGGGCAGCACGACCCCGACGATGTCTGTCTCCGGCGGCACGCTGACGCTGACTGCCGGTGACGGTGAGACCATCAAGTACACCACCGACGGCAGCAACCCGAAGACTTCCTCCACGGCGAAGACCTACAGCGCCAGCGCGAAGCCGACCGGCATTGCCGCAGGCACGGAGGTCAAGGCTTACGCCAGCAAGACCGGCGCGCTCGATTCCGGCATTATGACGGCTACCGCCTGAGGCAACGGATAAGGCGGCGGGATTTCCCGCCGCCTATTTTCAGATAACGAGGTGATTTCATGGCAGAAGTCAGCGATGTGTTTGACGCTGCAATGTCCATCATGGACGAGCTGAGCGATAGCGGGAAACCGCAAACGACGGACACGGACGAATATAAATACCGCGCCGTGTCGATCATCAACACAATGATTGCGGAGCTGTACCCGTTTTCAGAGACAAAGAAGGCCGGAAAAACCGCTTCCGGCTGGCGGCCTGTTGAGGAATTCGACGACACGCTCTCGGAGATCGACAACACGCTCGCGCTCGGTGCGATGCCATACGGCCTTGCTTCCGCTCTCCTGACGGACGAGAACCCGGAGGCATCCGACCGGTTCAAGCGGCGCTACAACGAGATCGTGGCGATGCACAAGGCAAACGCGCAGTGCAGCATGGGCACGGTCGAGGATGTGTACGGCGGCATCGAGTATAGCGAGTTCGGGAGCTGGTGACGCGCATGAATGAAAAGATCGTCGGAATCCAGAAATGGCTCGGTATCAATCAGGCTGGCAGCGACGACACAAGTCTGAAACTTGGTGAGGCATCCGAAATGCGCAACTGGCGCGTGACGCAGGACGGCGCGCTGCGAAAGCGCCCCGGTATGAAAGCTGTGCATACGTTCCCCGGAGAAATTCAGGGGACATGGTGCGGCTACGTCGGCGGAGAATATGTGCAGGTAGCGGCCGCGGCCGGGAAGCTGTGGAAAATCGGATTTCCAGCCACTACGGCGGTCTCGGCGCTTGGCACGCTCGCCGACGCACACACGGAGTTTTTCGGTTTCCGGGAAAAGCTCTATATCCTCAACGGTACGCAGTACAAGGTGTTTGACGGCTACAAGCTCTCCGATGTGACCGGGTACGTCCCGACTGTGCTTGTGGGCGTCGGTGCGGACGGCAGCGGCACGGAGCTGGAGCAAATCAACAAGCTGTCCAGCAAACGAAAATACCGCGTTGCTACGGACGGAAAGTCCACGGTGTATGTGTGCCCGGAAAGCGGAACGCTGTCTGTGAGCGTGAAAAACAGGGCAACAGGCGCAGCGCTGGCAGCCGGTACGGACTATACGTTTGCAGAAGGTAAGATCACATTCACGAGCGCGCCCCCTGCCGGTGCGGATGTGTACGAAGTAGAATACACCGTGGCATCTGACGATTCCGGCGCGGTCAGGGCAATGAAGTTTGCAGAGCTTTACAACGGCGCGACGGACAACCGCGTGTTTCTCTACGGTGACGGAAGCAACAAGGCGCTGTACTCCGGGCTGGACATCGACGGCAACCCGACCGCAGAATACTTCCCGGACATGAACGTGCTGGACATCGGCGACGAGAACACGCCGATCACGGCGATGATCCGCCACTACTCCCGACTGCTGGCGTTCAAAGAAGATAGCGCATACTCCGTGCAGTACGGCACGGTGACGAATGCAGAGGGCAAAATCCTCCCCGCGTTTTACTGGACACAAGTAAACAAGGCCATCGGCAACATTGTTCCCGGGCAGGTGCGGCTTGTGGACAACAGCCCCTATACCCTGTTCGGGGAGAGCGTCTACACATGGAAAAACAACAGCAGCTACTCCAGCAACCTGACGATTGACGAGCGGCAGGCGAAACGCATTTCCGACCGCGTATGGAAAACGCTGCAGAGTTTCGATCTCCGGCAGGCGTACTGCTGGGACGACAACGACCGCAAGGAATGGTACTGCGTATATGGGGACATGGCCGTTGTGCACAACTACGGGCTCAATGTGTGGTATCTGTACACGAACTTCCCTGTCAAGCACTTTTACCGCTCATACGGGAGACTGCTCGGCGCACGTGAAAATGTGCTCGTCGAGATTTCGGATGCGTTCCGCAGCGACTGCGGCGAAGCGATCGACGCGCGATGGGAGAGCGGCAACATGCACTTCGGCGCGGATTTCATGCGCAAATACTCCGCCATGCTGTGGATCGGTCTCGTGCCGACGCACGCCGGGTCGATGACCGTGACGGTCATGACAGACCGGAAAGCGGACTTCTCGAAAAAGCTGGTTTTCCGCAACAGTGCCGCATTTGACCACGCAAATTTTGCGCACTGGTCGTTCAACACGAACAAGCGCCCGTATATGACGCGGCTGAAACTGAAAGCAAAGAAATTTACATACTACAAGCTCATCCTGACAAACGACGATGCGGACACGACGGCGACGGTCACAAGCGCCGACATCCGCGTGCGGTTCACGGGATATGTGCGATAGGAGGGTTACATATGGCACTTCCGACGTGCAACGAGGACATGAACATCATCTCCAAACTGGACGACGAGCCGAACGACGTGGGCGGTCTGTCCGCCGCGGCTCTGAAAGCAAAGTTTGACCTTGCCGGAAACCTGCTGAAAAAGGCGCTCAACGATCTGGTCGCTGCGCTCGGCGGTGAAAGCGCAGCAAAATGCATCGGTTTTGTCGCGACAGAGGCTGTGAACAAAACCAACGTGCAGGAAGCGATCGAGAACGTGCAGGCGCAGATCGCCGGTGTGACGCAGGGCGGCATTGCGGACGGGGCTGTGACTACGGAAAAGATCGCGAATGGTGCGGTGACTACGGAAAAGATCGCGAATGGCGCGGTGACTTATCACCAGATTGCCAACGAAACGATTGGTAGTCCGGAATTGGCGAATAATGCGGTCGCGGCGAGCAAAATCGCCTCGAGCGCCGTGCAGGAGCGGCATATTTTCAACGGCGCTGTTACGGAGAGCAAACTCGCGGGGGAGAGTGTAACTCAGGCGAAAATCGCGACTGCCGCAGTCACCAGCAACAAGATCGCGATGCGCGCTGTGACGAAGGACAAGATCGCTGACGGAGCCGTGACGGAGGAGAAACTCGCGGCCGGGGCCGTAACGGCGGAGAAACTCGCAAGTGACGCTCTGGACAGTGTGCTGAATGCCTATTTCCTGAAAGTGTACCCGGTTGGCGCGTTTTACTTTTCTGCGTCCAGCGACAACCCGGCAACGCTGTTCGGTGGCACATGGACGCAGATCAAAGACACGTTCATCTTGGCGGCAGGTACGAAATACAAAGCGGGCACGACCGGGGGCGAAGCGACACACACGCTGGCAGCGCAAGAGATGCCAAACCACTACCATGACGAGTATGTCGGCAACGACGGCGGCGACAGCAGCGCACCGAGCGGCTATACCGGCTGGCCGAGCATTGGCTACACCAGCGACAAAACGTGGTTTGCAAAGTTGGCGAAAACAAGCGGCGCGGGCGGCGGTGCGGCTCACAACAATATGCCGCCATATCTGGCGGCATATGTCTGGCAGCGCACGGCGTAACCGGGGCTTGGGAAGTATGAGGTGAAAAGCAATGGCATACATCAAACGCGGCGAGGCAAAGACCGTTCCCGTGCGCGTGAAGTTCAACGACATGGACGTATTCCCGATTGGCAACGTGGATGAGATCGCGTTCAAACTTGGCGACAGTGTGCGCAAGACGTGGCCGGACGCGGTACGGTATGACAACGCAAATGACCGGTTCATGCTGACGCTGACGCAGGAAGACACGCTGTCCCTCGATGTGGGTCAGGCGGAGCTGGAGATCACATGCAACTTCAAGGGCGCGGGCAATATCCTGAAGCCGAAGAAAAACCCGAAAATCAAAGTGCTGGACTGCACGGACGAGGAGCTGATGGAATGAGCGACAGAATCGAAGCCGAGATCCTCGATGCGCTTGGAGAAGAGGTAGACGCAGCGATTGACACGCCGCTTGTTGTGATTGAAGGTACAAAGGGTGAACCCGGTGCGGACGGCATAACGCCGACGATCGGGTCAAACGGAAATTGGTTTCTCGGCGCGACCGATACCGGCAAGCCATCGCGCGGAGCAACCGGAGCACCGGGCAAAGACGGCGCGGATGGCAAACCGGGGGCTACCGGTGCGGACGGCGTTACGCCGCACATCGGCGGCAATGGCAACTGGTACATCGGCAGCACAGACACCGGCAAGCCGTCTCGTGGAGCCACTGGCGCGAAGGGTGATGCAGGTGCAACCGGCCCTGCTGGCCCTGCTGGTCCTGCTGGGCCTGCCGGTGCGCCCGGCAAGGACGGCAGTGACGCGACCGTGACTGCGGCAAGCATCAAAGGTGCGCTTGGCTACACGCCTGCTGCGCCGGGGGATATCCCGGTAGTCCCGACTGCGGAGATCTCCGCCAACACCGGCGCCCGCCACTCGCACGCGAACAAGGCGGTAATCGACGGCATCACGGCCGCAAAGACCGCCGCGTGGGACGGCAAGGCGGGTACGGCGGCGGCCACGCAGTCCGCGGCTGGTCTGATGTCCGCCGCCGACAAGGCCAAGCTCGACGGCATCGAGCGCGGAGCCAACAAGACCACCGTGCCCACAGCACTGAAAAATCCGAAGGCGCTGACGATCCAAATCGGCGGCACGACCGTCACCTACGACGGCAGCGCGGCGAAAACCGTCACGATCGCCGATGGCACGGAGGTGAGCTACTGAGATGAAAAAGCTCTACGAAGAAACCGCCGTACAGGACATCGCAAATGCTATCCGCGAGAAAAATGGCACTGCAACGAAATACAAAGTCGCGGAGATGGGCGCTGCTGTGCGAGCACTCTCCGGAAGCGAAGCAGTTGAGTGGCATCAGTGCCCGGAGGCGGTACGGAATTATCTTGCCAACGTGACCTATGACCCGAGCGATTACAGCACGTCACAGATTGCCAACTATGCGCCCGCTGATGCTGTTATCAGCAATTACAAGCCCATTGGGCAGGCGGCTGGCGGGGTGATGCACTACAACGAAGTACCGAATGTGCTCACGCCATTTGCCTCTGGCGGGAAAGCGGGCACGCTCAAACCGCTGGATGCACTGCGGTGGATTCGCACGCGGGACGGCTCCGCAGAAGCGTGGAACGTGCGCGACCTTGGCGGATGGGCCTGCGACGGCGGCACGGTGAAATATGGTCTGCTGATTCGCGGCGGGCGTATCTCTGCCGCAGATCGGGCGGTACTGGTCGGCCAGTTCGGTGTGCAGCATGAAATCGACCTTAGAGGCAAAGAGGGGCGCGACCCGTCCGACGGTGATGTCGCAACAGAATCCCCCCTTGGTAGCGATGTGTGGTTTACGATTGCTGACAAGGCAGCGTCCTACGCGCTGACGCCGGTTGCAACGTGGCAGCTCTATCTTCGCTGCGTGATCGACGCCGTAACGCACCGGGAGCCGGTATATTTTCACTGCACCGCAGGTGCGGACCGTACAGGCACGCTGGCCTGTGTGCTAGAGGGGCTGCTCGGCATGAGCCAATCCGACATCGACAAAGACTACGAGCTGACTACCTTTTATTCCGGCTCCGGGACAGACGCACTTGCTCGTCGAAGGAATGAGCCAGAGTGGAAGAGGCTTATCAATGCGATCAACGCCGTTTCCGGGAACACGTTCCGTGATAAGTGCGTGCATTTTGCCGTGGGAACGTGCGGAATGTCGATGGCTGATATCAACGCTTACCGTGCGGTTATGACCGCCGGAACGCCCGAGACGCTGCACTGGTATCAGACGATCGCCAAAAGTCTCACAGGATGCACGCTTAGTAATACCACGTCTCAGGCGGATTACGGCGAGGCGTACACCGCAACCATCACTGCGGATAGCGGAAAGGTGCTTGCATCTGTGGTGGTCAAAATGGGCGGCGTGGACATTACTGCCACCGCTTACTCGGCGGGAAGCGGCGCAATCAACATCGCCAAGGTGACGGGGGCGGTCACAATCACTGCGGTGGCCTCTGTTCCGTCTGTGACTTACAACATTACACGCAATCTCACCAACTGCGCATCTTCAAACGTGGCTAATACCGTTGCGGACGGTGCAGCCTATTCCACGACGCTTTCTCCGACCGGCACATATAAAAAACTTGGCACAATTATTGTTACGATGGGCGGTACGGATATTTCCGCATCGGCAGTATCCGGAAACACAATCACAATCGCCAAAGTTACTGGCAACATTGTGATTACCTGCGCGGCTGTGATTACAAATGTCATTGAAACCGTCGGAATCTCAGCAGATACGCGACTGAGCGCTGGCAGCGGCACGAACAAAGCTCAGGTAGGCTGGGCAGCAATCGGGGCAAATATGGACGCAGCAAGTCTCATCCATCTTATGCCCGGCGATACGCTGCGCATTAAGGGCGCAAGTCTGCCCGATTCGCAAGACGGAAAAAGCATAGCCATAAGTTATAGCGAAACGGCGACATTTTTATCCGCAGGGTATATACACAACGGATATAGCTGGAATAACCTAGAATTTACTACCGTTGACAATGTCGTTACTATAACAGGGCCTGCCGAACATTACCTCCGGTTGAGTCTGATTTGCGCAGACGCATCCGCAGTTATCGTTACAATCAACGAACCGATCACGTAAAAGGAGGCACAGATGGAATTTATTGCTTGCAACATGGCCAATTACCGCGCCGGGCGCACGCAGCCGGTGCGGTACATCGTGATGCACTACACGGCAAACAACGGCGACACGGCAAAAAACAACTGCGACTACTACCACCGCGTGGGCGGCCTGCAGGCTAGCGCGCACTATTTCGTTGACGAGCACGGTGCGATGCAGTCCGTGCGCGAGTGCGACACGGCGTGGCACTGCGGCGCGCGGGCGTATTGGCACCCCGAGTGCCGCAACGGCAACAGCATCGGCATCGAGATGTGCAGCCGCAAGCGCGCCGACGGCAGCTACTACATCCTGCCGGAGACCGTGGCAAACGCCGCGGCGCTGGCGCGGGAGATCATGCAGCGCTATGGCATCGACACGGAGCACGTGCTGCGGCACTACGATGTGACGGGCAAGCGCTGCCCCATGCCGTGGGTGGACGACCCGGCGCAGTGGACGGCGTTTAAGGAGATGCTGAAACAGAACGATAACGATGAGGAGGATGAAAACATGGTAAAGTACAAGACGATTGATGACGTCCCTGAATGGTACAGAAGTGAGGTTCAGGAATTGATGGATGCTGGCGCTCTGAAAGGCACTGGCAATGGAGTCATCGACATCTCTGAAGATGTCGTGCGCGGCGCGATTATCGGCATGCGCTATGCCGAGGCACGCAATCCGCGCTACTACAGCCTGGACGACGTGCCCACATGGGCGCGTGAGGAGACGCAGAAGCTGATCGACCGCGGCGCGCTTCGCGGTGTCGGCGGGGGCGACCTGAACGTCAGCGCGGACGCGCTGCGGTCTATGATTGTCTGTCAGCGGATGATCGACGAAAACAAGTGATGGAGGGGTAGTACCTATGAACATTAACTGGAAAGTACGTATTCGCAACAAGAACTTCTGGCTGGCGCTGATCCCGGCGCTGCTTCTGCTGGTGCAGGTGGTAGCCGCCCCGTTCGGCTACAAGTGGGATTTCGGTGTTCTGAATCAGCAGCTTGCAGCAATCATCAACGCAGTGTTCGCGCTGCTGTCCATCCTTGGCGTGGTGAACGACCCAACGACGGCAGGCAGCTCTGACAGTGCGCAGGCGCTTACTTACGAGGAGCCTAGAAAGGAAGGCTAACGATGACAGTTACCGTTGCAAACCTGATCTCAGCGGCGGCGTTTGTGCTGACGCTTATCGGCGCGTGCTGGCGGATGAGTACCATCATCCAGCGAAACACGGACGCAGTCGTGGCGCTGACGGCGCGCATTGACCGCATGGACGCCGGAAACGCCAAGGAGCACAACGAGATGTGGGACAAGATCGAGCGCAGCGAGGACACGCTCAACGACCACGAGGCGCGGCTACAGTTGCTCGAACATAAATAACAATCGACACGGGGGACGCTGCCGGGCGCGGCGGTGTCCCCTCTTCCCTATCAAGTGACGAGGTGACACGATGGCATACAACGACGCAATCATCAACAGCGCCGACAAGCAGAAAATTGCCGCGCTCAGTGAGCAGTGGAAGGCTGCACATCAGGCCGGAAATCAGGGCGGAATGAACGAGGCGCACGAACAGGCGGAGATGATCCGCAAGAAGTACGGCTACAGCGGCGGCGCAGACGGCAGCGGCTTCAAGATCGTTGGCAACAACACTGTCTTGCCGGAGGCGAAAGACCAGAGCGAGAACATCAACAAGATCTACGACGCGCAGCAGAAGGTGAAGACCGATGCGCTGAAAGCCGCATACGACCAGAACATGGCGGACTATGACGCGCAGGCCGCGAAGATCCCGCAGACGTACAACGAGGCGCGGCGGCAGGTATCGACGCAGGCGGACATTTCCCGCGCGAACCTGAACGAACAGATGGCGGGCAGCGGCATCAATACCGGTGCGGGCAGTCAGCTCGCGCTCTCGCAGCAGAACAGCCGCAATGCCGCCATGGGCAAAGTATCGTCCGCAGAGGCAGACGCGATGTCCGATCTGGAGGCACAGCGGCAGAAGGTAAAGACGGCGTATCAGAACGCGGTCGCGCAGGCGATCAGCGAGAACGACGCGGCACGCGCGAAGGCGCTCTATACCGAGGCGCAGCGTGTGGATAACTCCATCGTCAACACGGCGGCCAAGCAGCTTAGCGTGGACACGACGCTCGCGGAAAACGAGCGCAGCCGCCTCGAACAGCAGGCCGCGACGCTCGCCAAGTACGGCGATTTCAGCGGTTATGCCGCGCTCGGCTATTCGCAGGATCAGATCGACGCGATGCAGAAAGTGTGGGGCGCGCAGAACCCGAAGCTCTACTACGAGCGCACAGGCGCATATCCGGCGAGCTACACGGCATCAAACGGAAGAAGGGGCGGCGGCGGTGGCGGCGGTGGTGACGACACAATCACGCCGGTGGAGAACCCGACGAGAAACAACACGAAGGATCTTTCAAGCATTCACGAAAATAGCTCCATCACGAATGTGAACGGCGCCGGGTGGACATTGGTGCGCGACTACGGTCGAGTGACGCCGAGCGAGCTGGAAGCGCTTGTGAACGCTGGGAAGGTGAAAGAGGTCGACAACGGAGACGGCACCTATACTTATAGAATGGTCGGCTACGGAAAGGTATCTTGACAATGGCATCTGAGTTTCTGAAACAGTACGCAAAGAGCAGCCGGGAGAAAATTGACAGAGAGTACGGCAAGAAGGCTTACGGCGGTTCAAAATACAAAATGGATAAGGTGTGGGGTCAGACGGCGACGCAAGACACTGCTGCCAAGCAGAAACCTGTCACCGAACCGATCTCTGAGCCCGTGCCGCAGAAGAAGAAAGAGAACATCAGTTTCTGGGAGAAGCTGCTTAACGCTTTCGGCGACGCCGGTTACAGCGCGGACACGACAACGCCGCTTGCCCTGACGAATCAGGCAATCTCGGATGATTACCGCAAGAGCAATATGCAGGAGAGCAAGACGGCGGAAGCGGGCGGAAACATCGCAAAATCCGCCGTAAAGAGCGCGGAGAGCGCCTACGAAAACGCGGCCGGAACATTTCTCAACAAGCGCAGCGGAACACAGATCATGGGCGTGACCGTGGCAGACAACGCCGTGCCTCAGGAGGACAAGGACAAGGCGGAGGCCGCGCGGAAGCGCAACCAGGAAAGCATCTACGCCAAGGCAGACAAAGCGGCGGAAGCGGCGGCAGAAGCATCCGAAAAGGCGAAAGATAACCTCGGCGGCAGCAAAGCCGCGGGCGCGTTTGTGGACATTGCAAGCGGCGGCCTGCAGCTCGGCGCGGACATGGCGCTCAATGCGCTGCTCCCCGGCGCAGGTCTGGCAAACATGGGCCTGCGCTCCTATGGCAGCGGGTCGCGTGAGGCACGTCTTGACGGCGCGAGCGAGGGCGAGCAGGTTGCATACGGCGCTGCGGCCGCTGCTGTTGACGTTCTGACGGAGAAAATCTTCGACGTGGGCAAGCTGTTCGGCGGAGGCGCTGCGGACGACGTGGCGGAGAAACTCATCGGAAAGCTGGCAAAAACGGATGCCGGGCGCAGTGTTGTGCGCGCGCTGACAAACGCTGTCGGTGAGGGTGCAGAGGAAGCCGTGGCCGACATCCTGAACCCGGCGATCCGCGCGATCTACGACAAGGGCGCTGCGGCAAAATCGAGCTACACGACGGCAGAAGGCGCGAAGGAAATGCTTGCGCAGTCTGCGTATGACGCGATGATCGGCGCGGCGCTGTCTACATTCGGCACGGCGGCGGGCATCGCCAAGGGCATAGACGCGCAGAAAAATGCCGCACTGCGCGCCGGAGAACCTGCCGCAAACGTAAACGCAGAAGCGAGCGCGAAACCGGCAGAGGCGGAAAATATCGCCGCGGAAGCACAGGCAGAGGCCGCACCGGTCGAGACCGCGCAGGACGCTCCGGCGTCACAGGGGAAGCCGCAGGAGAACAGCACGCTGCGCATGGTGGAAGAAGTCGCAGGGCTGCGCGAACCGGCGCAGAGCCCGGAACAGGAACGTGCTACGGAAGCATGGCAGAGCGCGGAGCGGGACGCGAACAGGCAGCCGCAGGAATATACGCCGGAAGATCATATCGACAACCGGTCTGACGAATACATCGCCAAGCGGAGCACCAAGTCATTCCAGTACAACCACCCAGAGCTGCACGAACACTTTGAGCGCGTTGCAGAAAATCTTACCCCTATGATTTACGGCTCAATGCAGAGCGACCGATATAAGCGCGGGAAAGGCACGATCACGAACAACCCGCGAGTTGTACAGGACGTGATTGACAAAACCGGCCTTTCCCGGCCGGAGATTCTGCGTGCACTGGATGCGATCATCAAAGACAACGGCGTGGAAAACTATGCAGACGCAAAGCGCGTAGAAAAGGCGCTGGATTCCCTGCTCGTAGACGGCTACACAAAACCGAACGGCGAATATGTTGCTCCTGACGCGGCATACATGGAAGCAAAAAGCCAGATTTCCGGTGGCACTGACCCGTACTCGTGGGAGTATTATCGATATAATGACCTGTCGCTCATGCTCGGAGAGATCACGGAAGAGGAAGCCTATAACGATTGGCGCGCGCAGCGCGACGCACGAGAGGCCGCAAAAGCGGCGCAGGAACAGTCACAAAAAACGGGTGAAATTGTGAATGAAAGCGCTGAAAACGCGGTTGAGTCACAAAACAGTGACAATTTTGCAGACGTGCAGCAGCGAGAGACTGAGACGGATGCCGGGCAGCGCGGCACTCTGCCGGAAGGGCAGGGCGCAAAATCCGCGGAGTTTGGCTATGACGAGGCAAAGACGCAGGCGCGCTCGACCGACGGTGTGCTCACCGATGACGAGCGTGCGATGGAAGGGCTGAGGCCGGAAGACCGGAAGCACAAAGTCAACCATGACGAAGAGGTAGACGCGAAGGCACAGGAGCGCTTTGAATCGGACTATGAGGGCGAAAAGGCAGACCTGTTCGGTGAAAAGCAGGATTGGGACGATACCGACACGGTGCTCGCGCACAAGATCATCGTCAACGAAGTGGCCAAAGCGCGCGAGAGCGGCAGCAAAGATGCCTACGCCGAAGTGGCAAAGCTCATGAAAGAGTGGGACGCGCACGGCACGGAAGCCGGTCAGGCACTGCGGCAGCGTCGGCAGCTCGCGTCTGACCCGGCGCTAATGGAAGCGGACGCAATCCAACTGCTGAACGACAGCGAGCGCACGCGCAAAATGTCGGACGAGCAGCGCAAGAAGATTCTCGATAGCGTGAGCCAGAACGCAGAGAAGCTTCGCAGCATCGAAAAAGGCGATGTGGACGGCGTGGTTGACCTCATCAAAGACATGAGCACGGAGCGGCGCACAAACGGTCTGTGGTCAAACAAGATGGGCAGAACAATGGAAAAGGCGCTTGAGCAGGCAAAGAAACTGCCGGGTGGCGAAGCGTTTCTGCGTGACGTTGCCGCAAGCCAGGTGCGTGGCATTGCGTATGACTACGCGAAACCGTCTACGCTCGAACAGATCAAAACCTATCGTTATCTGTCCATGCTCTCGAAGCCGGCGACGGCTGCCAGAAACCTTGTCGGCAATATGGTGTATGACCCGGTAGAGGCCGTGTCAAACAACATCGGCGTCGGGCTGGACATGCTGCTGTCGAAATACACCGGCACACGCTCCGTAGCTGCGGATAAGAGCTATTTCTCCAAGACGAAACGAAAAGGCATTGGCGAGGCAACGCTCAAGTCGTACATCGAAACTGGCCTTGACGCAAGCGTTTCCAACGCGCAGGGCAAATACGAAACCGGCGGCAGCAGGTCGTTCAAGATGGTCGGGAACTTTCTGGAGCGGTTTCTCTCCACGTGGGAGAAATACAGCAACTATGCCATGGTCACGACTGACCAGATGCAAAAAGGCGGCATTCAGGCGGAAGCGCAGCGCGGAATTGACGCGCTGGAAGCTAAGGGCAAGGTGGCAAAAGGCGCGCTTGACGGCCGCGCGGAGGAAACCGCAAGGGAACGCACGTTCCAGAACGAAGGCAAGCTGTCCGGTGTCATGGGCGGAATGCGCAATGCGCTGAACAAGCTCAGCATCAAGGACAAGCAGGGCGGCAGCATCGGTCTCGGCGACATTATGCTCCCGTTCACGAACGTGCCCGGCAACATTGCGAGCGCAGCGATTCAGTACTCCCCTGCCGGATTTATTAACGCCGGTGCGGAGGTCGTCAAAGTCTTGAACAAGGCAAAGGCCGGGACGCTGACCGCATCCGAACAGGCGAAGGCTGTGACGGATTTCGGCCGCGCGTTTAACGGCACGATGGGAATCGCGCTCTTTGCGGTGCTGGCCGGTGCTGGCGTGATGAACGTCGCCGGGGACGACGACGAGGACAAGGAAGCGCTCGAAAAGTCTGAGGGCGTGAGCGGCACACAGCTCAACCTTAGTGCACTCAACCGGTGGATTGCCGGAGAAAGCACGGAGTGGCGCGACGGTGACGACCTGGTATCCATTGGCTTCCTCGACCCGATCAACGCGCAGATGACCTATGGCGCGCTGCTGGCAGACTGCTACAAGGACGAGGGCCTGACGTTTGCAAACGTTGCGGGCGGCAATCTGGAATCTGCTTTTCAGAGCGTGATGGATCTGCCCGCTATGTCGCAGTTTCAGGAGATCGCAAACGGCTATAAATACTCCAAGGCAAAGACCACGGGCGGGAAGGTTGCGGAAGCCGCCCTGCGCTACGGTGCTTCTCAGGCAACAAGTTTTGTGCCAAACGTCGTGTCCGGCGTGGCACAGGGGGTTGACGGGACGGTGCGCGACACCTACAACGGCGACACCGTGTGGGAAAACAACCTGAACGCGATGAAGAGCAAGATTCCGGGGCTTCGGGAAACGCTTCCGGCTGCGCTGGACAACTGGGGGCAGGAGAAGAAATACACCGGCACGGCGGCGGAAAACTTCCTGAACGCGACACTGAATCCCGGCAGCGTGACGAAGTACCGGACGAGCGCCGTGAACCAAGAGCTGTACCGGCTTGAAAGCATGAACATCGACGTGAAATACCCGGAGAAGAAAGCGCCGCTCGACGGTAGCCGGAACGGCAAGGATGTGGATCTGACGCAGGATGAGAGGCGGCATTACCAGATGGCATACGGCCAGACGGCCTATGACAACATTCAGAGAGCCATTCAGAGTTCTGTATACAAGCAGTCGAGCGACGCGGAGAAAGCGGCCGCGATTCAAAACCTTCTGGAAGTCGCAACGGCGGCAGGCAAGAAGAAGGCGAAGCTCGACGGAAGCGACACCCCGTCGTGGACGACGAAAAGCGACGGCAGTGTGGCAGACAATGCCGTATACCGCGCCAAGCTCGGCACCGCAAAAGACACACTTCCGGCCAATGCGCGAGACCGCAACGGCGATGTGATGCAGGCAATCATCAAGACGGTCGTCGGCAAACGCGGCGGCAGTGACCAGCTCGCGCTCAACGTCATGGCACAGCAGCTCAAAGAGGGCACGCAGGAAAAGGTGGAGACCGCATACAACGGCGGGTACGAGCTGAAGCAGATCGTGGACTTTTATCAGGCAATGTGTGCAAAGAAGCCGGGAACCAGCCAGAAGAAGTACAAGGAAGCAGATCTGTATGCGTGGGCGATGCAAAACGGATATACCGCGAAGCAGTTCAACCAGCTCTGGAAGCTCTTCTCGTGACAAACACACAACAAGAAAGCAGCACGCATATCCTGCGTGCTGCTTTGCTTTATGTGCTTTCGTTTACGATCCGGTATGCTCATACTCCGCGATGATGCGCATCGCTTCCGCGAGGCTCGGAGCTTCCATCACCGTGCAGCCGGTCGTGACGATATACCGCCCGTCGAGGCCGCGCGCCATGCGAACATTTTTGTTCTCTGCGAACGTGGTCTTGTGCGGTGCTTTTTCTGCTGAGACTGTTTTTTGCGTCTCTGCGCGGCTTTTATTCTCCGCGCTACATTTCACGTCTTTGCGGTCGCGCCCGCTCTCCGTTGAAATTTCCCCGGCACAGGCGGCATATCCGGCGAGGTCGATGAAGTTATCCGCTTTATCGCCTCCGGTTGCGATGCGGCCGAGCTTGAACAGCGCCATCATTGCGCCGACATCGGCTGCACCGAGCGGCTGATCCATGCCGCGCGCACAGAGGTAAACGCTCCAAAGCATGGAGATTGTGCGGAAATTGTCCTCCGGCTCACCGTACTGCTGATTTCGGTCGGTACAGACGCAGCGCTCTGCGGCCTTCAGAATTTCGGCACGGGTCAAAATGCGTCACCGTCCTTTGCCTCCTCTTCCGCTTTGAGCGCTTGCAGATTTCCAAGCACGCCGTCGTAGTCATCCGGGTACATTGCCCGAAGCACGGTACAAAGCTCGTCATCGTCAAAGGCGAGCTTTTCGCCACTGTAGTTCAGCCGGGCGGCGTTGAAGATCGCATCCGTCAGGATGCTGAGGCGGAGCTCGTTGCGCGCGTCGTTGCGCACGCCTTCCCACATTGCGTTTGCTTCCATTGTTATTTCCTCCTGTTTTCAGATGTTCCGGCATCGCCGGTGTCGTTATATTCCAGCCATCGATTTGCGGCAAACTGCGCAGCCTGATAAGCCGCCTGCGGTTTTACGCCGCGGATGTCGGCAATGTCTGCGTAGGTATACCCTGCCATGCGCAGGCACACGGTCTGACGCTGCACCGGCGTGAGACAGTCCAGAAAACAGCTGATATCCGCCGCGGAATCGTCGAAATCTTTGTGCGGTCGATCCTTTGGCTTGACTGCACCGCGCTGCGTGTGATCGTACTTACCGGCGCTGTCAAACGCTGTGTCATTATCGTCCGTGTACAAAATAAGCATACCGGGCCGCTTGCGCTGCTGCGCGTACTTCTTGCGGTGCGCGATCTCGCTGCGAATGCACCACATAGCGTGTGTGGAAAACTTTCCGCGCGTTGGATCGTATGTACTTGCGGCTCGGAGCAAGCCCTCGGCAGCGTGCCCATACAGCTCATCGGCGTCCTCGTCCGGCGCGTAGCGGTGGATCGCAAGATAGATCAGACGCTCGTTGTCAGCCGCGAGCTGCTGCTGTTCCGGCGTAAGCGGCGCGAGCGGTTTTCTGCGCATGGCTTCACCCTCCTACAATGTCGATCTCGTACTCTTCCCGCAGAACGCGGAAGAAATTCACGATATCCCCGTCGATGTCGTTCACGGTCTCGATCGCCGATCGCGGTTTGCTGAAAAGCACGGCCAAAGAACCGGCGAACGGCTCCAAATAGGATCTGTGCGGCGGCATAATTTGCACGATTTCCTGTGCCATGCCCCACTTTGCACCGGGGTAATTCAAAATCGCATTCACTGATTCGCCCCCATCACTCCACCTCCTGCATCCAGAACTTGCGGCGACAATCTGTGCACCCACCAGATCGGCTTAAATTGCAGACATACATCTTGTCAATATTTCTTGGGCACATCCCGACAATGCCATCATCGTCCATCATGCAGTTCGGCCACTGCTCCAAAAACACGCTTTGCCGCGTCTTGTGCGGATGCTTCTTTGACCACTGTTCCACCATCGCAACGGTTTTTTCAAAAAGCTCAATGGCGTTATCACATTTGTCGCCGTGATACTCACACTTTGTGCAATCGCTGGTCGATTTACACATCCGTCTGAATTCGCTAAAAAATTCTACCACGTCCATATTCACACCCCCGCGTCCCACCGCGCCTGCTGCATAAACGACAACTGCTGCCGCAAGTCGTCGATCGTGCGTTCCTGCCGCGCCACCTCGGCGGAAAACGCCAGCGCCTTGCGCCGCTCGTTACAGAGTATGGTTTCCGCTTTTTCCCGCTGCTCATGCTCCTGCTCGGCATAGTCGATCAGCTTCTGCACCGCGTAGTGCGCTGACGGTGAAAAATTCAGGTTGCCTTTGTCGTTATTGAGCAAATCGCGCACGGCAAAGATGATATCCTCAGCTAATACCATTGGTTACACTCTCCTTTTCGTACTCCGCCCGGTCGAGGGCGGTCGTTGCAACGGCATACGCGCTCCACTGATCGGCGCGGAAGCCGTAGAAAAAATCCGGATTTGCTTTTGTGCCCTTGCCGCTGCGGAAGTCGTGCGACGCGAAGCGGTCGATCAGCGCGTGGCGGATGGTGGTATCGTTCGCGCGAGGGCTGCCGCAGATATTGAGCTTCTCTTCCTTGCGCGTGACGATGCGGTACGGTACGCCGCGGTCGTCAAGCAGTTGCTTATAGCGCCCGATCCACTCGCACGTCTCAAACACGTCGCGCCCGACCGCCATGCCGTAAGATTCGATGATCTCGATCGCGGCAACAGCGAACGCGCCGCCGGACACGATGCCGGAGACGAGCGTGTTCTCGTCCTTTCCCCCCTGCACCGGTGCGCGGGTGATCGTATCGACGATGCACCAGCCGGTTTCCCGGTTGCCGGGGTCAAGGGCTAACATGGTCGGCATCCTGCGCACCCCCCTTCATGGCAGCGAGCATTCGCTCCACTTTGTCCAGGTCGTCCTTACCGGAGACCGGCGTGCGCTTCTCGCTCTCGGCCTTCACGCCGTCTTTTACAAGCCACTGCCGGATGACGGCGTAGTGGGATTTGTACCGTGCGCCTTTGCTAGTGATGTACAAGGACAGGCGCTCGATATATGTTCCGTAGTCGTTCGGGTAATCTCTCTGGAGCTTTGCCAGCTCGTCATCCGTGAGCATGACGTTGTGCATTTCTCCATAGGGTTTCTTTTCCGGCGGCTTTGCGGCGGCTTTTTGCGCCGGTCGCGCGGCTGGCTTTTCCACTCTGGCCGGTTCTGCGGCAGGTGGCGTCTGCGGGCGCTCGGAGTATGCCTTGTTTTCCTCTAGGCAGAGTGTTGCGAACTCTGCCTGATAGTTCGTAGGATGGTATCGGTCACTTTTGAGCGTGTTGTGCATGCGCCAGTGCCGGATGACAATGACGCCGGAATCAAAGACGATGATAAAGCGCTTTGCAAGGAGCAGCTTCAGATCGTCAGCCGCTGCGCCGACATAGTCCGTGATGCGCTTCGGATTGTTAATAAACCCGTCGTCATCCGCGCGCATATTGAGGTGAAAATACAGGGCCTGCGCGGAGAGCGGCATCTCCAGAAATGCATCACTGTCGATGAGCGAGCGCGCAAACATTCGCTTTTCTGCCATGGCGCGCCCCGGTTAGAACGGCAGGTCGGATTCGTCGTCCGGCAGTTCCTCAAACTTCGGATCATTCGTGAAGTCGTCCGCGACGACATCGACGCCGCGGACGACGCCGGGATAGGCGGCGGCAAGCTGCTCCACGCTGGCAGAAGAGACCGGGACGGACGCTTTGACAAAAGCGTCCGCACGCAGGCACTCTTCGGTGCGCGTCTCTCCGTTGCGCGTGGTATAGCTGTGCGTGGAGAGCTGGCCACAGATGATGACGGCATCGCCCTTTTTGAGCTGCGCGGCATTCATGGCAGCCTCATACCATACCTCGCAGCTAATCCATTCGGTCTGCTTGCTGCCGTCCGGCTGCACGGTGTCACGGGCTGGAATGCTAAACTTCGTCAGGGGCGAGTTTTTTTTGCCCACGTTGGAAAACTCTGCGTCGCGGGAGAGCCTCCCGGCGACGATGCAATCACCGGTTCTGGTGCGAATAATCATGGTTATTTACTTCCTTTCTTTTCGGTGCTACCGATGTGGACAAACACGCGTTTGTTCATGGTCGTGTTTCGGACGGATAGGTTCAAGATTTCGTGACGGTCGGAGCCGTCGTCATTTTTCGTGTACTCGATCTTCTCGACCGCAAATTTGTCATAGCACTTGCGGCCGTTGGCAGTGTAGTTCCCTGCCGGGATCCAGATAAACGGGGCGGTATACAGCTCGCGGCCGATACCCCAGTTGACGCATGCACGCTTAAAGCTGTCGGACGCAAGACCCTTTTCCGCCTCCGTATTGGATTCCGTGCCGGTGTCCTCTTTGCTGATCCACTGCCCTTTCTCGCTGTCCCAGATAGACACGACGCAGTTTGCGTTATCGCGCCGGTGCTCTCGCTGCCAGTTCATCGCGCCGACCGTCTCGTCCAAGATAATCATGTCGCAGCGCGCGTCTTTGTAGAGCAGGAGGACAAGGCCGTTATCCTTGACCTGCTGCACGCGGCACTCGATCTCGTCCGCGCGCAGGCAACGGAATTTATTCATGGTGTTTCGCCTCCTTCCGGCTCAAACTCCAGCGGGCAGTTGTACCCGATGGTGCGCGTGTCGAGCAGATACTCGCCGGTAAGGCGGCACTGCTTGCGGCTGTATGTCTCCAGACACGGGCAGTAATCACAGGCAATGTGCTCGTCGGCAAAGTAGATGCGTGCCCGGGCGAGGATATAGCGCAGGGTTGCGCGGTCAGTCGTCATGGTGCTGCCCTCCGTTTTCTGGGGCGGCTATGGCTGTGCTTCTGCCGCAGGACGGCGCGGCCGCGCTTGCTCTCGCGCCACTGCGCGAATGTAATGTGCTTATTGCATCCAGGGCCCGACTCGCATCCGCGCCGATGGCCGGTATCGAGTATGTACAGGCAGACGCGCGCACTGCCGCCGCAGTTGCTGTCGATGCTGCTGCCGGAAAGCGTCTGATAGTGTGCACAGTTGCTGCAATAGCGGCTTTGCGGGATGCCGCCGTGAATGTAGGTGTCACTTACAATGTCCATGCGTCTACCTCCGTGACACATTCTGGGCAACCAACCGGATCGCCATAAACGTTCTTGTACACCGTGTCCGTCTCCGCACCGCACACCGGGCAAATCGGGCAGGTGTAGGCTGGCGGCTCGACCGGCGGTTCAATATTCAACGTGTAGTGAATCATGTTTTCGCTTCCAAATCTTTTCTTGGTCACAGCGATCGGGAACTCTTCGATCTCGCTTGCCCATACTGCCGTTCCAGCGCCGTGCACGTCTTCCCAGCACAGCGGAAAGCCGCCGATGCCGTCAAACAGACTGCCGAGCGTCGCACCTTCCGGCAGATAGGCCGCCATACGGCCGAACATCCAGCGCCAGAACGGAAGCGCGATGCTGTTGCCGAGCGCCTCGCGCCGCGCGCTGTCGGAAGTCTTGCGCTTCTTGCCGGTGCTGTCAGTGTAGTCGCCGATGTCCGTCCAGCCGTCCGGAAAGCCCTGTAGCCGCTCGCACTCAAGTGGAGTCAGGCGGCGGACAACACAGCGAGACATAACCGTTTCTTCCGCACCCCCGGATGTGTGTGCGCGCAGCGTTCCATATTGTTCGGTGTAGGAATTGCATTCGCCGTCTAAGCAGACAACCAGATCCGTGCTGTCCTTGTAGTCCCGCTGTTTGCACGTGCTGGCAACGTCAGCCTGGCGGTAATCGCCAAAGCCTTGCATCTGATATGTCAGCGGTATCTGCTGTACCACCGCGATTCCGCCCTGATTGCAAGCCGGATTTCCGCCGTTGCGGTCCAATGTCCGGCTGGTTTCTGCTTTGTAAACGCCGCTGTGCGGGTTCGATGATTTCATGCTGTTGCTGGCGTAAGAGCAGATGCCGTATGCTGCGCCCTGAAAAATCGTCCGGTCATTTCCCGTGCCCAGCGTGCCGGGCTTCTCCGTCTGGATCAGAGCACCTTTTCCTCCTCCGTCACAGCCGCCCCTGATGCGGACTGCACAAGAAGCACCTGCTTCAGCATTTCCGGCAGGTCTTTCCCTCGCCTCGCCGCGCGGTTCAAGATTCCCTGACACGCCCGTGCGCTCAAACAGTATTTCGTGTGCGGTGTCGCCTCCAAAATCTGCGACAAGCGCGATTCGACGACGACGCTGGGGCACTCCCCAGTATTGCGCGTCGTGTACTCGCCAAGCCACGCTCCATCGTCCGTCCACGTCCCGATATCCGCCCCAGGTAGGCCAGCCTTTTGCAGGCACTTCAATACCGGGGGCTTCCGGTTCGACGATGCGGATCGTCTCTTCGAGCACGGCCGCAAAGTCTCGGCCTTTGTTGCTGCTGAGCGCTCCGGGGACGTTTTCCCACACCATGTATCTCGGGCGAATAAGCTCTCCTGACCGGCCAAGTTGTCTGTCATGTTCCCTCATCTCCTTTATCACTCTGATCTGCTCCATAAACAGGCCGCTTCGCGCGCCTGCGAGACCGGCACGCTTGCCAGCGATGCTCAGGTCCTGACACGGGCTTCCGCCCGTCACGCACCACACCGGCTCGATGGTAGCGCCGTCGATTTTCGTGATGTCGCCGATGTGCTGCATCATGTCTCGCCTCCATACTCCGGCCACACTGCGCGGATCTTATCTTCGTTCGCGGTTGTGATTCCGTTCGCCCAGCAGTTTGCTGTTGATACAGACACACCAAGCATTTTTGCCGCTGCCGTCTGCGTGATACCGTTTTCCCGCAAAAACGCGCCGAAAGCGGTGTCACGCGATTTTCTGCGCCGTCTGTCGCTGTAGTACGCAGACAGCTTTTCGTAGTTCGCCGCGCGGTATTTGCGCATATATGCATTGCTCGCTTCGCGGTTATTGCGCTTGTTTTGCAGGATGCGGTCGCGGTGCTGCGCGTAGTACGCCCGATTGTATGCGTTATGTATATGGCGCTGTTCTTCCGTCATCATGCCACCCCCAGCGCCGCGAAGATCACGTGAAACAGCCATCCCATCAAGCATCCTCCCGCGAGGAAGCTCGCACAGACGATGCCGTCCTCGATGCCCCAGACGATGTAGCGGCGCGCCTTTGCCCGCGCGCGCGGGTCGCCGAATACCTTCATGCTGCCCCTCCGTTTCTGCGCTTGGCCAGCGCCTTTCCGTACAAGCCGCATTCTTCCAGCGGAACCTCCCGAATCACTTTGCAAGACGGTGCACGAACTTTTCCAGAGCCATACTTCGGGACAACGACCGTGTTCATGTCCACTTCAACTTCAAGGATTGCGAGATCAGGCCAACAACTCCCGTATGCCAAGCACCAACTGAGATAGGCCATGTGGATGCCGTTCCCACAATCTTCGTTCGGGTCAGTGCAAAAGCCGTCTGCCACAACTGATTTTCCGATCGTATACATAAAATCTGAATCCCGGTCCGACCGGTATAGCCCGTCGCGTTTCCTAACCGCCTTAAACAGTTTCGCTTTGCCGTTGCTGTTCTCAATGCCGTAAAAATCGACATATTCGTCAATGGAACACGGATCTCGCACAATGCGTGCATTGCCGGATGTCTTAATTTTAGATGTATCGCTCTTTGGGCTGATTTGACTGTTCCCCCATGCCACGACGGAGCTGTTCCCCCGCGCCTCGACGGAGCTGTTCCCCCACGCCTCGACGGAGCTGTTCCCCCGCGCCACGACGGAGCTGTTATCCCATGCCACGACGGAACTGTTCCCCCATGCCACGACGAAGCTGTTCCCCCGCGCCACGACGGAGCTGTTCCCCCGCGCCTCGACGGAGCTGTTCCCCCATGCCACGACGGAGCTGTTATCCAATGCCACGACGGAGCCGTTATCCCATGCCACGACGGAGCTGTTCCCCCGCGCCATGACGGAGCTGTTCCCCCATGCCTCGACGGAAGCAAAATCATATTTCCGCCTTACGATAGCCTTATCATACGGCGTACCGAATTTGATGTAGATTCTTCCGTGGTAGTCGTGCGGCAGATTGTCAAGCTGCTGCTGCGACGTGACTGTGATTTCGTTCATGTTGTTTCCCCTTTCTCACCGTTTACTGATACCTGATCGCCGCGCGGAGGTCGGCGATCGGAATGTCAAGCCCTCGCCCGAGCGTGAGCAGGTCGCCGACTGGCATGCGGTCGATGTCCCGCAGGCGCTTCGCCGCCGTATCGCGGCAGCAGCCGAGCAGATCCTCCGGCTTCGTGCCGTGCAGCCGGAGCTGCCCATAAAGCAGCGCCTGCAGCTGATCGTAGCGGCTGGTGCGCCGTTTCAGCTTCGGCATTACGTGTCACCTCCGTTATCGCAGAGCATCTCGTCGAGGTTGTCCATCGTCACGCCGAGGGCGGCAAGCTCACGGCCTTTCTTCTGATACCAACGGAGCTGGTACAGATACTGCTTGCGGCGGGTACGCGCGTACTCGTAGCGCTTAGCGAGCCGGACATACTCGTCCGCTCTCAGATGCGCGATCTCCGCCTCAATGGCGGCGTCCGCTTCGTTTGTTGCGACGGTGCGTTCTTTCTCCATGATGATTCTCCTTTGTCAAAAATTCGTTTCTGGGATGTGCGCCGCGGCGCTCGCGCCCGCGCGCAACCCCCTAGCCTTAACTAAACCTCTTCTTGCCTTTCCTAAACCTTAACTAAACCTCTTCTATACTGTGGTTCCATTCTGGTTCCAGATTGGTTCCATTCTGGTTCCATGGGTGAAAAGTGCTATGGTCTCGCGCAATCGTCGCCCTTGCAATGCTTGGAATTTTGTGCTAATCTTGCGGTAAAAGGGATGATGCGATGAAAAGATTTCTTGCGTTTGTGTTCGCGTTTTTGCTCCTGCTCTCTCCTGCTGTGCTGGCACACAGCGGGAGGACAGACGCAAACGGTGGGCACTATGACCGGGCAACTGGGGAATACCACTACCACCACGGTTATCCGGCACATCAGCACTACGACATGGACGGCGACGGGGTTGTTGACTGCCCGTACAACTTTGACGACCAGACCGGCCGCAACAGCGGCGGGCCAAGCACAAAACAACGGGCGACACCAGCGCCGGCGGCAAAGCCGACACAAACACCGCGGCCAACGCCAACACCGAAACCGAAAGAAACAAAAACGTCAAACACCGGGGCAATGATCGCCCTGGGCGTTGCTGCGGTTCCAATCGGTGCAATCACGCTTGCGGCCGTTTGTTGGCCTGTGTCAGCACTCGTGCATGCAATCGTAGACAGGCACTCCGGCAAGGGCAAGAAGGGCGGAGACGGCAAATAAAGCCGCCTCACGCGCCTTTGCGCTCCAGCGCCATCGCCAAGCCTTCCGTAAAGGCACAGAGCTGCGCTTTCTGCATATCGTCCATGTTCTGCATCGCGGCCGCCAGCCGCTTGATGGTTTTCTGCTCGTTATTCGTCAGCATTTTTGTCACCTCCTCGCACTTTGTGAGTTCGCAGCTTCACGCTGCGAGTTTATAATATCGCTCCGCGAGCATTTTGTCAATAGTTTTTCATTAAAAATATTGACAGCGCGACATTATTGCGGTATTATACTCGCACAGGGAGGTGACAATATGCACAATAGAATTCGTGAAGTCCGAAAGGCGCTGCATATGACGCAGGCAGACTTTGGCGCAAAGATTGGTGTACGCGGAAACACGGTCACAGGGTATGAAAACGGTCAGCGCGCGCCGTCTGATGCTGTAATCGTCTCCATCTGCCGCGAGTTTCATGTTGACGAACATTGGCTGCGTACCGGCGAGGGCGAGATGTTCGTGCAGATCGCGCGTGACCAGGAGATCATGCGCTTTGTCGGCGACGTCATGCAGGACGAGGACGACAATTTCCGACGGCGGTTTCTGCTGGCGCTGGCGCGTCTGCCGGAAGAGCGGTGGAAAGACATCGAAGACTTTGCGCAGCAAATCACCGCAGAAAACAAGAAAGAGGAGCAGGATTGATGTCCTGCTCCTCTTTCTTTTCCTGTTTACTTTTGTTACGTTGCTGCACGTAGAAATTCCAGCGTCAGCACCATCGTCCGCGTGTCCGCGAGGATCAGCAGCCGCTCGATTTCCGCCCGTAAGTACGCCGCCCATTGCTCATCTGTCATGGTTCTCCCTCCATAGTTCTTCTACTGTCGCGTCCAGCGCCCGCGCGATCCGCATCGCAAGGTATACGTTGGGCGCGCTTTCTCCGCGTTCGATTGCCCCTAGTGTGCTATGGCTGCACCCCACTTTCTGCGCAAGCCAGCGCTGACTTACGCCCTTGTATAATCTATAGTAACGCACGTTGTTCCGCATATTGGCACTACCTTACCACATTTTTGCGGCTGCGTGTCGTTTTTGGCCGGTATTCCGGCCGGAAAATTTCCGTTTTCGGGGATTTTGTTGCAGAAAGCGGAAAGCTGTGCTATCTTGATGGTGCAGGCCGCTTGTGGTATTGTGGCGCAGGCGGAAAACAATATGCAAAAAGGGGGAAGCGTTGTGAATTATCAGAATGCCACGCCGGAAATACAGCGAAAACGGGTGTCAAGGAAGGCGGTAATTGTTTTGCTGGCAGCCGTGTGCATTGTTCTGGCCGCGCTGCTAGCCCTGCAAACAATGCGACTGCAGCGGGAGCGGGAGCGGTTTGCCGCCGCCGAGGCAACGGTTGACCGGGCGCAGGAATTGCTTGACCTTGCGGACAGCGATTTAGAGCACTATTGTTCGACGGCCCGGGAATACTACGCGGAAAAGAATCATCCTGTTTTTACAGAAATTGAGCCACAGGACTATTCCGAGATGTTTGCCGCATATAGAGAATGGCACCCGGTGCCGGACGCGCTGATAGGTGGTGATAACACGCGATGAAAGTACCCGAGCCGCGGAAGCTCAAAAGCGGGACGTGGTTTATCCAGATGCGCCTCGGCGGAGAGAGCGTGCCGGTGTCGGCGGCAACACGGACGGAGTGCATCCGGCAGGCGGAAAAGATCAAGGCGGACTACCGCAACGGGAAGAGGCCGCAACCGGCAAGCGCGTGTGTCACGCTGCGCAGCGCGATCGAGCAGTACATACAGGTGCGAGAAAACGTGAAATCCCCGGAGACGATTCGGGGGTATTATGTGATCCTGAGCAAACGGTTTCAGGGCTACATGGACACGGACATCCGAAAAATCCAATATCAGCGCATGATTAACGACGAGGCAGCGAAGGTCGCAACAAAGACGCTGTACAATGCTTGGGGGTTAGTGTCGTCATCCATTCAAGCGGCCGGAATGGCAAGGCCGAACGTGTCGTTGCCTGAAAAGCAAACTCCGGTTCACAACTTTCTGACATACGACCAAATTCTAATTTTCGTGGATGCGATTCGGGGAACTGACGTCGAAATTCCGGCGCTGCTGGCGCTGCACAGTTTGCGCCGGTCGGAGATATGCGCGCTGGACTGGGCGCAACTGAAAGACCATACGATCACGGTCGCCGGTGCCGTCGTGTACGACAAGAACAACAAGCGCATATACAAAGAGACGAATAAGAACGCAACATCACGGCGTACCGTGCCGATCATGATACCACGGCTGCAGGAGCTTGTAGATCAGGCAGATGGCGGCAATAACGGGCGGGTCGTCACGACAGCGCCGGGCGCTATTTGCCGCCGTGTTAACCGCGTGTGTCGCAATTCCGGCTTGCCGGAGATCGGCGTGCACGGACTACGGCACAGCTTCGCGTCACTATGCTATCATCTGCAAGTGCCGATGATGATAACCATGCGTCTGGGCGGTTGGAAAAACGACAAGGTTGTGCGCGAGATCTATACGCACCTTGCGGATGCGGACATAGCGCAGCAGGTGGACGGGATTCGCAATTTCTTTTCGCAAAAATGCTAACAAAAATGCTAACGAAAATTGAAAAGCACTGCATTTTCAACGGGTTTACGTCAATATCTCCGGGGTTCGAATCCCCGCTGGAGCACCAAAAAAATTCTCTCGCCTTTCGGCGGGAGAATTTTTTTCCGGCTGCTCCCGGAGAGTCGAAGTTCATCCCCGATAGGGGAAATCCCCGCTGGAGCACCAAAAAAATTCTCTCGCCTTTCGGCGGGAGAATTTTTTTTCCGGCTGCTCCCGGGGAGTCGAAGTTCATCCCCGATAGGGGAAATCCCCGCTGGAGCACCAAAAAATCTCCTCGCCTTTTGGCGGGGAGATTTTTTTCCGGTCGCTCCCGGGGAGTCGAAGTTTATCCCCGATAGGGGAAATCCCCGCTGGAGCACCAAAAAAATTCTCTCGCCTTTCGGCGGGGAGATTTTTTCTGGCTGCTATACTGCGCTATCGCCATTGTCCGGCTCTGCGCGCACATAATCATTATCTACAATGATATCCACGCTCGCGCTGAGCCGGCAGGCATCCTGCAGAAAATACGGGTTTAGCCGAATGGACGGATATTCTCCGTCCTGATGCACCACAGCATAAATCGTCAAGAGCGCCGTACACGGCTGAAACTGCTCCAGGACCTGACGCAGTGCCCGCTCGTGTTCTGCGATAAAAGTATGCATCGCCCGCTGGACGACGTCACCATCAAAAGTATCGGTCTTGTCAAACGTGATCGTCCAGTATCCCGGGTTCTGCGTGCCCGCATATGCATTCCACCGGCACGCCCGCTGCCGTTTGGCCTCTGTCGGCTGCACACCAAGGATGGAAGAAACCGTGTCGATTGGGAAATCCACATCAAAGCAGAGGCTGAGCTCGCCCCAGACCGTAGGCGGCAGCGGCGGCGAAAAGCAGAGATCGTATTCTTCCACGCGCATTTGTCACCTCACCAAATCCATTCGATGGCCCTATCATAACACACATCCGCACATGCAGCAACACGCCGACGCGCGCACCCCCCGGCGTGTTGGCGCAGCTACTTCTGTTTTGTCAGCTGCTTCACGCTTTGGTGCACGCCGGTCGCGGCCAGCCGGACGCGATGCCGACCGCCATCCCGATCAGGTACGTGACAGCCGTGATCGCCGCCACGGATGCAATGCCGAGTTCCATGCCCTCACCTCTTGTCCCGCTATTCCCTATGCGGCGGCGTGGCACAGTCCCTTTTATCGTACAAAGAAGAAAGAATAGACATTCCGACCATAAAATGATAAAATTGTCGTAATCCGCCGGAAACGGCGAGAAAAACGAGAGGAAGAGTGTCTATGAAAAAGTGCAAATTTTGCATGACAGAAATCGACGACAAAGCGAAAGTCTGCCCGCAGTGCGGCAGGAAGCAGCCCAGCAAGGCCAAGAAGATTGTTGGAATTGTCCTGCTTGCCCTGTGCGCGATCATCGTGATTGCCGCGATTGCCGGCGGCAGCGGGGACAAAGACAAACCGGCCAGCGCGGCCGGAACTGTCGAAACGCAAGCCCCGGAAAACACTGACCCGGTTGCCAAGCTCAGCTATAACAAGCTGGAGACCGTCACAGAAGCCGCGGAAGGCCGCACGAATTACGGCAGTCAGTGCATCAACGGCGCGATCAAAAATACGTCCGGTAAGCAGCTGTCCTATGTGGGTGTCACCTTCGCGCTGTACGATCAGGACGGCAACCAGATCGGTACTGCCATCGACAATATCAGTGACCTGACACCAGATTCTACGTGGAAATACACGGCCATGACGCTTGATACGGAACAGTTCGCTTCGTTTGAGCTGACGAGCGTTGACGCCTGGTAACACACAGGCAATAACAACCGCCCGGGCGCACTGCACCCGGGCGGAACTGAAGGTAATGCGTTCTTGGGGGGATACGCATGCGGGCAGAAATCTATAGGGTCATGTACCGTATGGTTCACAAATACGGCTGGAATTGGGGCATCACGCGCGGCCTCATCAATCGCCGGTTCGGCACGAACTATACCGCCGATGAATTGAAAGAGCTGTACAATGAACGATAAAATCAAAAACGCGCTCGGCGGCTCTGGCGGCAGCGTTTCCGTCTCTGAAAAGCCAACGGCGGAACCAGTAAGTACAGAAAAAGATGCGGATGTTTCTGACAGCAACGAATCGAAAATCGTGACAACGGAAGAGGAACTGGAAGCCTACTTCATCATCAAAAACCTGCTGAAAGACGTCGTTGACCTGCAAGACATTACATATAAGGACACCGAATCCTATATCAATATTCTCTACAAGAAAAATACCCGCAAATGGATTTGCCGCTTAAAACTCACCGACACAGTGAAAACACTGATTGTGCCTGACGAGGAGAAAAAGGGCCAAAAATTTAACCTGACAAGTGTATATGATCTGGAACAATACAACGATCTGCTGCACAAAACATTGGCTCGTTATATGTGATTCAAGCATGAAAAAGAGGGATGCAAAGTTGCATCCCTCTTTTCAGCGGTGCTTGCCATCCCGCCAAAATGCACGTATAATCGGGGCATTGAGACAAGATAAGGAGGAATCCGCATGGAAAACACACTCAAACAGAAACTTGCCGCCGGCGCGCAGCCCATCGGCACCTTTTTTGACACCGCCAGCGTGAGCCTCATGGAGTGCCTCGGCCGCACGGGGCTCGACTTTGCCATCATCGACAACGAGCACTCCCCCATCGAGGCTGAGACCACCGCCGCGCTCGTGCGCGCCGCCGAGCTGAGCGGCATCTGCCCGCTCGCGCGCGTGCGCGAGATCAGCCGCCCCGCCGTGCTCAAGCTGCTCGACGTCGGCGTGCAGGGCCTGATCGTGCCGAACGTCAAGACGCTCGAGCAGGTGCAGGAGCTCGTGAACTACGCGAAATATTACCCCATCGGCCAGCGGGGCTTCTGCCCGTCGCGCAAGGACGGCTGGGGCTTTGACGGGCTCGGCTCCGTGCCGGAGACCATGCGCCACTTCAACGGCGAGACCCTGCTCTTCCCGCAGTGCGAGACCGCCGAGGCGCTCGATATCATCGAGGACATCTGCGCCGTGGACGGCGTGGACGGCATCTTCGTCGGGCCGTTTGACCTGTCGATCTCGATGGGCATGCCGGGACAGTTTGACGCGCCGGAATTTCAGGCGGCCATCACGCGCATCGTCGCCGCCTGCCGTGCGGCCGGAAAGTACTGCATGTTCTTCACCGGCACGGCCGACGGCGTGGTCGACGGCTTCCGCAGGGGCTTCGACGCCATGGCCTACAGCCTCGACGCCGCGCTGTTCATTCAGGGCGTGAAGCGCGATGTGGAGGACATCCGCAGCCGACTGTAAAAAGATATGAATATAGCAAAGGCGCGCACCAGCCGGTGCGCGCCTTTTTTGCATACCTCAATGCTTATCCCCGCAGAAGGCAGCCTCGTCGTTCGACCAGCCGCGGTCGAGCAGCCAGTAGGTCGTCTCGTCGTCGGCCGCCATCTCGTCGTCCGTCAGCTCGCGGTCCTGGTGCTGGCGGCCCCACTTGAGCAGCTCATAATTACGCAGCTCCTTGAGCGTGAAGGGCAGGCCCAACTCCTCCGCCACCGGCAGGAGCACGTGCTCGGTCATCACGTCACGGATCTCGAGACTGCCGGGATAGCTGTCCATCGCCTGCTGCACGCGCGCCTGCAGGGCGGGGTCGGCATCATAAATCTCAAAGAACTTATCCACATTCGTTTTCGGTTTGTCTGCCATATCGGTCACTCCTGATACAGGTATTTTCCTGCATTATACTACACCCCGCGCCCGCGCGCAAGGCGCGTTCATGCCTCCGGCGATTCGGCCAGCTGCGCGAGCGCGCTGCGCACCGCCGCGATCACAAACGCGGAAAACGTGCAGTCCTTACCCGCGATGGCCGCCTCCACGTCTGCGATGACATCGTCCGGAAAGCGGATGGTCTTGTTCGTCGTGTGCGGCGTGCGCGGTATCTGAAATGCTGCCATGCTGCCGCTCCTTTCAGTGTATTCCCTGATAATACCATGGCCGGTGCAAAAAATGCACCCGCGCGCAC